>JAAWHO010000115.1 GCA_022795905.1 Oscillospiraceae bacterium
TTCGGCAAGAACATCATCCCCAATATGCTCGGCGCCGGGGAGAAGATGATCGCCTACCGGTTTGACGGCTACTGGAAGGACGTGGGCACCCTGGAGAGCCTCTGGGACGCCAACATGGATATGCTCAGCCGGGGGGATCTGGATCTGCTGGAGAGCAGCTGGCCCATCTACGCCCGCCTGCCCAGCGAGCCCCCGGCCTACATCGGCAAGACCTCCCTGGTGGAGCACAGCGTGGTCACCCAGGGCTGTGAGGTGGAGGGCACGGTGATGAACTCCGTCCTCTCCCACGGCGTGCGCATCGAGGAGGGGGCCCAGGTCCAGTACTCCGTGCTCATGCCCGGCGTCACTGTGGGGCGGGGCGCCGTGGTGCGCTACGCCATCGTAGGCGAGAACGCGTCCATTGCCGCCGGCGCCCAGGTGGGCGACACCCCCGAGAGCGCCGAGGACCCGGACAAGTGGGGCATCACGGTGCTGGGTCCCGGGGCGTCCATTGCCGCCGGCGAGACCGTCGCCCCCAACTCCATGCTCAACCGCGACCATAAGGAGGTGTCCAGATGAAAGGCTTGCATGGTATCATTTTCTCCTACGAGAAGCGCAACGACCTGCGGGATCTGACGGCAAACCGGATGCCCGCCTCCGTCCCCTACGCGGGGCGCTACCGCATTATCGACTTTATCCTCAGCAGCATGGTCAACGCCGGGATCACCGACGTGGGCGTGGTGCTTCAGGGCAACTACCAGAGCCTGCTGGACCACCTGGGCTCCGGCAAGGACTGGGATCTGAGCCGCACCCACGGCGGCCTGCGCCTGCTGCCCCCCTTCGCCAACGAGCAGATCCGCGGCGGCGGGGAGTTCCGGGGCAAGCTGGAGGCCCTGGCCGGCGTGCGCTCCTACCTGGAGGATATCCGCCAGTCCCATGTGGTGCTGGCCGACAGCGACCTCATCATCAACATCCCCCTCCAGGAGGTCTATCAGGCCCATCTGGCCTCCGGCGCGGACATCACCGCCGTGTGCTCCAGCAACGTCAGCGGCCCCGCCGACGCCACCTACTTCCGCGTCAATGACGAGGGCCGGATCACCGACACCCTCTTCCCCCTCAACGACCCCACCGGCTGCCGCCGCGCCCTGGAGATCTACGTTCTCTCCAAGGAGCTGCTGCTGAAGCTGGTGGACGAGTGCATGAGCCACGACCTGACCAGCTTCCGGGGCGCCGTGCTCCAGGGGATGGTCAATACCCTGAATATCCAGGGCTACGTCTGGGACGGCTACGCCGCCCAGATCCACACCCTGAAGGGCTACTACATCCACAACATGGCCCTGCTGGACCCCGCCATCCGCCGGGAGCTCTTCCCCGCCAACCGGCCCATCCACACCAAGGAGCGCAACGACGCGTCCACCTACGTGGACCCCGCCGGCACCTGCTGCAACTGCCTTGTGTCCGACGGCTGCACCATCGAGGGCACGGTGGAAAACTCCGTCATCTTCCACGGCGTGTCCGTGGCCAAGGGCGCGGAGGTGAAGGACTGCATCCTCATGCAGGACACCGTCATCAGCCGGGACGCGGTGCTCCACCACGTTATCGCCGACAAGCACGTATCCGTCAGTGAGGGACGCACCCTCATGGGCCACGGGGAGTACCCCCTGGCCATCGCAAAGGGCGCCAGGATCTGACCATCCGATACGGCTTTTGCGGGCCCCGCTCCGCAGGGCGGGGCCCGCTCCGCAGGGCGGGGCCCGCTGGTTTTTTTAGATTCTTTTCCTGGAAAACGGCGCATCGGGATGCTTCGCCCGGGAATGCGCAATTTTGCAGGGGCGGATACTATCCGTCTCCTACAAGAGATTTCTGATTCCCAGGAGCATTTTGCGAATTGAAGTTTTCCATAAGAAGGCTTTACATCCAAGGGATTTTGCGCTATACTGTGATAAGTTATCCGGATATTTTAAGGAGGTTTTTCCCTCATGAAAATTCTGTTTGCCGCGTCCGAGGCGGTGCCATTCTGCAAAACCGGCGGCTTGGCCGACGTGGCGGGGAGTCTTCCCCAGGCCCTGGCGGCATCCGGGGACGAGGTGGAGGTCATCGTCCCCCTCTACCAGCGGGTCGCGGACGGCTGGAAGAATGAAATGACCTTTGTACGCAATATCGAGGTGCCCCTGGGCTGGCGGCGGGTGTACTGCGGCCTGTTCCGGCTGGAGAAGGACGGGGTCATCTGGTACTTCGTGGACAACGAGTACTACTTCAAGCGGGACGCGCTCTACGGCCACTACGACGACGGCGAGCGCTTCGGCTTCTTCTCCCGGGCCATCGTGGCCCTGCTGCCCTCCCTGGAGTTCATGCCGGAGGTCATCCACTGCAACGACTGGCAAACCGCCCTGGTCCCCATTTACCTCAAGGACGAGTGCGTGCGCTGGCCCGGCGTGCGGGGCATCAAGACCGTGTTCACCATCCACAACGTGGAGTACCAGGGCCGCTACGGCAAGGAGACCCTGGAGGACCTGTTCGGCCTGGCCCCCGGCTGGTTTGCCGACGGCACCATTGCCATGGACGGGGACGTGAACCTTCTCAAGGGCGCGCTGATGGTCTGCGACGCCATTACGGCGGTGAGTCCCACCTACGCCCAGGAGCTGCGCCACGCCTTCTTCGCCCACGGGATGCAGTCGGTCATCGAGCGCAACGCCGGCAAGCTCCACGGGGTGCTCAACGGCATTGATATGGAGCGCTACGACCCGTCCAAGGGCACGGGTATCCAGCACAAATTCAGCGCCAAGAATATGGCCGGCAAGGCCAAGAACAAGGCCTGGCTCCAGGAGCAGATGCACCTGACGGCGGACCCCGACGTGCCCATCATCGGCATCGTCAGCCGCCTGGTCAGCCACAAGGGTCTGGACCTCATCGGCCAGGTGTTTGATCAGATGATGGACCTCAACTGCCAGTTTGTGGTGCTGGGCAGCGGCGACTGGAACTACGAGCAGTTTTTCGAGCAGAAGCGCAAGCAGTACGACGGCCGCATGGGCCTGTACCGGGGCTACAACGAGAACCTGGCCAACGCTATTTACGCCGGCGCGGACCTGCTGCTGATGCCCTCCAAGAGCGAGCCCTGCGGCCTGGCCCAGATGATCGCCATGCGCTACGGCACGGTGCCTATTGTCCGGGAGACCGGCGGTCTGAAGGACACGGTCCACCCCTACGAGGCGTGGTGCGGCGCGGGCAACGGCTTCACCTTCGCCGACTACAACAGCGGCGATATGCTCTATGTCATCCGCCAGGCGGTGGACCTGTACTACAATAACCCCACCGCCTTTAAGAAGCTGCGCAAGACCGGCATGGCGGAGGACTTCAGCTGGGCTAACAGCGCCAATTCCTACCACGAGATCTATAAGTCCATCTGCGGCTGAGGCTGAGAGGACCACTGTATTCAGGGCGGGGGCGCCCGGAGGGGCCCCCGCTTTCATTCCGGATAAAAAGGAGAAGCGATTATGGAGAAATTTACCAAGGATTCCATGAAGCAGGCGATTGCCGACAAGCTGCGCATCAACTTTGGCTGCGATGTGGAGGAGGCTGACGAGGGCAGCGTCATGAAGGCCTGCGCCATGGTCCTGCGGGACCGGATGAGCATCAACGCCGTGGACACCCGCTCCAAGATCCGCAAGAAGCAGCTGCGGCAGGTTCACTATATGTCCCTGGAGTTCCTCATGGGCCGGAGCCTGATGAAGAACGCCTACAACTTAGGGGTGCTGGAGCCCATGCGGGCCGCCCTGGAGGATATGGGGTTCAAGCCCGCCCACATCTTTGACATGGAGCCGGACGCGGGCCTGGGCAACGGCGGCTTGGGCCGTCTGGCGGCCTGCTATATGGACAGCCTGGCCACCCTGGAGATCCCCGCCTGCGGCTACTCCATCTGCTACGAGCTGGGCATCTTCCGTCAGCGGATCGTGGACGGCCAGCAGATGGAGCTCCCCGACAACTGGAAGGACCAGGGCGACGCCTGGCTCATTCCCAAGCCCGATGAGGTGGAGGAGGTCCACTTCGGCGGCACGCTCCGGGAGTTCTGGGACGGCGACCGGCTTCATGTGGTCAACGAGGGGTATACCCGGGTGCTGGCCGTGCCCTGCGATATGTCCGTTGCCGGCTTCGACACCAAGCACACCAACACCCTGCGGCTGTGGGACGCCAAGAGCCCCACCCCCATTGACATGAGCGCCTTCAACCAGGGCGACTACCTCCGGGCCGGCGAGGAGCGGGCCATGGCCGAGGCCATCGCCAAGGTCCTCTACCCCGAGGACAACCACTACGAGGGCAAGAGCCTGCGGCTGCGGCAGCAGTACTTCTTTGTCTCCGCCACCGTCCAGTCCATCGTCCGCAAGCACATCCAGGCCTACGGCACGGTGGCCAACTTCCACGAGAAGAACGTCATCCAGATCAACGACACCCACCCGGCCCTGGTGATCCCGGAGCTGATGCGGATTCTCATGGACGACGCCGGCCTGGACTGGGAGACCTCCTGGCACATCACCGCCAACTCTGTGGCCTACACCAACCACACCGTGCTGGCTGAGGCCCTGGAGCGCTGGCCCCAGGACCTGATGAAGACCCTGCTGCCCCGGATCTGGCAGATCCTCTGCGAGATCGCCCGCCGGTGGCAGGTACGGGTGGAGGAGTTCTACCACGACGAGGCTAAGACCCGGAACATGGCCGTTATCTGGGATGGGGAGGTCCGCATGGCCAACCTGTGCATCGCCGGCGGCATCGCCGTCAACGGCGTGTCCGCCCTCCACAGTGATATTCTGCGCAACGACGTGTTCAAGGACGCCTGCGGCATGGAGCCGGGCAAGTTCAAGAACGTCACCAACGGCATCGACCACCGCCGCTGGCTGGCAGAGATCAACCCGGGTCTGGACAGTCTGATCCGGGATCTCACCGGCGGGGACGACTACCTGCGCCACCCCGGCACGGCCCTGCCCAAGCTGGATAAGTTTGCCAAGGACAAGGAGGTCCTCACCCGGCTGGGGCAGATCAAGCACGCCAACAAGCTGGCCTTCGCCAAGTTTGCCAAGCGGGAGCAGGGCGTCATCGTCAACACCGACGCCATCTTCGATGTCCAGGTGAAGCGGCTCCATGAGTACAAGCGCCAGCTGCTCAACGTCATGCACATTGTCCACCTGTACCTCCAGCTGCGGGATAACCCCAACATGGAGCTGCGGCCCCACACCTTCCTCTTTGGGGCCAAGGCCGCGCCGGGCTACGCGGTGGCCAAGCGGATCATCCGCCTGATCAACTCCCTGGCCGACCAGGTCAACAACGACCCCATCTGCAAGGATAAGCTCCAGGTGTTCTTCATGGAGAACTACCGGGTGTCCATGGCGGAGGTGCTCATGCCCGCCAGCGAGGTCAGCCAGCAGATCTCCACC
>JAAWHO010000116.1 GCA_022795905.1 Oscillospiraceae bacterium
CCAGGGCGAGCGGGAGATGGCCGCGGCCAACAAGAGCCTGGGCCGCTTCCACCTGGACGGCATCGCGCCGGCCCGCCGGGGCGTGCCCCAGATCGAGGTGACCTTCGATATCGACGCCAACGGCATTGTCAACGTCTCCGCCAAAGACCTGGGCACCGGCACCGAGCAGCATATCACCATCACCTCCTCCACCAATATGTCCAAGGAGGATATCGAGAAGGCCGTCAAGGAGGCGGAGCAGTACGCCGCCGAGGACGCCAGAATCAAGGAGGCCGTGGAGGCCCGGAACGCCGGGGACCAGATGGTCTACCAGGCAGAGAAGGCCCTGAGCGAGATGGGCGACAAGCTCCCCGAGAGCGAGAAGGCCCCTGTCCAGGCGGCTGTGGATAAGCTCAAGGAAACCCTCAAGGGCGACGACATTGCCGCCATCAAGGCGGACACCGAGGCCCTCCAGCAGGCATTCTTCGCCGTCAGCGAGAAGCTCTACCAGCAGGCCGGCCCCCAGGGCGGCGCAGGCCCTGACATGGGCGGCCAGCCCGGCGGTGAAGCCGGCGGACAGCAGTACTACGACGCCGACTACAAGGTGGTCGATGAGGACGGCGAGAACAAATAACCGGCATAAAATGTTCCGATGGGACGGGGAGGAGTTCTCCGCCCCATTTGGAACGTTTTCGGAGATTGGATGTGAGTAGGGAATGGCAGAGAACAAACGTGATTATTACGAGGTCCTGGGGGTCAGCAAGAGCTCCACGGACGCGGAAATCAAAAAGGCCTACCGGAAGCTGGCCAAGGAGAACCACCCGGACCTGAACCCCGGGGACAAAGAGGCCGAGGCCCGGTTCAAGGAGATCAACGAGGCCTACGAGGTCCTCAGCGACAAGGACAAAAAGGCCCGGTACGACCAGTTCGGCTTTGCCGGCGTGGACCCCAGCTACGGCGGGGGCGGCGGCTATGGAGGAGGCTTCGAGGGCGGCTTCGACTTCGGGGACCTGGGGGATATCTTCGGCAGCTTCTTCGGCGGGGGCTTCGGCGGCGGCGCCAGGACCCGCAACGGCCCCCAGCGGGGCGAGAGCCTGCGCATGGGCGTCACCGTGAGCTTCGAGGAGGCGGCCTTCGGCTGCGAGCGGGAGGTCACGGTGGAGCGGGTGGAGCAGTGCGGGACCTGCAAGGGCACCGGCGCGGCCCCGGGCACCAGCCCGGAAACCTGTACCGCCTGCGGCGGCACCGGCACCGTCCAGCAGCGGCGGCAGACCCCCATGGGCGTCTTCGCCACCACCGGGCCCTGCCCCAAGTGCGGCGGGAAGGGGAAGATTGTCGCCTCCCCCTGCAAGGACTGCGGCGGCTCCGGCCAGGTGCGGAGGAAGAAAACCATTAAAATCAACGTCCCGGCGGGCATCGACGACGGGCAGATCATCTCCCTGCGGGGCCAGGGCAACGCCGGGAAGAACGGCGGCCCCGCCGGCGACCTCCAGATCGTGGTGACGGTGCGGCCCCACCAGCTCTTTAGGCGGGAGGGCACCGACGTGTTCTGCGACGCGCCCATCACCTTCACCCAGGCGGTGCTGGGGGGCGAGCTGGAAATCCCCACCATCGACGGCAAGGTCAAGTACGACATCCCCGAGGGCACCCAGACCGGGTCCACCTTCCGCCTGCGGGGGAAGGGCATCCCCAGCGTCAACGGGAGAGGCCGGGGGGACCAGTACGTCACCGTCTACATCGAGA
Organism: Oscillospiraceae bacterium; assembly: GCA_022795905.1. Taxonomy (GTDB): domain Bacteria; phylum Bacillota; class Clostridia; order Oscillospirales; family Oscillospiraceae; genus Pelethomonas. The sequence continues at coordinate 1,723 of JAAWHO010000116.1, forward strand.
CCCCCCGCAACCTCAACCGGGAGCAGAAGGAGGCCCTGAAGAAATTCAGCGAAACCCTGAAGGAGAACAACTACAAGGAGCGGAAGAGCTTCTTCGACAAATTCAAAAAATAGGGGGAAGAGACTATGAAAATCGCAATGGCGGCAGACCACGGCGGCGTGGATTTGAAGGACGAGCTGCGGGCCTGGCTGGTGGAACAGGGCCACGAGGTCACTGACTACGGCTGTAACAGCCATGACAGCTGCGACTATGCCGACTATGCCGCCCCGGCGGCCCGGGCGGTGGCGGACGGGAGCTGCGAGAGGGGCATCGTCATCTGTACCACCGGCATCGGCGTGTCCATCACCGCCAACAAGATCGACGGCATCCGCTGCGCCCTGTGCAGCGAGCCCTGGAGCGCCCAGATGACCCGGCGGCACAACAACGCCAACGTGCTGGCCATGGGCGCGGGGGCCGTGGGCCCCAACCTGGCCCGGGAGATTGTCACCGCCTTTCTCACCTATGAGTTTGAGGGCGGGCGGCACCAGCGCCGGGTGGAGAAGATGATGGCTCTGGAAAAATGACAGCCAAAACCGCCGGCCCCTCCCCGGGAGCGCCCGGCGGTTTTCCACATTTTCCGCTTGTGTCCAAGAATCGTATTGCATTTCTCCCGCCTCTTGTGGTAATGTAAAATAGCAATGTTTTGGACGACTTCCCATCGTTAAGGAGGACTCGTATGGCGACCAAGGGATATCAGAGCTATCGGGGGCGGGGCGGTCTGCTCAAGGGTCTGGCTGCCGCTGTGCTGATTTTGATTCTGCTGGCGGCTTGTGCCTTTATGCTGGCGCTGCAATATGTGACGTATACCGACGACGGGGGAATGCGTCTGGACCTGCCCTTCCTGGAGAAGAGCATCGAGCTGAACCTGCCGGTCTTTTTCCGGCCGGCCCCCCAGCCTGCGGAGCCGGAGCCCGCGGACGAGGGGCCCGAGATCGAGCTCATCATCGAGGGCGAGGGTGACGGCGAGGGCGAGGCGCCGGCGCCGGAGGAGCCCCAGGCGCCGGCGGCGGTGGAGCGCAGGCTGGTGGCCCTGGCCCAGCTGCCGGCGGACCCGGCCGCTCTGGCGGCGCAGGTGGAGGCGGCGGGGGCCGGCGGCTTCGTCTGGACCGCCCGGGACCGGACCGGCGGGGTGAACTACGCCTCCGGGGAGGCCATTGCGGCCGCCCTGACCGCCGGCGGGCCGGATATGGAGACTGTCAAGGCCCTGTGCGAGGGTACGGAGGTCTATGCCGTGGCCCGGCTGGGCTGCTTCCACGACAACAGCTACGCCTTTGCCAATATGGCGGAGGCCGCCATCTGTCAGAAGAACGGCTACGTCTGGTACAGCGGCAACAGCGACCACTGGCTGGACCCGGACAAGGCGGAGGCCCGGCGGTACGTCATCGCCCTGGCGGTGGAGTGCGCCCAGATGGGCTTTGACGAGGTGCTGCTGGACGATGTGTCCTACCCCGTGGAGGGCAAGCTTCAGAAGATCGACTATTCGAAAAACACCCTGGGCAAAACGGAGGCCCTGACCCTGTTCCTGACGGAGCTGCGCCAGGCCCTGGAGCCCTACGGCGCCCGGGTGTCCCTGGCCCTGGACGAGACGCTGCTCCTGGCGGGCAGCGGAGCCGACTCCGGGCAGAGCCTGACGGCCTTCGCGCCCCTGGCGGACGCTGTCTATACCGCCGCGGCGGACCCGGGGACAGCCCGGCTCCAGCTGGAGGCGGCGGCAGGGGAGGGCCCCTGTCCGGACCTGGTGCTGGTGGCGTCTGCCGCCGCTCTCCCGGCGGAGGGCAGCTGGTGCCTGGCGGAGTAAAAACAGGGAAAATATCCCAGCAAGTCCCCCGCGGCGGCCCAATCTGCCCCGCGGGGGACTTGCTTCCAGACAAATCCTGTTCATATGTGACAAAAAAACGAAAAACTCACCGAAAAAAATATTGCGAAGTGTAAAAAATGGAGAAATCTTCATAAACAGTTGGAAAATCTCATCCGGGTGTGCTAAAATAATATATGTATCCCTGTGTGCTTTTTCGCAGCATTTTCTGCCCGGGCCCTGGTCTCGGTGCAGGGAACGGCGGGGGACACAATCCTTGAGAGGGGAAAGAGGTGAGAGCATTGTCGTTAGAAGCGATTACCCAAATTCGCAAGATAGAGGAGGGCATGGAGCAGGAGAAATCTGACGCCAGAGCCCGGGCCCAGAAGCTGGCTGCGGACGCGGAGCGAGAGGGCCGGGAGCTTTTGAAGGCTGGCGCTGAAAAGGCCAGGGGCGAGAACGCGGCGGCCATGGAGCGGGCACAGGCGGAGGCCGCCAAGCGGCGGGAAGCGATTCTGGCAAAGGCCGCTGAGGACTGCGCGGCGCTGAAGGCACAGGCCGGCAAGCGCATGGGCAGGGCGGTGGAAGCGATCTTAGAAAGGGTGGTAGAGAGGTAATGTCCATTGTCAAAATGCAGCGCCTCCGGCTTATCGCCCTTGCCCAGGACCGGGACGCGCTGCTCGACCGCCTGCTCCACGCGGGCTGCGTGGAGCTGAGCGAGCCGACGTCGTATCTGGCCGACGAGGACTGGGCCCGGCTTCTCCACCGGGACGCCGGTCACCTGCCGGAGCTGAAGAGCCAGGCGGGGGAGTTCCGCCAGGCTTTGGAGGTTCTGGCGAAGGTCGCCCCCTATAAGGGCGGGATGTTCACCGCCCGGGGGACCATCCGGGAGAGCGAGCTGCTGGACGAGAAGGCCATAGCCGCCGCTCTGGAGAAGGCCCGGGACATCAACGGCCGGGCCAAGGAGCTCGGCCAGCTGGCCGCCCGGGAGACCCGGCTGGAGGCCGACAGGCTGGCCCTGCGCCCCTGGGAGAGCTACGATCTTCCCCTGGAGGAGAAGGGGACCCGGACGGTGTCCGTGCTGCTGGGCAGCGTGCCGAATTCTGTTGATTTCAGCGCGCTGAGCGGCGCGGTGGCCGAGGCGGCGGACGCGGAGGTGAAGCTGCTGTCTACCGACCGGGAGCAGCACTGCCTGGAGGTCCTGGTCCACAGGGCGTCGGAGCAGGCGGCGCTGGAGGCCCTGCGGGGCTTCGGGTTCAGCTTCGCCCAGCTCAAGGAGCTCAAGGGCACGGTGAAGGAAAATCTCCGGGCCCTGGAGCTGGAGAGCAAGAAGCTTCAGGACCAGCGGCAGAAGGAGGAGGAGGCCATCCGGGCTCTCGGAAGCGCTCGGGAGGAGCTCCAGGTCTGCGTGGACCGGCTGCGGCAGTACGAGAGCAAGGAGGACGCCAAGGAGCGGCTGCTCACCGGCGGAAGCATCGTCTATCTGGACGGCTGGTCGCCTGTGGAGGAGACGGAGAAGCTCAAGAAGGTCCTGGCGGGCTTTGAGTGCGCCTGGGAGCTGACGGAGCCGGAGCCGGAGGAGTATCCTCAGGTACCTATCAAGCTCAAAAACAATATTTTTACCCGCTGTATGAATACGGTGACGGAGATGTACTCCCTGCCGGCCTACGACGGGGTGGACCCCAACCCGCTGATGGCGCCGTTCTTCATCCTCTTCTTCGGCATGATGATGGCCGATATCGGCTATGGCATCCTGATGATACTGGGGACCCAGTTTGTTTTGAGGAAGACGAAGCCCAAGAATCCCCACTTTATGGAGCTGTTTTTCTGGTGCGGCCTCAGCACGT
>JAAWHO010000117.1 GCA_022795905.1 Oscillospiraceae bacterium
GCCCTCCAGCAGAGCCGCCTGCTTCTTCTCCGCGTCCACCCAGCCGCAGGTTCCCCGGATGCCCACCAGCAGGTCCGCCGTCCGGATGGTCATCGTCTCGTCCTCCGCCAGAGGCTCGGTGACGTTGAAGAAGATGCTGCCAGACTTGACCAGGATCTCCAGGTCCTTGCCCTCCTTCTCAATTTCCACCTGGCTGTCCGCATCCATTTTCGTGAGCTTCACCGCATCCAGGTCGATCCAGGCGTAGCTCTCGGCCCAGGTATCCACCCGATAGCCACTGTACAGCCCCAGATCCTCTGCCAGAGGCACGTCCTTGGCCTTCTCATCGGACACCCAGACCTCCCCCGTTGTTTTCCGCAGGTGCATCGTGGCGGCCTTCAGTCCGCCGCCGCAGCCGCCCAGCAGCAGGCTCGCCGCCAGGGTCAGCGCCAAAACGCGTTTTTTAAGCTTCATGGGTACGCTCCTCCCTCTTATTATAGAATGCCTGCCAGCAGCCGCTCTCGATGAACAAGTTCACCAGCCCCGCGTCCAGGTCCCCGTCCTTCTCCGCCCGGTTTTTCAGGATGGACAAGGCCTTCTCCGGGGCCATCCCCCGCTTGTAGGGCCGGTCGTCGGCCACCATGGCGTCAAAGATGTCCAGGATCGTGAGCACACGCACCTCCAGGGGGATCTCCTCCCCCTTCAGATGGTTGGGGTATCCCCTCCCGTCCAGCAGCTCGTGGTGGGCGGCGGCCCAGGGGCGCACATGGGACAGCTCCTCCGGGAAGTCCAGGGGCTCCAGCAGTTTGTCCGTCACCGTCACATGGTCCTCCATGACCCTCCGCTCCTCCGCCGAGAGGGTCCCCTTCCGGATAGAGAGCATCTCAAGCTCCTCCCCCGTCAGCCAAGGCTGCTCCCGGCCGTCCGCATCTATATAGGCCAGGGGCCGGAGCTCCTCCAGTCCCGCCAGCTTCTCGTCAGTGAGGAAGCCGGCCCTGCTGATTTCTTCTATAAACGCCCCCGCCTCCTTCAGGCGCCGGGCGGTCTCCGCCTCCTCTGTATCGGACATCCGGCCCTCCAGCCGGGCAATCCTTGCCAACAGTCCGATCTTCTCCAGCCGGGCCCGGAGCGCCTCCTTTTGCAGGGGCGAGAGCCGCTCAGCCTTGTCCATGACCTCCAGGGGGGTGGTCATTTTGCCGATGTCGTGGAGGAGGGTGCTCATGCGCAGTTCCTCCTTCCGCTCCCGGGAGAAGCGCTCCCTGTCCCCGGTGCGCTCCGCCAGGCAGTCCCAGAACGCCCCGCCGCAGGCCGCCATCCGCCGGGAGTGGGCCACGTTGTAGGGCGTGCGCTCGTCAATGGCCCGGCTCGTCAGCTCCACAAAGGAGTCCAGCAGGCTCCTGACCTGCTTTAAGTACCGCACGTTCAAAATCGTAATGGCGGCCTGGGAGGCGATGGACTCCAGCACCAGGACCATCTCCTCCGAAAAGGCGCAGACCTGCCCGTCCTCATCCATGGCGTTGAGCAGCTGGATGACCCCCAGCCGCTTTCCCTCCCGGCTCCGCATGGGCACCACCAGCATGGACTGGGTGCGGTAGCCGGTCTGAGCGTCGTACCGCCGGGGGCCGGAGAAGTCGTGGTCCGGGCAGTTGTAGACATCCGCAATGCGGATGGTCCGCTCCTCCAGAAGGGCCAGAGCGCATACATTCCCCGGCTCCATGGGCACCGGCGGCAGCTCCGGGTCCCGCCCGTCCCCGCCCTGGCGGACGCCCATGGTGTCGTTGCGCATGATCTTGAACCGCAGCGCGTCCCCGTCCAGCAGATACAGCGTCCCCGCGTCGCAGCGGGCCAGCTCCATGGCGCAGGAGAGGATCTTCTCCAGCAGCCTGGGGAGGCTCCGCTCCGACGAGAGGAGCACCCCCACCTCCAGCACCTTCCGCATCTCTTCCTGTCTCACAGCTCCATCACCAATCCTTCCCTCGCAAAATATACACTGCCGGAGGCCTCCCTGGCCAGCGCCTCCTGGCCTCTGAGAAATCTGTCGTCATAGCTCCCGGCGTAGTGGGCCATCAGGACCCGCTTGATACCTGCCCCCCGGGCGATGTCCAGTCCCTGCCGCCAGGTGGAGTGGCCCCAGCCCGGCTTGAGGTCCTCCTCCACAAAGTTGGCGTCCCACACCAGCAGGTCCGCCCCCCGGGCGAAATCCGCCAGCTGCCGGGCCATCTCCCCATCCGGCTCGCAGTCCAGAGCATAAACCACCCGCTTTCCGCCGCCCTCCAGGCGGTAGTAGAAGCAGCCGTCGGGGTGGCGGCCCTCCATAGCCTCCGCCCTCTCGCCGCCGGGCAGGGAGACCGCTCCGCCGGGGCACATCTCATGGACCTGTACCTCCGCCGAGAAATTCGCCAGCCCCACCGGCCACCAGGGCGGAGACAGCAGCCGCTCCAGCGACTCCCGCAGACCGGGCCGCCCATAGAGGTGGACCTCCTTGGAGGGGAAAAAGAAGGGGCGGAAGGAAACCAGCCCCTGCACATGGTCCAGATGCAGGTGGCTGAGGAAGATATCCGCCCGCCGGGGGCCGCCAGGCCGGGCCATATACTCCCCCAGCCCGGTCAGCCCGCTCCCGGCGTCAAAGACCGCCAGGGTCCCCCCACAGTCCACGGAAAAGCAGGAGGTATTCCCCCCGTATCCCAAAAAATCCGCCTCCGGCGTCGGATTGGAACCCCGGACGCCCCAGACAGTCATACGCCAGCTCTCTCCCATCGTTCTCCTCCCCCTCTGCAAATTCCAACATATTGTACCACATGGAAACTTTATACACAAGCCGAAGATTCCACAACGGCTAAAAACGGCAAAAAAACAGGGGAACGGCGGATGCCGTCCCCCTTATTCTCATACCTGATTGTCCCGGTGCAGGACGCTGGAAACCGTCTTGGCCGCCTTGTTCTTGGCCAGCGACGCCAGAATCCCCGCTCCCAGCAGGAGCAGCAGGAACAGATAGGCCAGCGTGCAGAACACTTTTTTCAAATCCACACCTCCATTCGTCCGAAAGGTTCTATCTTTCTACTATTTTGTAATAGGTTTTGGCTGTCATCCAATATACCGCGCCGTAGACCGCGAAGAACACCAGCACCGTACCCAGGGTACACATAGCCGTCAGGGACGTGTTGTGCAGGTAAAACAGGGTCAGCAGCTTCTCCACCATATTGAAGTCGAAGGCGATATGGATGGACGCCACCGCAATGGGCAGGAAAAACACCATCAGGATCTGGCTGTGGATGGATCTCTTCACCTCGCCCCGGCTCAGGCCCACCTTCTGCATGATCTCGAACCGCTCCTTGTCCTCATAGCCCTCGGAGATCTGCTTGTAGTAGATGATGAGCACCGTGGCCGTCAGGAAGATGAATCCCAGGAAGATGCCCAGGAACAGGAAGCCCCCCGCCATGCCGTAGGCATCCGCCTCACCGTCGCTTTTCAGCTCCCAGGAGCTTGAGAGCCAGGTGCCGGTGCCGGCGTAGAACTCATCAGGAAAGTAGACATAGTCCCCGTAGGTTTCCTGGAGTGCCGACAGGTCCGCCTCGCTGGCGTTCTCCAGGTCGATATAGGCATACCAGTTGATGGAGGACCGGTCATCCCCATAAACCTCCGCCTGCCGGGCCCACAGCTCATGGAGCGCCGCCTCGTCGGGGACCACCAGGGTGACCATATCCGTGATCATGGGGCTGTAGATGGGATTATCCTTCAGGGTATGGACCACTTGCAGGGTCGTTTGCCCCAGCTCCTCCCCCTTCGGCACAGTCCAGTGGATTGTAAATGTCTCGCCCTTTACACCGTAGGCCGCCGTTTCCCCCGGGCCGAGGTTCAGCACCTTGCCGGTACTGGCGGTGTAGGTGTCCTCGGTGATACAGGTAATAGTGGTCACGATGCCCTTGGTTCCCTCGGTGAAGCGGTCGGTGGTATAGCTGCCATCCGGCAATACTCCCGCGCCAAAGCCCAGCTCCAAACAGGTCCGGGTATCCAGGACCTTGTAGCCCTGGCCCTCCACAAAGCCGGTCTGCACCTCCAGCATTCGAGCTGGGTTAAAGGGTTCCCCCGGCTCCTCGTCATCGCCGCCCCAGCTCTCGCCGTCCGGGTTATAGACCACCCGGACGTTGATGTCGCCGGGATACTGCTCCTCGATGACCTCCGCCGTCCCCAGGTACAGAGACAGGGTGCCGGAGAGCATAACCATGACCATGGTACACAAAATGCAGATATTGGCCAGGCCCACGGCATTCTGCTTCATGCGGTAGAGCATTCCGGAGACGCCGATGAAGCGGCTTGTCTTATAATAAAATTTCTTGTTGCTGCGCAGCGCCTTGAGGACGGCGATGCTCACGGCGGTAAACAGGCAGTAGGTGCCCACAATCACCAGGAACACCGCCACAAAGTACATCATGATGGCATCTATGCCGGTCTGGGTCGTAAGAGCGATATAGTAGCCCGCCCCCAGGCTCACAATGCCCACCAGAGTCAGCAGCCACCGGGTCTTGGGCTCCCGCTCGCCCACATTGCCGCCCCGGAGGAGCTCAATGGGGTTGGAGCCCCGGAGCTTGTTCAGGTTCAGCAGCAGCGTAAAGAGGAGCAGCAGCGCGAACACCAGGGCCGTCCCCGCTATCCCCTTCCAGGAGACAAAGAAGCCGAAGGGCACCGGCAGCTTGACCATCCGGTGGAGGAGCAGGCTCACCAGCTTGTGGAGCAGGACGCCGGCCAGGAGACCGCCGCCGATGCCTGCCACACCGACAACCAGCGCCTCCACAACCAGCACGATGGCGATATGCCCCTTGCCCATCCCAAGGATGTTGTACAGGCCCAGCTCCTTCTTCCGTTGCTTCATCAAAAAGCCGTTGATATAGCAGACGAAGACAGCGGAGAAGAAAAAGGCGATGACCATGCCGATCTGCATGAATACTTCGACATACATATAGGCGTTTGGCCGGCCTGGGGTCATGTTCTTGACGCCGGGGTCGTTGACCAGGGCAGACATGATGTAGATGGCCGCCACATCCCCGAGCAGCGCCAGGATATAGGGGAAATAGAACTTCCGGTTGTTGCGGATGCTCTGCACCGCCAGCTTTGGGAACAGCCCCAGGTTACGCATTCTCCTCACCTCCGGCTGCAAGCAGGGTCAGGGTGTCGGAGATCTTCTGGTACATCTGCTCCGAGGTGCTCATCCCCTTGTAGATCTGGTGGAAGACCTCCCCGTCCCGGATGAAGAGGACCCGGCCCGCATGGCTGGCGGCCTTGGTGGAGTGGGTGACCATGAGGATGGTCTGGCCCTCGGCGTTCACCTGGTCAAAGAGGCCCAGAAGACTGTCGGT
>JAAWHO010000118.1 GCA_022795905.1 Oscillospiraceae bacterium
CGGATACGGTGGACTCTATGGCATATTCAGCAAACCTGGCGCTTCGTGAACTGGGGCTTTTGGAGCAGCCGGCGGAGCGTTTCAAAACCTTTGCGGGGGCTCTCCCACAGCCTACGACAAGATCGGCTGGGCTCCCAATGAGCCCATGCGCCAGTCCCTGCGCATTCTCAACCCCTTGGGGGAGGACACCTCCATCATGCGCACCACGGCCCTGCCCTCCATGCTGGAGGTGCTGGCCCGGAACTGCAACTACCGGAACAAGTCCACCCGGCTCTACGAGCTGGGGAAGGTCTACCTCCCCGGCGGGAAGGACGGCCTGGCGGTGGAGCCCAAGTTCCTCACTCTGGGGGCTTATGGGGAGGACATGGACTTTTTCACCATGAAGGGCACGGTGGAGGCCATTCTCAAGAACCTGCGGGCCGGGGACGTGGTCTTTTACCCCTGTACCGACGACCCCTCTTACCATCCGGGCCGCTGCGCCGGCATCCGGGCCGGGGAGCAGCATATCGGCGTCATCGGGCAGATTCACCCCGCCGTGGCGGCCAACTACGGCGTGGATGTGGAGCTGTACTGCGCGGAGCTGAGCTTTGAGGCCCTGCTGGCCGTTCAGGGCCCCGGCGCGGAGTACTCGCCCCTGCCCCGGTTCCCGGCGGTGAACCGGGATATCGCGGTGGTCTGTAATGAGGAGGTCACTGTCGGCGCGCTGACGGAGTGCATCCGCCGGGCCGGCGGGAAGCTGCTGCGGGACGCGGCCCTGTTCGACATCTACCGGGGGAAGAACATCGGCGAGGGGAAGAAGAGCGTGGCCTTCAACCTGACTCTCCGGGCGGACGACCGGAGCATCACCGCCGCCGAGGCAGACGAGGAGATCAAGACCATCCTGGAGGCCCTGGAGCGGGAGCTGGGCGCGGTTCTGCGGTAAAAAGCAGTATAAGGTGGAGCGGCAGGGCTTTGACCCCGCCGCTCCATTTTTTTGAAAAAACTCTTGAAAATCATTTTAATTGGGGTTATCCTCCCTTATACTGTCCATAAAACAGAAGGGAGGATTGACACAATGTGCTTTTATACCGCAACTTACGAGGAAATGATCCCCTCGTCCGGCGTCCTCTATATGCGGAGGACCGGGCCCTACGGAGCTGAAAACTACGCGCTGATGGCGCAATTCAAGCGCTGGCTGGCCGTCAACGGAAAAACCGGCAGCAATACCACTGTATTAGCTGTTCCCCTGGATGACCCCGATACGACTCCGCCGGGGCTGTGCCGGTACGACGTCTGTACGCCAGCTTTTCCTGTCCAGCCGAAAAACTGCGGCAGCATCAACACCCGAGAAACTGCCGGCGGCAAATACCTGATTTTCCAAATAGAACATACCGCCGGCAGCATTGCCCAAGCATGGCTGAAATACCGCGATGAATTGGGGCGCAGGGGCTATATGCCGGACCCTGCGAGACCTGTCATGGAGCGGTATATCAAAAGTCTTGTGGACAGACACCTGTGTGAGCTGTGCGTTCCGATTCTATAAAATCCTTCAGAAATTTTTACTGTCTATTTCGTTCCGAAAATCCGGTCCCCGGCGTCGCCCAGGCCCGGCACAATGTATCCGTTCTCATTGAGATGGCTGTCCAGGGACCCGCAGAAAATTTCCACATCCGGGTGCTCCTGCTGGACCCGCTCCACCCCCTCCGGCGCGGCCAGGAGAACCATCAGCTTGATATTGGTGCAGCCGTACTCCTTCATAAAGCCGATAGCCGCCACAGCGGAGCCTCCGGTGGCCAGCATGGGGTCCACAATGAGGACATCCCGCTCGGCGATATCCTTGGGCATTTTGCAGAAGTATTTCACCGGCTCCAGCGTCTCCTCGTTCCGGTACAGGCCGATATGGCCCACCCGGGCGGAGGGCACCATCCGCAGGACCCCGTCCACCAGCCCCAGCCCCGCCCGAAGGATGGGCACCACGGCGAACTTCTTCCCCTTGAGGGTGGGCGCCATAGTCGTGCAGATGGGCGTCTCCACCGCCTTCTCCGTCAGAGGCAGGTCCCGGGTGGCCTCATAGGTCAGCAGCATTCCGATCTCGCTGACCAGCTCCCGGAAATCCTTGGTAGCCGTCTCCTTGTCCCGGAGGATGGTGAGCTTGTGGGCAACCAGGGGGTGATCGATCACGTGAAGCTTGTCCGTATTCATTGTATACTCTCCCTTCTTCCGGCCTCCGCCGGTACTCTATGTGTTTGCGCTCTCCCGGGCCAGCCGCTCCCGCTCCGCCTGACTCAGTCGCAGGTATACCGGCTGCAGGCTCTGGGCATCCACTGTCCCCTCCGGCCACAGCCGCCGCGCCGCCAGGGCAACCCCCACGGCGCTCTGCATCCGCAGGTGAGGCGGAGCCAGACGGCAGGCAATCCCCCTCCCCGCAAAAAAGTCATAGCACAGCTGCGCCCCATCGCCCACAACGATCAGAGGGCCCTCCAGCTCCGCCAGGTCCCCGGCAGCGTCCTCCAGGGAGATCGCCCGGTCGGGCCGCAGCCGCTCCAGCTCCCCGCCGCCGGCGCGGAAGGCGGCATTGTAGATCTGCTGCCGCCGGGCGTCCATGGCGCAGACGACGACCCCCTCCATATGGGCCAGGGGCCATGCCATGGCCTCCAGGGTGGATACGGGGATACAGGGCTTCTCCGCCGCCCAGGCCAGCCCCTTCACCGCCGACACGCCGATGCGCAGCCCCGTGAAGGACCCCGGCCCCGCCGCCACCGCCAGCACGTCCATCTCAGCGACGGTCAGTCCGCTGTTTTTCAGCATATCCTCCACCATGGGCAGCAGGGTCCGGCTGTGGGTCAGCCCCGTGGCCTGCCACGCGGAGGCCGCCAGCGCCCCGTCCAACAAAACCGCGCAGGACGCCGCCTTCGCGCTGCTCTCCAGCGCCAGCAGCTTCATAGCTCCACCCCCTCGATCGTAATCCTCCGCCAGTCCTCGCTCTCCATGCACCTCGCAACCGTCACCGTGACGGTCCCCTCCGGCAGGGCCTCCGCCACCCGCTCGCTCCACTCTACGGCGCACACGCCGCCCCGGTCCAGGTAGTCGTCCCAGCCGATGTCAAAAAGCTCCTCCGGTCCGCCCAGGCGGTACATATCGAAGTGGAACAGGGGGATGGGGCCGTCGTATTCGTTGACGATGGTGAAGGTGGGACTGGTCACCCGGGCGGCACAGCCCAGTCCCCCGGCCAGTCCCCGGGTAAAGGCAGTCTTGCCGGCCCCCAGGTCCCCCCGGTAGGCCACCACCGCCCCAGGCCGAAGGACGGCCCCCAGCCGCCGGCCCATGTCCTCTGTCTCCTCCACGCCGTGGGAAATATAGTCCATATCGTACCCTCACATCTGTTTTCTAGCCAAATAGTATAGCATAGATTTTCCGACGATAAAAGAGGCCTGGAGAATTTTTTTGAAAAAGCTCTTTTTTTGATAAGCACCACGGCCTGTAAGCCGGCAGGTTTGAGAAATCCTCTTCCATTCGCAAAGCAGCGTTTGCAGGGCGTGGCGCTCCCGGCGGACCGAGGTCATCCCGCCCTGCAATTTTTCGTACTTTGTGAATTGAAGTAGACCCTATTGAATCAGACGGAGCCCTGTGGTAAAATGCGGACAATATCGGAAACGCAGAAGGGAGAGTGCCGTGATGGCAAGGAGCGCGGACAAGCTCTATCAAGCGATGAAGGGCGCCGCAAGGAAGCGGCACATAAAGGCTTCGCCCCAGCACGATCTGTACCGGATGGGCGTGAGATGGCGAAAAACGGTGGTTTACAGAAGCAAGCTTCTGTGGTAAACTTAGGAGAATAGGTTGGGAGACACCAGGGAGGTGTATTGATTGAGTTTTTTCGCCCGGCTTGGGGAGGACCTGCGGGACATCATCAAAAAAGCGGACCTGGTCCTGCTGGGGCTGTGCCTGGCGGCGACGGTCTTCGGCATCGTGCTCATCGCCAGCGCCACCGAGTACACTGTCAAGCTCATCCGCTGCGTTCCCGTGCAGGCGGCGGCGACCGTCATCGGCCTGGTGGGCTATTTCGCGGCCACGGTAACGGATGTGGAACACCTGTCGGAGAAGTGGAAGTGGTTTTTCGTCTTTAACCTGGGCTTTATTGCTCTGCTGCTGACGCCCCTGGGGGTGGAGCAGTACGGCAACAAGTCCTGGCTCTACGCCCGTTGGATGCCCACCAGCATCCAGCCGGCAGAGATTGTCAAGCTGACCTATACCATCCTTCTCGCCAGGCAGCTGGCCTGGTTCCGGGAGAACAAGCGGATGAAGGGGCTGGACTCCCTCTTCTGGCCGGCGGTCCACGCAGGCTTTATGTTCGTCTATATCTTCGCTATTTCCAAAGACGCCGGCAGCGGCCTGGTGTACCTGGTCATCTATATGGGCATGGCCCTGGCGGCGGGGCTGGCGTGGTACTGGTTCGCCCTGGGCATCGGAGGCGTGACCATCGGCATCGGGGCCCTGGCCATTATGGGCAAGCTCCCCAGCCACTGGGCCAACCGGTTCGCGGTAATCCTCGACCACAGCTACGATCCCTCCGGCGTGGGCTGGCAGCAGACCCGGAGTATGCTGGCTATCGGCAGCGGCGGGCTCTTCGGCCAGGGGCTGTTCAAGGGCATCCAGACCCACTCCGCCATCTCCGGCAGCCTGCCGGAGCGGCAGACGGACTTCATCTTCTCCGTGTGCGGGGAGGAACTGGGGCTGGTGGGCTGCCTGGCTATCATCGCCCTGGAGTTCTTCATCGTCTACCGTTGCTTCCAAACCGCCCGGGTGGCCAAGAGCACTATGGAGGCCCTCATTTGTGTGGGCTTCGGTACCATGCTCATCTTCCAGACCGTTGAGAACATCGGGATGTGTCTGTTTGTCATGCCGGTCATCGGCCTGACCCTCCCATTCTTCAGCTATGGAGGGAGCTCCATTGTTACCCTGTACACGGCTATGGGGGTGGTCTCCGGCGTGCGGAGCCGTACTCTGCCGGACTGGCTGCGGAAAACCTAGTGCCGTTTGACGCTTTGAAAAGAACAGAGGCGGATGGTCATCGGATGACCGTCCACCTCTGTTTTTCTGCTACGCCTCCGCAGCCTCCAGCATATTTTCGATGAAAATGCCATAGCCTCGCTCCGGATTATTAACCATAACGTGGGTCACCGCGCCGATAAGCCGGCCGTCCTGCAGAATGGGACTGCCGCTCACGAGTGATGTCAATATGGGACAACAAATTTTTTGAAATTTTCTGAATCCGTGTATTTGCAAGGGTTTCAGGGATTTTGCAAAAATCCGTTT
>JAAWHO010000119.1 GCA_022795905.1 Oscillospiraceae bacterium
GACGAGCCCACCAGCGGCCTGGACCCCCTGGTCCAGCGGGCTTTCTGGAGCCTGCTGGAGGAGCGGCGGCGGGAGGGGGCCACGGTATTCCTCTCCTCCCATGTGCTCTACGAGGTCCAGCGGTACTGCACCCGGGCGGCTATCATCCGGGAGGGCCGGCTGGTGATTGAGGGCACAGTGGAGGCCCTGGATATCGAGAACAAATTTTTTGACTACTATGAGAAGGGGGCGGCGAAATGACCATCCTCAAAAAGGAGCTGCGGGCGGGGGCGGTGAGCTTTCTGCTGTGGTCCGCCGTCGTAGGCGGGCTGATGTCCATGTGCGTGGCTATGTACCCGTCCATGTCCGGGTCGATGGAGGACCTCTCCGCCATGTTCGCCAATATGGGGGGCTTTTCCGCCGCCTTCGGGCTGGACAAGCTGGGCTTCGGGACCATCATGGGCTTTTACGGCACGGAGTGCGGGAATATACTGGGGCTGGGGGGCGCGTTCTTCGCGGCCCTGACAGCCATGGGCCTGCTGGCCGGTGAGGAGGGCGGCCACACGGCGGAGTTCCTGCTGACCCACCCGGTGGGCCGGATCAGAATCGCCGCGGAGAAGCTGGCGGCCCTGGCGGCGATGATCCTGGGGCTGAATCTGCTCTGCCTCGCCTGCGGCGCGGGGACGATTTGGGCCATCGGCGAGGAGGCGGACTGGGGCGATCTCCTCCGGTACCACGGAGCCCTGCTGATGATGCAGCTGGAGATCGGGAGCATCTGTTTCGGACTGTCCTCCCTGCTGCGGCGGGGCGGGCTGGGGCTGGGCATGGGCCTGGCGGCGGGGCTGTACTTCCTGGGACTGGCGGTGAATCTGGACGCGGGGCTGGAGTGGCTCCGGTTTGTGACGCCCTACTACTACGCCGACGCGGCCCGGATCTTCTCCGGACAGTCTATAGCGGCTCCTTTGATAACAGGTTGTATTGTATGCGCAGCCTGCGCCGGCTTCGGGCTGTGGCGCTATGGGCGGAAGGATATCGCGGCATAGCAGAAGGGCCGTTCTGTCGGGAGGGCGAATCTTTTCCGGCAAAAAGGCTTTTTGACAGCCTGAGGCGCTTCCTCCGGAGAGGAAGCGCCTCCTTTTGGGCTTTTTCGGTTACTCCAGAGCCGCCTGGGTGGCCTCCCGGCGGTACTGGTGGGTATAGAGACTGTAGTACTCTCCCCGGAGGGCCATGAGCTCTTCGTGGGTGCCGCTCTCCTGGATCCGGCCGTCGTGGATGACCAGAATCCGGTCGGCGGAGCGGATGGTGCTCAGCCGGTGGGCTACCACAAAGCTGGTGCGCCCCGCCAGGACCGTCTGGACAGCGTCCTGGATGAGGGCTTCGGTCTCCGTGTCGATGGAGCTGGTGGCCTCGTCCAGGACAAAGATCCTGGGGTCCGCCAGCAGGACCCGGGCCAGGCTCAGCAGCTGCTTCTGTCCGGTGGACAGCTTGCCGCCGCCCTCTCCCACCTGGGTGTCGTAGCCCTTGGGCAGGTTCAGGATAAACTCCTCGGCGTGGACCATCCGGGCAGCCTCGCGGATCTCCTCATCCGTGGCGTCCGGCTTGGCGAAGCGCAGATTTTCCGCCACGGTGCCGGAGAACAGGTGGGGGGACTGGAGGACATACCCCAGACTGGACTGCAGCCACAGCTGGCTGCGCCGGCGGTAGTCCGTGCCGTCGATGCGCACCTCGCCCTCCGTGGGCTCGTAGAAGCGGCAGACCAGGTTGACGATGGTGGTCTTACCCGCGCCGGTCTCCCCCACCAGGGCGATATTCTCCCCCGGTTCCACCGTCAGGCTGAAGTCCCGCAGGACCTCCTCCCCGGTCTTGTAGCGGAAGGTCACATCCTTGAATTCCACCCTGCCCTGGATATCCGGCCAGTTCTCCCGTTTTCCGTGGAACAGGTCCCCGTAGCGGGCGATGACCTCAGGGCTGTCCTGCACGTCGGACCGGGTGTCCAGCAGGTCGATGACCCGCTCGGCGCTGGCCTGGGCGGCCTGCATCTCCGCCAGGATCCGGGCCAGGGACTGGATGGGGTCGAAGAGCTGGGTGGTGTAGCTGATAAACGCCGCCAGGGTACCCAGGTCCATCACTCCCGCAAAGGTCAGCAGCCCGCCCCGCCAGAGGGCCAGGGCCGTGGCGACAGCCCCCAGGTTCACCACCAGGGGCATGAACACGGCGCTGAGGGTCGCGGCCCTGACGGCGGCGGTGTGGAGCTCGCCGGTGACGGCCTCGAACTCCGTCTGGGCGGCCTCCTCACGAGCCAGGGTTTTGTTGGTCACCGCCCCCATGACGCCCTCGTTGAAGGCCCCGGTGATGCGGCTGTTGGCCTTGCGCACAATGCGCTGCTGGCGCAGGATCCGCCGCTGGAAGTACATACACAGTACCGCCAGCACCGGCGTGATGGCCAGCACCAGAAGGCCCAGCTGTACATTCATCGCCAGCAGAACGACGACCACGCCCACGGCGAAAAACAGCGCCCACATGACATCTACCACGCTCCAGGCGATCATCTCGCTCAGCCGGGCCACGTCGCTGCCCAGCCGCGCCATGAGCCAGCCCACGCTGGTGGTGTCGTAGTAGCTGAAGGACAGCTGCTGGAGGTGGGAAAACGCCTCCTGCCGGATGTCGAAGCTCATGTCCATCTCCAGCCGCCCGGCTCCACGGACAAAGAGGAACACGCAGAAGCCCTGGATGATCACCATCAGGACATACAGCGCGCCGAACAGATGGAGCCCCTGGATGGTCTCCCCCATGATAAAATGGTTGATAGCGTACCGGGAGAACAGCGGGTAGGCCAGGTCGATGCCTGAAACCACCGCCAGCACCAGAATAGTGCGGATCACCCTGGGCTTGTACCGCATAGCGTAGTTCGCCAGACGCCTCCAGACCCTCAGGTCAATTTTTTCATTGTCCGCATGACGGACCTCTTCCCTCATCACAGGGCTTCGCCTCCCTTCGCAGTCTCGTCCAGCTCGTTCTGGATGGTGCAGATGCGCCGGTACAGCCCCTCCTGAGCCGAAAGCTCGGAATGGGCGCCCCGCTGAACGATTTTTCCATCCTCCAGCACCAGGATTGTATCCGCGCCCCGCAGGGTGGAAATCCTGTGGCTGATGAGAATGGTGGTGCCGGTGTCCCGCTTGAGCAGGGCCTCCCGGATGGCAGCGTCGGTCTCCGCGTCCACCGCGCTCAGAGAGTCGTCGAATATGCAGATAGGTGTCTTTTGGACCAGCATCCGGGCGATGGCCACCCGCTGCTTCTGCCCGCCGGAGAGGGTCACGCCCCGCTCGCCCACCATGGTGTCGTAGCCGTCGGCGAAGCCCTCGATGACGCTGTGGATACAGGCGGTGCGGGCGGCCTCGAAGCGCTCCTCCTCGCCGGCGCTCAGGTCCCCCAGGGCGATGTTCTCCCCGATAGTCCGGCTGAACAGGAAGGGCTCCTGGAGCACGATGCCCACATGGCGGCGCAGCCAGTCCCGGCGGATGTCCCGAATGTCCACCCCGTCGATGAGCACCCGGCCGTCCGTGGGCGCGTAGAGCCGCTGGAGCAGGTGGACCAGGGTGCTCTTGCCGCTGCCGGTGCTGCCCAGGATGCCGACGGTCCGGCCCGGGGCCAGGTCGAAGTCCACGCCGTGGAGAATCTCCCCGCCGTCCGGGTAGGCAAAGGACACGTTCTCAAAGGTGATCCTGCCCCGGATCGGCGGCGTCAGGGCCTTGCCGGGCTCCTCCTCCTGGGGCGCGGTGAGAATTTCGTCCAGGCGCGCCAGGGACACGTCCGCCTTCACCAGGTCCGCCAGGATGCGCCCCAGCTGCCGCATGGGGAAGGTGAGCATACTCGAGTAGGTGGAAAAGAGCATGACCGTCCCCAAGCTGGCCGTGCCCTGGACCGCCATAGCTACGCTCACAAGCATCACCAGCGCGATCTGCAGGTACCCCAGGGTGTCCGACGCCCCCCAGTAGATGCCCATCAGGTCGTTGAGCCGCAGGCTCTTGGCCCGGTAGTCCCGGTTGAGCCGGGTGAATTTCTCCAGTTCCTGGCCCTGCCGGGCGAAGGTGCGGACCACCCGCATCCCCGTCAGGTTCTCCTGGAGAGCGGTGGTCATGGCGCCCTCGGCCTCGTCGGCCATCCGGAAGTGCTTCTCCACGCCCCTGGAGTAGAAGTAGGAGAAGATCATGAGCAGCGGCAGCAGGGAGCAGGCCACCGCCGTCAGCATCGGGTTGATGGGCAGCATAACGCCCACCGCCACCAGGGCCATCATTACGGTGCGCACAACCTCCATCATCTGCATCTGGAGAAACCGGCGCACAGTCTCCACGTCGGAGGTACACCGCTGGACCAGGTCCCCGGTGCTGCTGGCCTTGTGCCAGGCGTAGGGCGCCCGGACCAGCCGCCGGTACAGGGCGTCCCGCAGTGCCTTGGCCGTGCCCTCTCCCCCCAGGGCGGAGCAACGTCCCCGGAAATAGGCGCACACGGCGTTGCCCCCCTGGACCAGGAGCACCGCCAGGGCCGGGAGCCACAGGTGAGCGGCCAGGTACTCCCTGCCGCCGATGGCGTCAATCCAGCCCTGGAGCCACCCGGGCAGGTTCATGGCCTTTTCCCCCACGATGCTGTCTACGGTGAAGCTGACAATAAGGGGACTGAGGTAGGCGGTCAGCACCGCCAGGAGGGTGGCAAGAATTGTGTAAAAAAAGAAGCGGCGGCAACCGCTGATAAGCCGCCACAGCCGTTTCCAGCGGGCGGCGCGCGTAGGCGCTTGTTGTGTCTGCTGCATGGTAAATTTCCTCAATTTGGTCGTCCGGTTCGTCCGCCCCGCCGGCCGGACCGGAATGGTTGAAACGGGTTCCGGTCCGCGCCGCTTTTCCCCCACCGCCAAAACGGCGCAGACCTTTTCGCAGTATACTCCAGGCGGCTGGAAATTGCAAGCTTTTTGAGCTGATGCAGTCAGCTAAATGTTACTGTCAACGCCCTGGCTTTTTTGTTCCATCGGACACTGAAATTAAGGAGGGCCGCAGTCATCTGCGGCCCTCCTCGACATTCAAGCCAGTTTCCAGTCGGCGGCCTCTTTGCATTCCCCAATGAATCTTGCGTACAGTCCCGGCTGGCCCAGCAGTTCCTCGTGGGTTCCCCGCTGGACGATATGCCCGCCGTCCAGCACCAGAATCTGGCCGGCGTTTCGCACCGTTTTCAGCCGGTGGGCGATCATGACGATGGTCTTATTATGGGTCAGCGCTTCGATGGCGGCCTGCAGTTCCGCCTCATTCTCCG
>JAAWHO010000120.1 GCA_022795905.1 Oscillospiraceae bacterium
CTGTTTGCAGGACGTGGGAAAGCTGCACTTTAGCTTTTCCATGTGCTGTGAATAGAGTTATCCATGATTCCATAGCCTGTTATGCACATTTCCACAATGTTTGTCTTTTGGTCTTTGTCTTCTTTGGTTCGGAATAGTGTGGTGCTGGCGGTCTATCTCTTGTTTACGGTTGCTTGCTTCTTTACCGTACATGAGCATTCTCCGGCGGGATGAAGCAGCGGGTGGTCATCGCCATCGCTCTGGCCTGCAACCCGGACCTGCTGCTGGCCGACGAGCCCACCACGGCCCTGGACGTGACCATTCAGGCCCAGGTGCTGGACCTCATCGGCGATCTGCGCAAAAAGTACAACACCGCCATGCTCCTCATCACCCACGATATGGGCGTGGTGGCCACAGTCTGCGACGACGTGGCGGTCATCTACGCCGGGAGCATCGTGGAGTACGGCTCTAAGGAGCAGATCTTCGAGCATCCCACTCACCCATATACCATCGGGCTCTTCGGCGCCATCCCCAATATGAACGAGGACGAGGAGTGGCTCCACCCCATCGACGGCCTGCCCCCGGATCCCACGGACCTGCCCCGGGGCTGCGCGTTCAGCCCCCGGTGTAAGTATGCCGCGGATGCCTGCCGGCAGGGTCCCATTCCGCTTCACAGGACGGCGGACGGCCACGACTGCCGCTGCTGCCGCATCGAAGCTGTGCTGAAGGAGGAGGGCTGACATGGCGCCTGTTATCGAAGTAAGAGACCTGAAGAAATATTTTGCGACGCCCCATGGGATGCTCCATGCCGTGGACAATGTGACCTTTACCATTGAAAAGGGCAGGACCCTGGGCGTTGTGGGCGAGTCCGGCTGCGGCAAGTCCACCCTGGGCCGGACCATCATCCACCTCCACGAGAGCACCTCCGGCCAGATTTTTCTGGAGGGCGAGGACGTGACCAGGCTCAAGGGCAGGGAGCTGCGCCTGGCCCGGGAGAAGATGCAGATCATCTTCCAGGATCCCTACTCCTCCCTGGACCCGAGAAAGACTATCAGCAGCACCATCCGGGAACCTCTGGCCGTGTCTAAGCGGTACAGCAGGAAGGAGATCGAGGAGAAGACGGCGGAGCTGATGGACCTGGTGGGCATTGATGAGCGCCTGCGCATGGCCTATCCCCATGAGCTGGACGGCGGCCGCCGCCAGCGGGTGGGCATCGCCCGGGCCCTGGCCCTGGAGCCCAAGTTCATCGTCTGCGACGAGCCGGTGAGCGACCTGGACGTGTCCATCCAGGCCCAGGTCCTCAACCTGCTGAAGAGGCTTCAGCAGGAGAAGGGACTGACCTATATGTTTGTCACCCACGATATGTCCGTGGTCCGGCACATCTCCGACGACATCTGCGTGATGTACCTGGGCCAGGTGGTGGAGAAGTGCCCCTCCAAAGAGCTCTTCAAAAACCCCCTGCACCCCTACACCAGGGCTTTGCTCTCCGCCATCCCCTCCACGGATATCCACAACCCCAACAAGCGGGAGATCCTGAAGGGCGAGATCACCTCCCCCATCAACCCGCCTCCCGGCTGCCGCTTCGCCGCCCGGTGCCCCCACGCCACCGAGGCCTGCCGCCAGCCCCAGAAGCAGGAGGAGGTCTCTCCGGGACACTTTGTCACCTGCTGCCGGGTCCACGAGCTGTAAGAAATGCAAAAAGATCCCGCCCGGGGAACCGGGCGGGACCTTAATACAGGCGGGCTCAGAAATGCAGATCCCCGGAATTGTAGGTCTGAATCTCGCCGCTCCAGAGCAGCTGGACCGCGTTTATCCGCTGTTCGGTATAGAGGAAGAAGAGCTGTTCCCTGGGCGGCCAGTTGAGCATCATGTCAAAGCGCTGTTCCTCCGTCATAGGGACGGGGGAAAAATAGATGTACAGACTGCCGGTTTTCTTGGGATTGTTCCGGTTGAAGATTTTGCTCCCGGCGACGCCCACCTCGGCAATCCTGTCCCAAGGGAGCTCCCTGGAGACCTTTCCCAGGACGCTGCGTCGCACTCCGCCGGCGTCTACGGTGATGAACGCGCCAAAGACCAGGGATACGGACAGAAACAGCGCGGCCACCGCCAGGAACAGCAAACTGGCCCCCCATCGGCCCAGCCCCGCCAGGCACAGGGCCATGGCGGCAGAGAAGAGGGCGGTGGCCAGGCTGACCGCCAGCTTGAGGGGATGTACCATAAATCGGTTTGTCATCGGTTTTCTCCCTGTCTATTCAATGTAGGTATTCAGATCATTCAGAATCGCCATGGCGGCCGCGCCTCTGGCTCCGCTGTATGCCTCCGGCTCGATAAAGAGGAAGCGGGTGTCCGCGTGGGTGGTGTAGAGATTCCGGCGAACCGTCTCCAGCAGCCGCTCCTGATTCTCTCCGCTCTGGAAGAGCTTGCCCTCAATGAGGAGGCTGTGGGGGCGGACAAAGTTGTTGATATTGGCGATGGCAATTCCCAGCTGGGAGATCGCCGTATCCACGATGCGCCGAATGGCGGGATCCGTCTGGGCCTGGAGGAGCTGGGCTATGGTGGGCGTCCCGTCCCCGCAGAGGGCTTTGAGCGCCGGGGCCTCCCCGGCCCGGAGCGCCTCCAGGGCGAGGGTAACAATGGTCCGGTCGCTGGAGTAGGTCTCCAGACAGCCCCGGTTTCCACAGCTGCATCGGGGACCATTCGGGTTCATCACCATGTGCCCCACCTCTCCGGAGCCCACCAGGATTCCGGAGGAGTCGAGGGATTTGACAATCAGAGGGCAGGCGATGCCTGCGGAGATAAAGAAATAGGCGAAGGAGAGCACATCGTTGAGGAGCTCCCGCCGGAACAGCTGGGCGCCAAAGGCCCGGGCGCAGGCGTTATTCTCCACCGCTACATGGCCCTCCCAGCCGGCCAGGCGCGCCACATCCTCCGGAATGTTCCGGTTCACCCAGTGGTAGCCGGGGTGGTTGCGAAGAATACCGCTCTCTCCGTCTACCAGGCCGGGGACGCAGAAGCCCACGCCGGCAATCTGCCCGGAGGGCACGCCGCAGCCGGTCAGGGTCTCCCGCAGCATACCGCAGGTGGCCCGGATATTTTCCTCGTAGTCGGGCCGGTTTGTGGTCTCCTCCCGGGAGTAGACAACGTTTCCCCGGTAGTCGGTGACGCACAGATGCCGCGCCACGGCCCGCATCTCCACGCCCACAAAGTAGCGGGAGTCCGGGACAATGTCGATGAGGCTGGCCTTGCGCACGGCGGCGTTGGTCTCGCTGATAAAGCTGCCCGCCTCCCGGACGATGCCCCGGGCGATCATGCGGTTGATGTTGGTGGTGATCGTCGGCAGTGTCAGCCCCAGCCGGCCCGCGATCTCAGCCCTGGTAATGGGGCCGCGCTGATAGACCATCCTGTGAATGGCCGCCTGGTTGGACAATTTGACCTTGGGCAGATTGTTCCCCTGGGTGAACTGCATCGGCCTCTCCCTCCTGTCTGAGGTAATTAAATCATTTACCAAAGAGATTATACCAACGCAATCTGCAAAAATCAATACAGAAAAGCGAGTTTTTCGCTTACTGCCCTGAAAAGGGCGTGAAAGAAAGGAGAAGGCGTATGGAACTGTATAAGGACAAAAACCAGCCCGTTGAGAAGCGGGTGGAGGACCTGCTCTCCCGGATGACCCTGGAGGAAAAGGCTGCTCAGCTGTGCGGAGACCTGGCTGCCGCGTTCATTGTAGATGGCAAAATCAATATGGACATCCTGCGGGAGAAGTTTCCCCACGGGCACGGCCGCTTCACCCAGTACTCCCTGGTTGGATTGATCAGCCCGGAGCAGATCGCCAGGACCTCCAACATGATTCAGGACTATTTTGTCAAGGAGACCCGCCTGGGCATTCCTGTGGCCATTCAGACGGAGAATCTGTGCGGCTATCCCGCCGCCGGAGGCACCCTGTTCCCGGCTATGATCAATCTGGGCTGTAGCTGGGAGCCGGAGCTGGCCGGGGAGATGAGCGCGATTATCGGCCAGGAAAGCCGGTCGGTGGGCATCACCTCCGCCATGAGCCCGGTTATCGACGTCTCCCGGGATCCCCGGTGGGGCCGGACCTATGAGACCTATGGCGAGGACCCCTATCTCATCAGCCAGTTCGGCGTGGAGTACGTCAGGGCCATGCAGGCCCAGGGTGTCAGCTGCATTGCCAAGCATTTCCTGGGCTACGCCGAGACGCAGGGAGGCCTGAACACTGCCGCCGCCCGGATCAACGACCGGGAGCTCTACGAGACCTTCGCCACCCCCTTCGAGGCCGCCGACAAGCTGGCGGGTCTGGGCGGCATGATGGCCAACTACGGGGAGATAGACGGCCTGCCGGTGATTATGAATCCCCGTATTGCCCGGACGCTGCTGCGGGACACCATGTCCGCTCCGGCGAGCTGGACGAGGCGGCGCTGGACGAGTCCGTCCGCCGCATCCTGAAAATCAAGTTCGACATGGGGCTCTTCGAAAACCCCTACTGCGACGAGGGGAAGGTCTCCGTGGCCATGAACAACCCGGAGAAGAGCGCTCTGAGCGAGAAGATCGCCGCCAAGAGCATGGTGCTTCTCAAAAATGACGGGATGCTGCCGCTGAAAAAGGGAACCAAGCTGGCTGTCATCGGCCCCCACGCCGACAATCTGCGCTATCCTGTCAGCGGCTATACCTATCCGGCCTACATCGAGATGATTCAGGCCGGAGCCAGCGGTCAGAACACCACCTTCAACGGCATCGCCGACGAGCAGGCCAAGGCCGACGGCGGCAGCGGCGCAAAGGCTCCCGAGGGTCCCTTTGCAACCATCTACCGACTGTTCTCTCAGGAGGAGAAGGCCCGGCTGTCGGATATGAACACCGTTTTGCGGAACATGGGCGCCCGGACCTTGCGGGAGGTCCTGGCAGACAAGGGCGAGGTGGTCTATGCCCAGGGCTGCGATATTATTGCTCCCTCCACGGACGGCTTTGCCGAGGCGGTGAAGGCCGCCGAGAGCGCCGACGCGGTGGTGCTGGCCCTGGGCGGCAACAGCGGCTGGGTCAACGTCACCGGCGGCGAGGGCAAGGACCGCCAGGTTCTGGACCTCCCCGGCGTATAGTCACCACAGGTGAAAAGCGGTAGAAAGGGCATCGTCAAAGGAAGGTGCAGACGGAAGGATTTTTCTCAAGAAACGCTTCAGCCAAGCCCAGAA
>JAAWHO010000004.1 GCA_022795905.1 Oscillospiraceae bacterium
GGCAGCAGCAGCACATCCGCCGGCGCGGTCCCGGCCTCCTCATTGAGCATCTTCTGCTCCTGCAAAACATAGAACAGCCGGGTCAATCCGATGGAAATTCCGACACCGGGCAGTTGTTTATTGGTGTAATATTCCGCTAAGTTATCATAACGCCCCCCGGAACAGATAGAACCAATCTCCGGATGGTCTGTCATCATCGTCTCATATACCGTCCCGGTGTAGTAGTCCAGCCCCCGGGCGATGGTCAGATCCACGGCGAAGTTCTCCTCCGGCACCCCGAAGGCCCCCAGATACTTCACCACGGTTCCCAGCTCCTCCAGCCCCTGGTCAAAGAGCTCATCCTTTCCCCGATAGCTCTCCAGGGCCTTCAGCACCTGGCTGTTTTTTCCGCAAATCCCGATAAACCGCAGGATCTCCCCGGCCTTTTCCTCCGAGACCCCAGCCTCCATCAGCAGCTCCCGGACCTTGTCGCCGCCGATTTTCTCCAGCTTGTCCACAGTCCGCATGATCTCCCCGGACTGCTCGCGGAGCCCCAGCATATCATAGAACCCGTTGAGGATCTTCCGGTTGTTGACCCGTATCTGGAACCTCTCCAGCCCCAGTCTGCTGAACGTCTGATAGATAATGGCGGGGATTTCCGCCTCGTTGACGATATCCAGCTTCCCGTCCCCGATGATATCAATATCCGCCTGATAGAACTCCCGGAACCGCCCCCGCTGGGCCCGCTCGCCCCGGTAGACCTTTCCGATCTGATAGCGCCGGAAGGGGAAGGAGAGCTCCCCATAGTGCAGCGCCACATACTTGGCCAGGGGCACGGTCAGATCAAAGCGCAGGCTCAAATCGCTCTCGCCCTTGGTAAAGCGGTAGATCTGCTTTTCGGTTTCCCCGCCTCCTTTGGCCAGCAGCACTTCGCTGGCCTCGATGACCGGCGTATCCAGGGGCGTGAACCCATAGAGGGAATAGGTTTCCCGCAGGGTTTCCATTATTTTCTCCATCAGGACCTGGTCCTTGGGCAGCAGCTCCATAAACCCGGACAGGGTCCTAGGCTGAACATTCATCGTTGCTTCTCCTTTTCGGTATGGATAAACTGTTTCCCGGCAGCATATGCGGGGGCGGGACGGTCCCGGCCCTATCTGGGCAGCCCATCCCGCTTGAATTTATTTTTGGGGTTGACGATATTCCGCCAATCCAGGTCCCCCCTGGCCATCCCCAGAACCAGCATCTCCGCCGTCGCCACATTGGACGCGAAGGGGATATTGTTCTGGTCGCACAGGCGGGAGATATACAACAGCTCCTTCTCCAGGGAGGCGTCGTTGGGGTCCACAAAGAACAGGACCATATCCATCTCATTGTAAGCGATCCGCGCCCCGATCTGCTGGCTCCCGCCGTGCTGGCAGGAGAGGAACAGGTGGACGTGCAGGCCGGTAGCTTCATGGATAATGCGGCCCGTAGCATTGGTGGCGCACAGGTTGTGCCGGGAGAGCACACCGGCATAGGCCGTGCAGAACTGGACCATCAGATCCTTTTTTGTATCGTGGGCCATCAGTGCGATATACATAAATAATCACGCTTCCTTTCTAGGGCGTACCCGTGAACAGTACTTATCTACCCCGAATAAGTATGAATTTCAAATTTTTCGGTCAAGTCGTACACAAAATATCCTCCTAGCGCAGGCGCATCAGCGGCGCCCGCTGTCCGTCCAGTCTCTTGGCAATATTGCGGTAGGCCTGTGCCGCGCAGTCGTTGCCGCTCAGCAGCAGCGGGATATTTCTTCCGGCGTACAGCGGCATCGTCTCATCTTCCGGCACCACTCCCAGCAGGGGCAGGCCAGTGGTATCAATGGCGTCGTCAATGGTTTGGTGCAGGCTTTTCATCAGCTTTTTCCGGCACCGGTTGACCACCAGGTGTACGGTTTTCAGCTCCCTGAGCTCCATGACAGTCCTTTGGGCGTCCCGCAGGCTGCTGGCCTCCGTGGTCGTGACCACCACAGCCCGCTCCGCTCCGGACACGGCCAACCGGAACCCGCTGCCCAGCCCCGCCGGCGCGTCCACCAGGCAGTAGGCAAACCGCTGCCTGATCTCCGAGAACAGCCCCTTGAGCTGCTCCACGTCCACCCAGGTTTCCCGGTTCGGCGCGGTCAGCAGGAACAGATTTTTTTGTTCAGGGTGGGCCGCCGCAGCCTCCTCCAAAGTACACCGTCCGGCCAGCACGTCGGTAAAATCCATCACCGCCCGGTCAGTCATGACCATTGCGATATCCAGATTGCGCAGCCCCACATCGCAGTCCAGGCAGAGCGTCGGGTGCCCCATCTGCGCCAGCGCCATTCCCACGTTGGCTGTAAAGGAGGTTTTGCCGGTCCCGCCCTTGCCGGACACCACGGAAATGATTTGGCCCAATCGCTCCACCTCCCTGTTGTTCATTCTTTTTCTTGTAAGAAAAAGAATCAAAAAGAACTTTTGCGCAAAACTCCGTTTTGCTTCTTTGCTTTTATGATTTTACAGCGGCTGCTTCTTAATCAACGCGAACCGCCTGGGGTATTTTCGCGGGGTGGGGGAGACCTTTTCCACCTTCACCAGCCGGTGAAGCACATCGGTAGTCGGGATGCGGTAGTTTTCCACATCGGCGAGCCGCCCCCCCAGCACCCGGATCGCCCGTTCGGACTGCCTGATTTCCTCCTCGGTATGGCTGGACTTCATCGCCACGAAGCACCCGCCCACCTTCACCAGCGGCAGGCACAGCTCACACAGCATCGGCAGCGCCGCCACCGCCCGGCTCACCGCCGTATCGAAGCTTTCGCGGTGCTCCCCGGCGAACTCTTCGGCCCGGGCCTGGACGCAGGACACGTTTTTCAGGCCCAGCGCCCCGGCAGCCTCCTCCAGGAAGGCGATCCGCTTCCCCAGGCTGTCCAGCAGCGTTACCTCAATTTCCGGCACGGCGATAGCCAGGGGCATCCCCGGAAAACCGGCCCCGGTGCCAACGTCCACGACGCTTTTTCCCAGTTTCCCGCCGCTTCCCAGCAGGCACAGGCTGTCCAGCAGGTGCAGCCTCGCCACATCCGCCGGCTCGGTGATGGCCGTCAGGTTCATCACCTTGTTTTTTTCCAGCAGCAGCCGGGAGAATTCCTCCAGCGCTGGAATGCAGCTTGTCCCAAGGCCCGTCTCTGTCAGGCCCTTCTCCAGAATTTCTCTCACGGCTTCTCCTTCAGCAGGTCCCGGATCTCCGTCAGCAGCTTCTCCTCAGCGGAGGGCCCCGGCGGCGGGGGAGGGGAGGCGGCTTCCTTTTCCTTCTTCTGCGAGAGCCTGTTGAGAGCTTTCACCAGGCAGAACACCACAAACGCCATGACAAGAAAATTCAGCACGGCGCTGATAAAGCTCCCCAGCAGCAGCTTGCCGCCCCCGGGCAGCCGGAAGGCCAGAGACTCCGTAAGCCCCACATTATCCCCGGCGAACATCCCCAGAATGGGGTTCAGAATGTCATTAATCAGCGAATTTGTAATCCCGCTGAAGGCTCCGCCCACGATAACGCCCACGGCCAGGTCCATCACATTGCCCCGCATGGCAAAGGCCTTGAATTCCTCTAAAAACTTCTTCATTCCTTTTTCCCTGTTGTGTCCTGCCGTTTTACGCCCCGGCAGCCTCCTCCGAGTCTCCGGATTCGCTGTTTTCCTCCGGCGCGGCGGCCGCTGCCTCTTCGGCAGGCTCCTCCGCCGGCGCGGGCTGCACCACCATCACCGGCTCGTCCTCCTCCAGGCCCCCGCCGTACTCCACGGTCACGCCGTCAACAAAGATTTCCGACTCCCCTTTCTTCCGTTCAAAGGGAGAAATAAAACCGATATTGACAACGGTTTTATCCTTCTCTCCGTCCCGGGGCGTCCGGGTGGCTCTCCACAGCAGGGCCTGGATTTTCTGCTCACCGGTCTCCTCATTCTTGCTGTACCGGTAGGGGGTCACACCGGCGATCAGCGCGGCGGTACCCAGAGCTGTCAGCAGCTTCTTCATCGTTCTTCTCCTTTTCCATTGGTTGAAGGGACACGGACGGCATTTCTATGACCCGCCCCGTCCGGGCGGGCTCGTTCCATATTATTCCTTCGGCATTATTCCTTCGGCAGGATTGCGCTCTTCCCGCCCATATACGGTTGGAGTGCCTTGGGGATACTCACGCTCCCGTCCGCCTGGAGGTTGTTCTCCAGCAGGGCGATAAGCATCCGGGGCGGCGCCGCCACCGTATTGTTCAGCGTATGGGGCAGATAGGTCTTACCGTCGCCCCCCTTGACCCGCAGCTTCAGCCGCCGGGCCTGGGCGTCGCCCATGTTGGAGCAGGAGCACACCTCGAAGTACTTCTTCTGTCTGGGGCTCCAGGCCTCGATATCGCAGCTCTTGACCTTCAGGTCCGCCAAATCTCCGGAGCAGCACTCCAGCTGCCGCACAGGGATCTCCATGCTCCGGAACAGCTCCACGCTGAACCGCCACATCTTCTCATACCACTCCATGGACTCCTCGGGTCTGCAGACCACCACCATCTCCTGCTTTTCAAACTGGTGGATGCGGTACACGCCCCGCTCCTCGATACCGTGAGCGCCCTTCTCCTTCCGGAAGCAGGGGGAGTAGGAGGTCAGCGTCTGGGGCAGGTCCTTCTCCTGGAGAATCTGGTCAATATACCGCCCGATGACGGAGTGCTCGCTGGTCCCGATCAGGTATAGGTCCTCTCCCTCAATTTTATACATCATAGCGTCCATTTCCGCAAAGGACATGACGCCGGTGACCACATTGGAGCGGATCATAAAGGGCGGGATGCAGTAGGTAAAGCCCTTGTCAATCATAAAATCCCGGGCATAGGCCAGCACCGCCTCATGGAGCCTGGCGATATCCCCCAGCAGGTAGTAAAACCCGTTCCCGGCCACCCGTCCGGCGGCATCCAGGTCGATCCCGCCAAACCGCTCCATAATCTCCGTATGATAGGGCACCTCGAACTCCGGCGCCGCCGGCTCCCCGAACCGCGCCGCCTCCACATTGCAGGAGTCGTCCGGCCCGATGGGCACCGAGGCGTCGATAATATTCGGGATCACCAGCATGATCTCCCGGATCTTCTCCTCCAGCTCGCTCTCCTTCTTCTCCAGCTCCGCCAGCCGGTCGGCGTTGGCCTTCACTTGGGCCTTGGCCTTCTCGGCCTCCTCCAGCTTGGAGGGGTCCTTCTTGGCCTGGCCCATGAGCATCCCCACCTGCTTGCTGAGGGTGTTCCGCTGTGAGCGGAGCTCGCTGGCCTCCGTGATCGCGGCCCGGTTTTCCTCATCCAGGGCCAGCACCTGGTCCACCAGGGGGAGCTTTTCCTCCTGGAACTTCTTCTTTATATTTTCCTTGACGGCCTCCGGATTTTCCCGGATAAACTTTATGTCCAGCATAGGGCTTCTCCTTTTATTTTCATTGCCGGATGTTTCACGTGAAACAGACCGTATTTATTTCAGTCGCTCCAGTGCCTCCAGCAGGTCATTCAAATCATCCACGCCGTAGTATTCGATTTCAACCTTGCCCTTCTTTTTCCCGTGGGAAATGTGGCAGGCTCTTCCCAGCCGGGCGGTCAGGGACCGCTCCGCTTCCTTCACATAATCCACCTGGAGGGGTTCCTTTTTCTCCGGCTTCTCTGTCTCCTCGACTTTCGCTCTGGCCTGCAATTTTTTGACCAGCTGCTCCGTCTGCCGGACACTTAGGCCGGAATCTATAATGGTTTTCACCGCCTCCACCCGCAGGGCAGGGGAGAGGGGCAGAATTGCCCTGGCATGGCCGGCGGAAATTCTTCCATCCTCCACCAGGTTCCGGATCGAGACGTTCAAATCCAGCAGCCGCATAGCGTTAGCCACAGCGCTCCGGGACTTGCCCACCTGCTGGGCGGCCTGCTCCTGGGTGAGACCGTACTCCTCGATGAGCATCCGGAAGCCCTCGGCCTCCTCAATGGGATTCAGGTCCTCCCGCTGGAGGTTTTCGATCATGGCCAGCTCCATGGCCTTCCGGTCGTCCGCCTCGATAATGACAGCGGGGATCTCCTCCAGCCCGGCCAGCCGGGCAGCCCGCCAGCGCCGCTCACCGGCGATGATCTGGTAGTACCCGCTGGCCAGCTTCCGCACGGTCAGGGGCTGGATGACCCCGTGCTGCCGGATGCTCTCCGCCAGCTCCTCCAGTTTCTCCTGGTCAAAGCTTTTTCGGGGCTGGCCGGCATAGCTCTCCACCTGGGAGAGCGGCAGGGAGGAGGGGCCGGCCGCCGGTTCCATTGAAAAGTTGTCGCCCAACAGGGCGCCCAGGCCCTTGCCCAGGCCGCTGCTTTTGTTTGCCATGGAGGCTCCTTTCCTGCATTCCGTTGATAATATCCCTTTTCGGGGTCTGCTCTTCCTGGACGGCCTGACTTTCCGCCGGACAGAAAATCGAAATATTATGGGGGCATTTGGGCCGCTGAGGGCGGCGGTTACACGCTCTTTCTCAGAAATTCCTCCGCCAGGGCGGCATAGGCCTCGCTGCCCCGGGAAGTCCGATCGTAGGCGCTGATGGGCTTTCCATGGCTGGGCGCTTCACTCAGGCGCACATTTCTGGGCACCACCGTGGCATAGACCTTGCCGGGGAAATACCGCTTGACCTCCTCCGCCACCTGGACCGCCAGGTTGGTCCGGCTGTCAAACATGGTCAGCAGCACTCCCTCCAGCTCCAGCTTGGGGTTCAGGTTCCGCTTGACAATGCGGATGGTATTCATCAAATCGCTCAGCCCCTCCAGGGCGAAGTACTCCCCCTGAACTGGCACCATGGCGCTGTCCGCGGCGCACAGGCCGTTGAGGGTCAGGAGCTCCAGAGAGGGCGGACAGTCGATGAATATGTAGTCATAGCTTGGGGCCAGCGCCTCCAGGGCCCTCCGCAGCAGGTGCTCCCGGCCCTCCAGGCCGATCATCTCAATGCCGGCCCCCGCCAGGGACTTGCAGGAGGGAAGGACGTCGCCGTACCGGGTGGAGACCACCCGCTTAGCCGGCTCCACCGCGTTGATGAGCACGTCATAGACGCCCTGGGTCAGGCTCTTGTCCACACCCATGCCGGAGGTGGCGTTGGCCTGAGGATCGAAGTCGCAGAGCAGGACCCGCAGTCCCTTTTCCCGAAGCGCGGCGGTTAAGTTCACGCAGGTTGTGGTCTTGCCCACGCCTCCCTTTTGATTGACGATTGCAACGATCTTCCCCAAAACACCGCCTCCTAGAATCAACAGGGCGCACCGCCCCAGTATTTTAGCATATAAAGGTAGTATAACACAAATATTCAAGTTTTCAACAGGAAGTTAGCAAATTTTTTCCTCCAAAATGATTCATTTTGTGAGATTGGCGTGCAAAGGGCATTTTTGTGAAAAAAAGCGGCCATTTTGGATATGCACCCGTAGGGACCGGCCCGCTGTCCGATATACCTGGCTCTTCGCAGGTCCGCCACTTTAACGATTCTATACGCCTTATGAAAGATTTTCTGCCAGACTGAAAGCCGCCCCGGATTTCTCCAGGGCGGCTCCATGTTTCACGTGAAACAATCAAATCAGCAGCATTCCGGTTCTGGGCCGCACCGTCAAGCGCAGCTCCCCATCACAGGGGAAATATTCCTGCCCGGACATCGCGTCGACAACCGCGGCGGAGCAGGGGAGGCTCAGGGCCGCCGGCTCGCTCCCGGCGTTGATCACAGCGGCAGTCGTCTCCCCCTCCAGGTCCCGGGCGAAGGCCAGGACCCAGTCCTTGACATAGAGCCAGCGGAGCTCGCCTGTCTGTAAGGAGGCCCGGTTCTCCCGCAGCGCGCCCAGCTTCGCAAACCAGCTCTGGAGCTCCCGGTCCTCCCGGCCCCAGGGGAAGGTTCCCCGGTTCATGGGGTCCTCATAGCCCTCCATGCCGGCCTCGTCGCCATAAAATATGGTGGGGGAGCCGGGAAAGGCATAGAGCAGCACCGCGCCCGCCTTCAAAAGAGCTATTCCCCGTTCCCGCTCCTCCGGCGTCAGGCGATAGGAGAAGCGGTCCTCCCGGCTCTCGGGAGTCTCCCAGGGACCGCCCAGCATGGTCAGAACACGGGGCGTATCGTGGGTACTGAACATATTCATGGCGCTGTAAAAGGCCGGGCGGGGATAGTTCTCCCGGATCGTCTCCATCGCCTCCCGGAAGTACTCCGCATAATAGGGCTGGGGACTGTCCATGATGTCATAGCCCAAAAGATAGCTCAGAGCCGCCACCCGAAAAGGGTAGTTCATCAGGCCGTGAGTTTCCCGGCCCAGAAGGTATCTCCGGCGCCGGTCATAGGCAATTTTATTGCTGCCGTCCTCCCAAACCTCGCCCAGGAGGAAGCTGTCCGGCTTTTCCTCCGTCATGACCCGTCGGATACGGGCAATGAACTCATCCGGGAGCTCGTCGGCCACGTCCAGCCGCCAGGCGTCCGCGCCGGCCCGGAGCCAGCGCCGAATAACAGAATTCTCCCCCTCAATGATGAAATCCATATAATCCGGGTGCATTTCGTTGACGGCGGGGAGAGTCCTGACGCCCCACCAGGCCTCGTATTCATCGGGCCAGGACCGGAAGGTATACCAGGGGAAGTATGAACTCTCCTGGCTCTGGGCCGCGCCGACGGTGGAGTAGAAGCCGTCGGCGTTGAAATAACGGCTGTTGCTGCCGCTGTGGTTAAACACGCCGTCCAGCATGACCCGGATCCCCCGCCTTTTTGCCTCCGCGCAGAGGCAGCTGAAATCCTCCTCGGCGCCCAGCATGGGGTCGATTTTCTCATAGTCGCCGGTGTTATAGCGGTGGTTGCTGGCCGACTCAAAAATCGGGCAGAGATAGAGGGTACTGATATGCAGGCTCTGCAGATAGTCCAGCTTTTCCATAATACCGGCCAGCGTGCCGCCGTAGAAGTCCCGGTTTGGGTTGTCCCCCTGGTTCTCCGGCAGCTCCACAGGCTCGTCCCAGCTCGTGTGGACAAGGCGTTTCCCTACCATACCGGCGGGGTCGGGGATCCCGGTACGGCGGAAGCGGTCGGGGAAGATCTGATAGGTCACGCCCCGGCCAAACCAGCCGGGGGTGGGGAGACTGTCGTCATAGACAGTCTGCTGCCAGTAGACGCCGTCCTTATTCAGCCAGACCTCCTCCCTGTTTTGGCGGGTCAGGCGGAAGGCGTACCAGATGAGCTCCGGCTCATCTGGAGCGGCATAGGAGCCGGTAAAGACAGTCCGGTCCCCCTCCGCTCTGGAGAGAGTCAAGGGGATCTCCCGGCGGCGATCCGCAAACTCCTGGAAAAGGACCAGGCTACAGGCAACAAAGCCCTCCGCCGCAGACGGGCGGAGGGTCAGGGTGATCTCTGTTCCGCAGGGAACCGCCCCGTAAGGGGTTTTGCAGGACGCGCTTCGGGGATCAAAAACGGGTATTTGCATAGGCAGGCTTTCTCCTTCAGAAAATTTCGTCGGGCTTGATCGTATGTTTCACGTGAAACAGCCTCAGGGGATCAGAGCTCCCTCGGGGAGCAGCACCGCTCCCATATCTCCGTCGGAGAAATAGGCGTTGACAATCTCCACCGCCGTGGAGGCCAGGGCAGCGCCGCTGCCGCCCTTTTCGATGACCACCGCCACCGCGATCTCCGGATCCTCGTAGGGGGCGAAGCAGACGAAGACGCCGTTGGTTACGTTGACCGCGCCGGTCTGGGCGCTGCCGGTCTTGGCGCCGGCGGTGACGACGCAGTTGTTGAAATAGCGGGAGACGCTGGCATTTTTGGTGGCCAGGTCGTACATTCCCTTCTTGACCGCCTCCAGAGTACCCTCGTCCATCTCCACTGTGGAGAGGACCTCCGGCTCGTAGGTGTAGAGGACCTCCCGGTCGTCGTAGGAGCGGACGGATTTCAGCAGATGGGCCGCGTAGCGGTCGCCGCCCCGGACCAGAGTGGCAATGTAATTGGCCAGCTGGAGGGGGGTAAAGGTGTTGTCGGACTGGCCGATGGCCGCCTGGAGGGTATTGCCGTCGTACCAGGGCTGGCCCTGGGAGGCGGAGTAGGCGGGTCCGGCCAGGGTGCCGGTGCGCTCCGGGATCTCAATGCCTGTAGGTTGGCCCAGGCCGAAGGCCGTATAATACTCGTCCAGGGCGGAGATGCCCACAAGACGGCCCACCTCGTAGAAGAAGTAGTTGCAGGAGTGGTAGATTGCCTGGGAGACGGAGAGGGGACCATGGCTGCCGCCGCTCTGGTTATAGAGCCAGCAGGCGGGCGTGTAGCTGGCGGGGGAATTGGGGATATAGTAGTACATATAGCGGCCCAGACAGCGGATGGTGGAGGAGGTGGTGATGACGCCGCTCCCAATACCGGCCACAGCTGTGGCCGGCTTGATGGTGGAGCCGGGGGCATAGGTGCCGTCCAGGGCCCGGTTGACAAAGGGGTGGCCGGGGTCCTCCATGTTCGCGGCAAAATCCTCCTGGTAGGTTCGCTGGCTGTAGGTGGGGTAGGTGGCCAGCGCCAGGACGTCGGAGTCCTTCACGGAGACAACAGCGGCGGCAGCACCCCGGGTCTCCAGGCCGTCGGCGGCGTTCATGGCCAGCACCGCTTCCTTCAGGGCCTCCTCCACCTCCGTCTGGAAGTCGATGTCGATGGTTAGGACTACGGTCTTGCCGGGCTCGGGGTCCTGGGAGTAGACCTCGCCGGTGATCTTGCCCTCCTCGTTGGTGTAGACCAGCCGGCGGCCCTCCAGTCCGCAGAGGTAGGACTCAAATGCCTGCTCCACGCCGTCCCGGCCCACCACGTCGTCCATCTGGTAATAGTGATAGCCGGAGGTGTCCTCACCGGCCTCCCGGGCGGCGTTATAGGGGGCGTTGAGGGCGTCCCGCTCGGCGGTGTCCGAAAATTTGCCAACCCGGCCCAGGATATGGGCGGCATAGTCTGTGTTGTAGACACGGCTGGACTCCCGGCCGATGCTCACGCCGGCAAAACCGCCGTCGTTGAGCACGGAGATGAGCTCCACGGAGATATCCCGGGCAAAGACATAGCTGTCAATATTGACCAGCTTCCGCAGCTCCAGCTCGTAGAGCACGCCCAGGACCAGACGGGCCTCCTCGTCGGACAGGTCCTCGTCCAGATCGAAGTCCTCCCGCATCAGCTTGAAAAGCTCCCGGGCGGGGAGGAGCGAGGAGGACAGGCCCAGCTCCCGGCGCAGGGAGGGCACGGCGTGGGGGTAGGGGGATTCCGCCGTCAGCTCGCTCTCGCTCCAGCCCCGGTCCGCCAGGTACTTCTGGAACCGGGAGCGCTGGGTGTCCCCGGCCTGGGCCGCGGTATAGTCACAGGGGACGGCGGTGCTCAGGGGGAGGTTGTCCTCCCAGGTTACGCCGTACTCCTGGCAGACGCGGATGAGGCGGAGGACCGCCCGGCTGACATTCCGCTTCGCGGAGACGTCGGGCTCGTCGGAGGCGGGAACCTCGCCGGGGTCAAAGGTGATGGTATAGACCTGCTGGTTGGAGATAAGGACCTTGCCGTTCCGGTCTGTGACGATGCCCCGGGAGGTCTCCACAACCTCCTGGCGGGCCACTCGGGTGGTGGATTTTATTAAGTAGTCCTCGTAGTTGACCACCTGGGCCTGGTAGAGAAGACCGACGAAGGAGAACAGCGTCAGGAGAAAGACCATCAGCAGGAATCGGAGACGCCGGTAAAAACGCTTGGTATCTTCCAAGGGGGGACCTTCCTTTCTTTGGTTGTGCATTCTTTTTTCTTGGAAGAAAAAAGAATCAAAAAAGAACTTTGCGCAAGGCTCTGCCTTGCTTCTCTAATAGTCCGACGCGCAGCGCAGGTGGATGACCCGGTAGAGGGGCAGGACCGCCAGCAGAGCGGGGAGAGTAATCAGGGTTTCGATCAGGGCAATCCGGCCCATGAGCACCAGGTGGGTATTGCCCCGCAGCAGCTCCACCAGGATGCGGCCCCCGTTGGTCAGCAGCATGGCCATGGCGGAGACCGTCAGGGCGCAGAGAAAGCCCGGCGAGAGCAGATTCTCTCCGACAAGGGCGGAGAGAAGGGCGATGAGGGTGAACAGCAGGGTATAGAAGCCCTCGAAAGGGCCTACCGTCAGCTGGTCGCAGACAAGGCCCAGGATCAGCCCGAACACCGCCCCCCGTCGGGGCCCCTCGTAGGAAGCTACCACCGCCGGCAGGATCGGGTACACAAACGGAGCCAGGCCCATGACCCGCACCTGACCCAGCACAAGGTACTGGAGGCAGAAGAGCAGGAGGGTCGCCAGGGCGTAAACGGTCCATTTGAGGATGATATAACTTTTAGGAAGCATAACGTTTCCTCCGCCTCATTCCACAATGTCGAAGCTGGTGACGACGAAGACCTCCGTCAAGCCATCCAGGTCCACGCTGGGGACGATAATGGCGTACTGGTCCATGCCGTCGTCCCCGGCGGTCAGCTCCTCTACATAGCCGATGACCAGCTGGGAGGGGTAGTATCCCGCCAGGCCGGAGGTGACCACAAGGTCCCCGGACACAACATCCGGACTCGTGCCCAGATAGGCCAGGCGAAGACGGCCCTCGCTCATGAGGGAGAACTCGCCCTGGGCCACGGCGCTCACGCCGCTGCGGAAGATGAGGGCGCCGATGGAGGTGTCGCTGTCCAGGACGGTGCGGACGGTGGACCAGTTCAGGCCGGCCTCTGTTACGACGCCCACCAGACAGCCGGTCTCCGTGATGACGCAGTCGCCCACGTTGATGTCCTGGCCGGTACCCTTATTGATGGTCAGCATACTGGCCCAGTTGGAGTAGTCCGACTCCACAACACGGGCCGCCGCGAATTTCAGGTCCCGCCGCTGCTCCTGGAGATTCATCAGCTCCCGGAGACGGGCGTTTTCCTCCCGGTCGGACTTGGCCTGCCGGTTTTCCTCCTCCATCTGCGCAATCTGGAGCTTGAGGGCCTCGTTTTCCGCTTTTAAGGCATCGTAGTTGGTCAGATAGTCGAACCAGGCGTTAATCTGCTCCGTGACGGCGGCCCCGGCGTTCCGGAAGGGCGCTGCCGCGATTCCCGCCAGGTTGGGCAGCACCGCCGCCGTGGAGGAAAAGTAGGTCATAACGCTGAGAATAACGGCGATGGCGGCCGCCAGGGCCAGCATGGTCAGGCCGTATTTGGTCAGAAATCGCTTCACTGGTCTTCCTCCCGGAAAAATGGGTCTACGCCGAACCGCTTCAGCATCCTGCCCAGGCGGCAGAGGGGGAGGCCCATGACATTGAAATAGTCGCCGTCGATATGCTCCACAAAGAGAGCGCCAAGGCCCTGCACGCCGTAGGAGCCCGCCTTATCCATCGGTTCGCCGGTGAGCACGTAGCGGGCGATCTCCCAGCCCGTCAAGGGGCGGAAGGTCACAGAGGTGGTCTCCGACTCCGTGAACACCTGGGGTCCCCGGCAGACGGTTACCCCGGTACAGACGTGGTGGGTCCGGCCGGAGAGCGCGGTGAGCATTTCCCGCGCCTCCTCCTGGGTTTTGGGCTTTCCAAGACGAAGGCCGTCCAGAAAGACCATTGTATCCGCCGCGATAACCAGGGCGTCCTTCGCCAGGGGACGGACGGCCTCTGCCTTTTTGCGGCTGATGGAGGATACGATCTGCTCGGGGGAGAGGGCGGGGTCATAAGTCTCGTCGGCGTCCGGCACGATGATTTCAAAATCCGCAATCCCAATCTGCCGCAGCAGCTGCTGGCGGCGGGGGGACTGGGAGGCTAGTATGAATTGCAGCATAGATTTTTTCTCCAATGCTCTGTCTATCGGCCCGTAGAGCCGAAGCCGCCCTCACCCCGGCTGGTGGGCGGCAGCTCGTCAACAACCTCAATGCTCTCCCGGACCACGGGAACCACCATCAGCTGGGCAATCCGGTCCCCCGGCTGGACGACATAGGGCGTCTGGTTCAGGTTATAAAGGGCAATACCCAGAGGGCCGCGGTAGTCGCTGTCAATGACGCCGATGCCGTTGGTGAGGGTGATGCCGTTTTTGACACCCATGCTGCTGCGGATGGCAAGAATGCCCACATAGCCGGTGGGGATGGCT
The DNA here is from genome assembly GCA_022795905.1 of Oscillospiraceae bacterium. Classification (GTDB taxonomy): domain Bacteria; phylum Bacillota; class Clostridia; order Oscillospirales; family Oscillospiraceae; genus Pelethomonas. Next base: position 14,040 of record JAAWHO010000004.1, read on the forward strand.
GCGGCGATCCCTGTGGGCACCATGGCCTGCCCCCGGGCCGGGATGGTCATCGGCTCGTCCAGACAGGCGTGGAGATCCAGAGCCGCCGCCCCTTGGGTGGCGTAGTAGGGGAGGGGGATCTCTTTTCCGATTTTATCGGATAATGCTTTGATCTTCAGTTTCATGGACCTTCCTCTAAATTTGAGATATCATTATGATACCATAAAATCATTTAATATTTCTTTTGCAATTTTATCTATTTCTCTTGAAAAACCATGTCCGCCATTTTTAATGATTTCAATTCTTGCTTTTCTATTTGAACTTGTTTCCCTGTATACTTTATATGCCTCTTTTGAATACTTTATATTTACAATTTTATCTTTTGCTCCGTGAACGATTAAAACATCGTTCTTATAGCCCTTGATTTCCTGAAATGGATCTATTCTTATAACATCCTCCACATAACATTTGCCAAGCTTCATAGGGCCGCATTGAATGACCTCCGGCAAATGATTGGGGTCAAATCTCGCAAACATCATCTTTCCTGCCCTGGCGTCATCTGGAATGCAAAACGCAGGGTAAAAGAGAATCAATTTCTTTATGTTATAGTTTTCCTTTGCTGCAGCTAAAGAAGAAACAAATCCACCCTGGCTGCACCCCATAACAACAATATCATTTTGATTCGCATATTCCCTGCTCGTCGCATAGTCAAGTACGCTCTCTAAATCCTTAACTTCTGTTAATACGGACATTTCAGTTGTCAATCCATCGCTTTTCCCTTTGATAACACTGCCTCCGCAAAAATCAAACGTATAGGTTAAATACCCCATATTCGCCAGCTCTATTGCATATTGCTTCACTGTGTCTTGAAATGCCATAAAACCATGGCAAACGATTGCTATCGGTAAACTTTCTCCTGTTGGCCTATATTCGGTCCCCCGAATTGTGAGATGATCTCTCTTGCATTCAAACGGTTTTTTTGTGATGATGTTATTTTTTTGCGTTATCTTAAACATTTTTACACCCTTATTTTCAAATTACTAAAAGCTGTCATCCGTGGAATGGACAGCGCTTGAACTCACCAATACAAAAAACAAAAGGACCAAATAAACAGATTATTCCACACCGCGATAGAAAAGACCTCTGGTATAGGAGGCGGGGATATCCCCGCTCCTTCCCTGATAGCGCCTCAGGAGCTGGACGCATTCCTCCGGCGTCTCCGTGGTGAAGCGCAGACGCGCATACCGGAGGCCGCAGCGGCGGTACTCCGGCTTGTCCGCCAGGAAGAGGGTCCTGCTGTTCTCAATTTCGCTCCGGCATCCGAATACAGGGAGGATTGGAAATACTTCATTTTTACGGTCTGTTATTGTATGAAACCGGGAACAGGGGGTTGGATCGCCCCTTCGGGCGGGACACCCCTTTCCGGCATTTGAGATTAAGCAGTTCTCCGTGACCATCAGGGGGAGGCGGCCGCAGACAATAGCTTCGCAGGGGAGGGACTTTTGCAGGTCGCGGACCTGTTCGTGGCGCAGCTCAAAGGAGAGACAGGCGCTCTCCAGTCCCCAGGCCCGGAGCTGGTCCAGGGAACGGCTGTTGAAAATATTCAGACCGTAGTCGCCCCTTACGGTAAAGCCGAATTTCTCCGCCAGATGGAGCTGCCCGATATTCTGAATCGCCAGGGAGGTGCAGCCTCTCTCCTTCGCCGCCTCCAGAAGGCGGTACAGGGACCGCTCCTCGCTGTCCTTGCAGATGCGGGGCAGGGCGGCGCAGAATTCTGTGTCGGGACAGCGCTCCCGGTCGGAGGAGAGAAGGTCAAAGGCCGCGATCCGCTCTATCGGCAGATAGAGAATGGATGGGGCCAGCTCCAGAAGATCGGTGGTCAGCTGCGAGGGATGGGATAGCGAAACGGATAAAAGCGGCTCTTTTATACCAGCAGTATTCTCCGGCATCGGGGGCGCGGGGTTTTCCCGGCGGGCCAGCTTCGTGGTCCGCAGGGAAACAAGCCGCTCCAGAGCGCTCCGCCGGAGGCCGTTGACGTCGCCGGCAGGAAGAAACAGGCCGGGGGAGAGGGTTACGCTGATTTCTGCCTCCGTCAGGCGGAAGGGAGTGCCGCCGGTTTTGCAGAGCCGGGCTTTGATCTCCCCCGCCTCCAGAGCGCGGGAGCGGGCCGGCTCCGGGACGGGGCCCTCCGCAGAGGCGGTATGGCCGTCCCGGTCCGAGACGGTGAGGCGGCAGGGGCGGTCAGAGGGAAATTCCGCCTGCATGGCGATGGGGATCGTGCGCAGGTCCCCCTGGTCATAGGCGGCTTTGGCCTCCTTGAAAAGCCCGGCGGGGTCCGGAGCCGTTTCGCTCCGAGCGCCGAACATGGCGGGGCCTGGCCTGCCCTGCCAGTAGGCGTCGGTAAAGCCGTCCCGGGAGAAGGCCAGGGCCAGCTGGTCCAGCTCCTCTTCGGTGGGAAGGCGGTTTTCCTTCAGCAGGGCGGAGTAGACGCGGGTGATGACCGCCACATACTCCGGGCGCTTCATGCGGCCCTCCAGCTTCAGGATGGAGACGCCCATGTCCCGCAGCTCCTGGAGATGGGAGGCGAGACAGGCGTCCTTCAGGCTCAGGAGGCGGGAGGGCCTGCCGCCGTCAAAGCGGTAGGGCAGACGGCAGGGCTGGGCGCACAGGCCCCGGTTGCCGCTGCGCTGGCCGATGAGGGCGCTCATGGCGCACTGGCCGGACCAGCACATACAGAGTGCCCCATGGGCAAAGACCTCGATAGAGATGGGGCTGCGGACGCAGATAGAACGGACGTTCTCACGGTCGAGCTCCCGGCCCAGGACGACGCATTTCATGCCCAGCTCCGCGGCCTTTTCCACCCCAGAGAGGCTGTGGACAGTCATCTGAGTGGAGCCGTGGAGGGGAAGATCCGGAACAATCGTTCTGGCCAGGGCCGCAAGGCCCCAGTCCTGGACGATGACGCCGTCCACGCCGCAGCGGCTGGCCAGGCGGAGCATTTTCTCCGCCTCGCCGAGCTCCCGGTCAGAGGGCAGGGTATTGAGGGTCAGATAGAGCTTTACGCCGTAGAGGCGGCAGTAGTCCGCCGCCCGGGGCAGCTGGTCCGGGGTAAAATTTTCCGCGCCCCGGCGGGCGTTCAGCTCGCCGCAGCCCAGATAGACGGCGTCCGCCCCGTTCTGGACGGCGGCCTCCATGGCCTCCCAGCGGCCGGCGGGTGCAAGCAGCTCCATAGGCCTACTTCTTTTGGCTCTGGGCCTTCTGGAGCTGCTGCTGGAGCTTGAAGATCTCCCGCTTGCACTCGCTGAGCTCCGCCTTGGCCTTGTTGGCCTCGTCCAGGTAGCCCTTCAGCTGGGCGCGGAGGTTTTCCGCGTTGCTTTGCTGCTTAATCATTTCGTCGGTGATATTGACGGCCACAAGGACCGCGGCGTCCATCTGGCTGAGTCTGCCGCTGGACATGATCTCCGCCATTTTTTCATCCACAAAGGCCGCAACCTTCTCCATGTAGGAGCGGTTCTCCTCCGACAGGAAGGTATAGTCTATGCCGCAGATGCTGACAGTGACTCGGTTTTCCATAGCTTCTTTCCCCTTTATTGTATCAATGGCTATACCACACCAGAATAATTTTATGTAAAGTATACTATATCTTCCGGAAAAGAGCAAGGGGAAGCGGGATTTTTTTGTCACGAAAAACCGCCGGAAACCGGCGGTTTTCGCCCTCCCGGGCGGGGTCCGGCAGAAAAAATCTTGGCCGGTGCAAAAATTACTGTATACTTTTCGGAAAAACCGTGGTATACTAGTCCGGAATGAGCGGAGACCGGGCGCCGGACTCCGCCGGCTGATTGGTTTATTTACGGACGGCTGCGGCGTGTCCGTGATGAAATAATATTTTGAAAACAGAAGGGTCTACATAACGGGCGGCTGCCTTCCTCCTCCGCGCGAAGCGGGGCGCGGAAATTTGGGAGGCTCCTACCCGTCTTATTGTGCTGCGGTTTTTCCAGCGGGATTTTGACTGTTTTCGACAAAAGGAGTGACCTGTTTTGGCAGAAAAAATGAAGATTATCCCCCTTGGCGGTCTCAATGAGGTAGGAAAGAACATGACAGTCTATGAGCACGGCGGCGAGATGATCGTTGTCGACTGCGGCATGGGCTTCCCGGACGATGATATGTACGGGATCGACCTGGTGATTCCCGACGTGTCCTATCTGGTGAAAAATAAGGCGCGGATCCGGGGGCTGTTTATTACCCACGGCCACGAGGACCACATCGGCTCTATCCCCTATGTGCTGCGGCAGGTGAATATGCCCATCTACTGCACACGGCTGACGGCGGGGCTTATCAAGCTGAAGCTGGAGGAGCACGGGCTGCTCAAGCAGACCAAGCTCATTACCGTGGAGGCCGGAGAGATGATCCGGGCCGGGAAATTCTATGTGGAGTTTATCCATGTAAATCACTCTATCGCGGACTCTGTGGCCTTCGCTATCCATACGAGTATGGGCGTCATCATTCATACCGGAGATTTTAAGATCGATTCTACCCCGATTGACGGGGAGGTCATCGACCTGGGCCGCTTCGGAGAGCTGGGCAAGGAGGGCGTGCTGGCCCTGCTGGCGGACTCCACCAACGTGGAGCGGCCGGGGTACACCATGAGCGAGTCCATTGTGGGCAGGACCTTTGACAGGCTGTTTACCGGGTGCAAGCAGAGAATTATTGTGACGACCTTCGCGTCTAACGTCCATCGGATTCAGCAGGTTATCGACGCCGCCGCCGCCTGCGGGAGGAAGGTGGCCGTCACCGGGCGGAGCATGGAGAATATTATGCGGGTCTCCACAGAGCTGGGGTATATGAAACTGCCGAAAAATACGGTGGTGGATATCAATAAGATCAAGTCGATGCCCTTGGATAAGCAGGTCCTGGTGACCACCGGCAGCCAGGGGGAGGAGATGAGCGCCCTCTATCGGATGGCCTTCTCCCAGCACAGACAGATCGACGTGGGGCCGGGGGACCGGGTCATTGTGTCCGCCAGCGCCATCCCGGGGAATGAAAAGACCATCGGCAAGGTCATCAATGAGCTGTTCCGGAAAAATGTGGATGTGGTCTATGACAAGTCCGACGCGCTCCATGTGTCCGGACACGCCTGCCAGGAGGAGCTGAAGATTATACACGCGCTGACACGGCCCAAGTTCTTCGTGCCGCTTCACGGAGAGCAGAAAATGCTGCGCAGGCATATGAACCTGGCCCTGGAGATGGGGATGGAACGGAAAAATATGGTCCTGCCTGATATCGGCAGCGTCATCGAGCTGACGACAAAGACTATTAAGATCGCTGAGAACCCCGCGCCCTCCGGGTCCGTGTTCGTGGACGGCAGCGGCGTGGGCGACGTGGGGGCCGTGGTGCTTCGGGATCGGAAGATCCTCGCCCAGGACGGCATGGTGGTCGTTATCCTTAATTTGCAGAACTGGCGCCTTATCAGCGAGCCGGAGATCATTACAAGGGGCTTTATCTATGTCAAGGAGTCCGAGGAGATTATGAATGAACTCCGGGAGGTGGCCAAGAATGCCGCCGAGGGCGCTGTGGAGAAAAATGCCAAGGATTTGGGAGAGCTGCGCAGCGCGGTGAAGTCCGCTGTCAGCGGGTACCTCTTCAAGCATACAAAACGCAGTCCTATGGTCATTCCGGTGGTGAATCGGATATGATTTGAAAAGTCTGACAGGGCTATCTTTCATACGGGATAACACCTTGTTAAAATGCCTTGTTAAAACGCCTTGCTAAAGGGAGGGATCGCCGGGCAAAGCCCGGTGGTGGCATTCGTCGCAGGGAACCTTCGTCTGCTGGAAATCTGACGCAATATGGGTCCTTGGGTGCTGGAATCCCCCCGCCACGCCTTCGGCGCGGCCCTCCCCCCTTTCACAAGGGGGGCGAGAGGGCGAATCTTGTCTGAACTGAATTTTGACACGCAAAAAGCGCGGCCTTTGGCAAAGGCCGCGCTTTTGTTATTCAATGGATGTCTCCACCGTCAGACCGGCTCCGTCCCAGGTGCAGAGGTAGCCGCAGCCGTTTTCGGCCTGCCAGCGGTAGAACTCGTGGGAGGGCTCCAGTGATTCCAAGATCGTCATGATGGTTCCTCCGTGGACCACCAGGGCAATGGTCCCCGCCTCGTGCTGGGAGACAATGGCATGGAAAGCACGCAGGGTACGGGATTTTTGCTCGGATTTGCTCTCGCCGTCAGGGGGAGAGGTCTCGCCGCCGGTGTCCAGCCAGGCCCGGTAGGCCGGGTCGTCCTTCAGCTCCTCGTAGGTGCGGTTCTCAAAAGCGCCGAAGCTGCACTCCCGGAGGTCGTAGACAGGTTCCGCCGGCTGGTTCGGGAACAGGATTGCCGCTGTCTCCCCGCAGCGGAGCAGAGGCGAGGTATAGATTCTGTCCACAGGCGGGAGCGTCCGGTTGAAGAGAGCGGCCCGGCCCTGGATGCAGAGGGGCTGGTCCGTGGAGCCGATGTAGCGCCGCTCCAGGTTGCCCTGGGTCTGGCCGTGGCGGAGGAGGAGTATTTTCAAAGGCATAGGGACACCACCTTTTCCGTCAGGACGACTGATGCGAGAATGACCAGCTCGCAGACTGTGAGAAACCATCCCGCCAAATCGCCGGTGAAGCCGCCAAACTCCCGCAGCGCCATAGACTTATACACAAAATAGAAGATAATTGTGGAAAACAGGGCGATACACCCTGGTAAAACAGCCCCGGTCAGCCAGGACACGGCGAGAAAGATCAACAAGTACACAAGAAAAACCCAGAGAGGATAGCGGCTGCCGGATTTGAGGGACGCCCCCATACCGGCCCGAGCGGAGGGCAGGCGCGCCACCGCCAGGGCGCTGAAGGCGCGGCTGAGAAGAAAGCCGGCGGCGGCGGCGGCGGTGCTCTGCAGCTCCGTGAGCAGGCCGAAGTAAAGCGCAAACCAGACGCAGCACCAGATCACCGCGAATGCGCCGGCGTTGGAGTCCTTCAAAATTTGCAGCTTTTTCTCCCGGGAGGCGTGGGAGGAGAGGGCGTCGATGGTGTCGCAGTAGCCGTCCAGATGGATGCCTCCGGTCAAAGCCGCAGGGATGGCGGCCAGGACCGCGGCGGCGGCGGACGGGCCGAAACCCAGAAGGGCGCAGAGCCGGGCCGCGCCGTAAAAGAGCAGGCCAAGGACAGCGCCTACCAGCGGGAAAAAGGACAGGGTGTGGCGCATATTGGCCTCGCTCCACGCCACCTGGGGCATGGGGAGCTTGGAATAGGTGGAGAAGGCGATGACGAAGGAGGCATAGAACCGCTTCATTACAGCTTCTCCGGCTCCTCAGGGGTTTCGGCAGTCTCCTGGGTCTCCTCGCGGTCGGTCAGGGCGATGGAAATAACATGGTCGTCCTCCTCCTTGAAGCGCATGACGATGACGCCCTGGGTGGAGCGGCCGCAGGTCTTGATGGTGTCCACGGCGGTGCGGAGCAGTATGCCCTTTTCGGTGAGGACAAGCAGGTCCTCGCTGCCGTCCACAACCTTGATACCCACGACCTTGCCGGTTTTCTCCGTCAGGCCGTAGTTCTTGATGCCCAGGCCGCCCCGGGCGGTGACGCGGTACTCCTCCACCGGGGTCTGCTTGCCGTAGCCCTTCTCCGTGATGGTCAGGACATTCCTGCCGGGGAGGGCACGGGCGGCGCCGACAACATAGTCCCCCTCCCGGAGGCGGATGCCCCGGACGCCTATGGCGTCCCGGCCCGTGGGCCGGACGTCCGTCTCGTCAAAGCAGACAGCCGATCCGTCGTGGGTGGCCAGGAGCAGCCGCATAGAGCCGTCTGTCTCCCGGACGGAGATGAGCTCGTCGCCCTCGTCCAGCTTCAGGGCCCGGATGCCGTTGTTGCGGAGGTTGCGCAGAGATTCGCCGGGGAGGCGCTTGACCGTGCCGTTCCGGGTGACCATCACCAGGAAGCGGGCGCCGGTGGAGATATCGTCGGTGTGGAGCATGGCGCTGACGGACTCGCCGGGCTCCACAGGGAGGATATTGACAATATTGGTGCCCTTGGCCGTCTTGCCGGAGGCCGGGATCTGGTAGCCCTTCCGGCGGTAGACCCGGCCTGTATTGGTGAAAAAGAGGATATAGTCGTGGGTGGAGGCGGTAAAGACCGTGTTCACCGTGTCCTCCTCCTTGGTGGACATGGACTTGTTGCCCTTGCCCCCCTTGCCCTGGAGGCGGTACTCGCTGGCGGGGGTGCGCTTGATATAGCCCCCCTGGGTGAGGGTATAGACGCACTGCTCCTCCTCGATGAGATCCTCAATGTCGATCTCGTCCTCCACGTCCTGGATGTCCGTGACGCGGTCGTCGCCGTACTTGTCCCGGATGGCGATGAGCTCCTCCTTGAGAACGCCCCGCAGCAGCTCCTCAGAGCCAAGGAGCTGGTTGTAGTAGGTGATCTTTTCCTCGATCTCCTTGTACTCCGCCTCCAGCTTCTCCCGGTTGAGACCCTGGAGGGAGATGAGGCGCATATCGCAGATGGCCTGGGCCTGGACGTCGTCCAGGCTGAAGCGCTCCATGAGGCGGTCCTTGGCCTCGTTGTAGCTGGAGCGGATGATGCGGATAACCTCGTCAATGTTGTCCTGGGCGATGAGAAGGCCCTCCAGCAGGTGGGCGCGCTCCTGGGCCTTGCGCAGGTCGAATTTGGTCCGGCGGATGATGACCTGCTCCTGGAAGGCGATGTACTCGTCCAGGATGTTCCGCAGAGAGAGAATCTTTGGCTGCTTCTGGTCGTCCACCAGAGCCAGCATGATAATGGAGAAATTCGACTGCATGGCGGTCTGCTTGAAGAGCTTGTTGAGCACCACCTGGGGATTGGCGTCCCGCTTGAGCTCGATGACGATGCGCATTCCGTTGCGGTCCGTCTCGTCCCGGAGGTCGCTGATGCCCTCCAGACGCTTGTCCTTGACCTGCTCGGCGATGTTTTTAATCATCTGCCGCTTGTTGACCTGGTAGGGCAGCTCGGAGACAATGATGCGGATGCGGTCCTTGCCGAACTCCTCAAACTCCGTCTTGGCCCGAATGACGATCTTGCCCCGGCCTGTGGCGTAGGCGGCGCGGATGCCGCTGCGGCCCATGATGATGCCCCGGGTGGGGAAATCCGGGCCCTTGACGTGCTCCATCAGATCGCTGAGGCCCGCGTCGGGGTTGTCCAGCACGCAGACAGCCGCGTCGATGACCTCCCGCAGGTTGTGGGGGGGGATGTTGGTGGCCATGCCCACGGCAATGCCGCTGGAGCCGTTGACCAGCAGGTTGGGAAAGCGGCTGGGCAGGACCCGGGGCTCCTGACGGGACTCGTCAAAGTTGGGGTCCCAGTCCACCGTCTCCTTGTCGATGTCCCGGAGCATTTCGTTGGAGATCTTGGAGAGGCGGGCCTCCGTATACCGGTAGGCCGCCGGGGGGTCGCCGTCCACGGAGCCGAAGTTTCCGTGGCCGTCCACCAGCATATAGCGCATGGAGAAATTCTGGGCCAGGCGGACCATGGCGTCGTAAACGGAGCTGTCCCCGTGGGGGTGGTAGCGGCCCAGCACGTCGCCGACGCAGGTGGCGGATTTCTTGAAGGGCTTATCCGAGGTCAGGTTGTCCTCGTACATGGCGTAGAGGATGCGGCGGTGGACGGGCTTCAGCCCGTCCCGGACGTCCGGCAGGGCCCGGCCCACGATGACGCTCATGGCGTACTGCTTATAGCTCTCCTCCATCTCGCCAACCAGCTCTGATTCCGTGATGATCTGGTTGGGAAAGGCGATATCCTCCGGTTTATAGTCTCTGTTGTGTGCCATCTGGCGTCACCTCCTTAGTAGTCTAAATTGACCGCGTACTTCGCGTTGCGCTCGATCCACTCCTTCCGGGGCTCTACCTCCTCGCCCATGAGGATGGTGAACACCTGGTCCGCCGCCACGGCGTCGTCCAGGGTGATGCGGCGCAGGGTGCGCTTCTCCGGGTCCATGGTGGTCTCCCACAGCTCGTGGGGGTCCATCTCGCCCAGTCCCTTGAAGCGGTTGATCTCGATTTTGACATTGGGGTTATCTCCCCGCATTTCCGCGGAGATGGCGTCCCGCTCAGGGTCCGAGTAGGCCACCCGCTGGGTCTTGCCTCGGGTGAGCTTGTAGAGAGGCGGAACGGCGGAGTAGACATAGCCCTTCTCGATCAATGGCCGCATATAGCGGAAGAAGAAGGTCAGCAGCAGCGTGCGGATATGGGCGCCGTCCACGTCGGCATCGGACATGATGATGATCTTGTGATAGCGGAGCTTGTCAATATTGAACTCCTCCCCGATGCCCGCGCCAAGGCCCAGGACCAGGGGGTAGAGCTTGTCGTTGCCGTAGATCTTGTCCGCCCGGGCCTTCTCCACGTTGAGCATCTTGCCCCACATGGCCAGAATTGCCTGAAAGCGGCTGTCCCGGCCCTGGATGGCGGAGCCGGCGGCGGAGTCGCCCTCGACGATGTAGAGCTCGCAGAGGGCCGGGTCCCGCTCGTTGCAGTCCTGGAGCTTGTCGGGCATCTGGCCGGACTCCAGGGCCGTCTTGCGGCGGACGGATTCCTTGGCCTTTCGGGCGGCCTCACGGGCCCGGTTGGCCATCATGGCCTTGTCCAGGATGAGCCGGGCGGTCTTGGGGTTCTCCTCCAGGTACTCCTCCAGCTTCTCGCTGACAACAGCGGAGGTCAGGGTTCGGATGGAGGCGTTGCCCAGCTTGGCCTTGGTCTGGCCCTCGAACTGGGCGTCCGTGAGCTTGACGGAGATCACGCAGGTCAGGCCCTCCCGGCAGTCCTCGCCGGATACCTTGTCGTCGCCCTTGATGATGCCGGACTTTTTGCCGTAGGCGTTGAGAACCGTGGTCAGAGCCCGCTTGAAGCCCTCCTCGTGCATCCCGCCCTCCGGGGTGCGCACGTCGTTGGCGAAGGAGACAATCGTCTCGTTATAGCTGTCGGTGTACTGGAGGGCAATTTCTACAGAGGAGTCGTCCTTCTGTCCCCGCATATAGATGACGCCGCTGTGGATGGGGGTCTTGTTCTGGTTCAGCCAGGCCACATACTCCCGGATCCCCCCCTCGTAGCACATGGAGTCGGCCTCTCCATGGCCCTCCCGGTTATCAAAGGTGGAGATGCGCAGGCCGGCGTTGAGAAAGGCCTGCTGCTGCATCCGGGTGTGGATAGTCTCGTAGCTGTAGGTAATGACGTCGAACATCTCCGGATCCGGCTTGAAGGTGACGGTGGTGCCGGTGCGGTCCGTCTCCCCCACCACCTGCATGGGCTGGGTGATCTCGCCCCGGGCAAATTTCATCTCGTAAATTTTGCCGTCCTTGCGGACCTGGACCTCCAGCCACTCGCTCAGAGCGTTGACCACGCTGGCGCCCACGCCGTGGAGTCCGCCGGAGACCTTATAGCCGCCGCCGCCAAACTTGCCGCCGGCGTGGAGGACAGTAAAGACCACCTCCAGGGCCGGCAGGCCGGTCTGGGGCTGGATGTCCACCGGGATACCCCGGCCGTTGTCGGCCACGGTGATGGTCTCCCCCTCGTTGATGGTGACGGTGATGGTGTCGCAGAAGCCGGCCAGAGCCTCGTCAATGGAGTTGTCTACGATCTCATAAACCAGGTGGTGCAGGCCGGACTCGCTGGTGGAGCCGATATACATACCGGGGCGCTTCCGCACGGCCTCCAGGCCCTCCAGGACCTGGATCTCCGAGCCGCCGTAGGCATGGTCTACCTGGGTGGTGCTCAGCTCAAGTTCGTTCTTCTCAGTCTGTTCAGTCATACATTTCTCCTAATGAAAAAGCATTTACGATCATATGAAAAATTTATGCGGGCCCACACAAACAGCAGCTGCTGTCAGCTGCCGGAGGACAATGTGTCTCCCAGAATCCGGCCCTGGAGCGTGGCTGGGGCCATGGGGGAGAGGTAAATCCGCTGCCAGCTGCCCCGGGGACAGCAGACAACCATGGACTTGGGAAGCTCCTCCCCGATCGGGAAAATCATCCCCTCCTCCTGGGCCCGCGCCAGAAACTGCCGGGTGCGGCCGGAGGCCGATACGTTGTCCAGGTCAAAAATGGCGATGAGATCATCCGCCGGGATGGTCACTCCGCCGCCCAGATGCAGATACATGGTCCGTCTCCTCCCTGCCGGCCACGCGGCCGGCCTGAATCCGGTAGACATTCCCCTGGAGCAGGGTGTGGAGCCGGTCCTCCTCGCAGCAGGTGATGAAAATCTGCCCTCCGCCGATGCGGTTGAGGACAAACTCCTGCCGCTTCGGGTCCAGCTCGCTGAGCACGTCGTCCAGCAGCAGCACCGGGTACTCCCCCAGAAGCTCCTGGTGGAGCTCCCGGGCCGCCAGCTTCAGAGCCAGAGCCGCCGTCCGGGTCTGGCCCTGGGAGGCAAAAGACTTGGCGCTCAGGCCGTCGAGGAGCACCTCCATGTCGTCCTTGTGGGGACCGGAGAGGCATTGGCGGCTGGAGACCTCCGCGTAGTGGTGGGCGCGCTGGTGCTCCACCAGCTGCATGACCAGGACCCGCTCGTCCGCCAGGGGGTCCGTGACAGTCCGGACCGTCTGGTAGGACACCTGCAGCCGCTCCCTTCCGCCGGAGCATTCGCTGTAGGCCGAGGCCGCGTGCCGGGCCAGGCGCCGGACAAAGCGGGAGCGGTAGTGGATGAGCACCGCCCCCGTCTCCGCCATGCGGAGGTTGAAGTCCGGCAGCGTGGCGATGAGGTCCGGCCGGTCGATGCAGTCCCGGAGAATCCGGGTCTTGTGCTCGTGGAGGCGGCTGTACTCCGCCAGGGCCGCGGCGTACCGGGGCCGCAGCTGGCAGAGGGAGGCGTCCATGAAGCGGCGGCGCTGGGCCGCCCCCTCCCGGATAAGCTGGAGATCCTCCGGGCTGAAAAAAATGGTGTTCAGCACGCCGCTGAGCTCCGAGGCCGCCTTGGCCGGGACCCGGTTGATGGTGATTTTCTTGCGCCGCCCGCCGCCGGCCTCGATGCGGCTGACAAAGTCCCGCTCCCGGGAGCGGATGGCCCCCTCCAGAAGAAGGCCGGCCTGTCCGAAGCGAACGAGCTCCCGGTCCGCCCTCGTCCGGGGGGACTTCCCGCAGGCCAGGCAGACCATGGCCTCCAGCAGGTTTGTCTTGCCCTGGGCGTTCTCGCCGCAGATGACGTTGCACTGGGGGTGGAAGATAATCTCCTCCCGCTGGTAGTTGCGGAAGTTCTCCAGCAGAACGCGGTCAATCCGCATAGGCCACAGTGTAGTCCCTGCCCCGGAAGGTCATGACGTCGCCGGGGCGGAGCTTTCTGCCCCGCTGGAGGCAGATCTCGCCGCCGACAGAGACCTGGCCGTCGAGAATGAGGACCTTGGCCTCCCCGCCGGAGCCAACCAGGTCCGCCAGCTTCATGAGGTCCTGGAGCTTGATGAATTCGGTTGTAATCTGGATAGTTTCCATTCTAATTTTTTCCGATCAGCTGTTTTTCAGACGGACAGGCAGTACCATATAGAGAAAATTTTCTTCTCCCTCTACCGGGGTGATGATGCAGGGGGAAATACCGGTGTTCAGCTCCAGACGGACCTTCTCCGCAGGAGCGTACTTGAGGGCATCCATGAGGTAGCGGTTGTTAAAGCCGATCTCCAGCCCGCCGCCGTCCCCCTCCAGGCGGCAGATGTCCTTGGCCTCGCCGCTGCCGGTCTTTGCGGAGAGGGAGACCTTGTCCAGATCAAAGACGCAGCGGACCGGGCTCTTCTGCTTGTCGGAGATGACCACGCTGACGCGGTCGATGGAGGACATGAGGGCCTTGCTGTCCGCTGTCAGGACGATGGGGTTGGCGCGGGGGATGGCCGATTTGTAGTCCAGGAATTCTCCTTCAAGCCGGCGGCAGATGAGCTGGGTGGGGCCGACCTCGAAGAGAAGGTGGCGGCTGCCGAGCGTGATGACGGCGTTGTCCTCTGTGTCGCCGCAGATTTTCTCCACCTCGTTGAGGGCGGAGCCGGGGGCGACAAAGCGGAAGGCGCCGGCAGATAAATTTTCCAGCTTCTCCTTCCGCAGAGCCAGGCGGAAGCCGTCAACGCTGACAACCGTTAAGGTCTGCTCCTCGATTTCAAAGAGGGAACCGGTGTGGACAGGGCGGGCCTCGTTGGTGGAGACGGCGAAGGAGGTCTCGCCGATCATTGTCTTGAGGAGCTGCTGTCTGATGGTGACGGAGTACTCGTCCTCTACCTCGGGGAGCTCCGGATAGTCGTCGGCGGGGATGGCCGTCATATCGTAGGAGGCGTCGCCGCAGGTCAGGGAGACGTTGAGACTGCTGTCGGAAACGAAGGTTACGACGTCATCCGGCATACGGCGGATCATGTCTCCAAAGAGGCGGGCGTTGAGAGCCAGACAGCCGCTTTCAGTGACGCTCGCTTCTACGGCGGTGCGGATGCCTGTCTGCATATTGTAGCCGGAGACGGTCAGTTGGCCGTCCGCCTGCAGAAGAAGGCCCTCCAGCGCCGGAATGGAGCTTTTGGCGGACACGGCCCGGGAGGCTGTGTTGATGGCGCTGAGCAGAAGCGCTTTCTCACAGGAGAATCGCATAGTGTTTTCTTCCTTTCAGAAATTTTTGTCAGAGCGGTATTTTCCCGGAATAGAAAACATAGAATATCTTTTTAGCAGCAGGGTCAGTAGGGAAAATTTTTGTGGAAAAGGGGCTGAAACCGCTGGAAATAGGGAAAAATGACGTTCTCAGAGGCTGTGGATAAATGGGCGTGATTTCCGCCGGTTTCCACGGGGGCCTGGAGCCGAAAAATTTTCCACGGGTTTTCCCCTGTTGATATCAGTTTGTATTGTGGAAAACGCTGGGGAAAATGTTGATTTACAGAGCCGCCGTTATCTGGCGGAGTTGATGTTGGTGGTGATGGCCTTGACCGTTTCGGCGAAGGCGGGGTTGGCGGTCATCTGTTTCTCTACCTTTTTGATGGAGTTGATGACTGTGGCGTGGTCCCGGCCGCCGAAATGCTGGCCAACGTCGTCCTGGGAGAGGCTGGTCATGCGGCGGATGAGATACATAGCCACCTGCCGCGCGTTGAGGCAGTCCCGGCTCCGGGAGGGGCCCCGGATCTGATCCTCCTCCAGGTGGTAGTAACGGCAGACCTCCTTGATAATGTGCTCCGGGGTAATGATGAACTCGTTGGACTGGCTCATGTCCCGGATGGCCCGGTCGGCGGTGTCCTTGTTGACAGGCATTCCGTGGAGCTCCTTGAAGGCCTTGATTTTTTTGACGGTTCCCTCCAGCTGGCGGACGTTGGCGGTGATTTTGGCGGCGATATAGGAGGCGGTCTCGTCGTCGAGGAGGAAGCCCAGCTGAACAGCCTTGTTCTTGAGAATGGCGATGCGGGTTTCCAGGTCCGGCGGCGTCACGTCCGTCAGGAGTCCCCACTCGAAGCGGGTCCGCAGGCGGTCGTCCAGAAGGGTCATCTCGTGGGGAGGGCGGTCGGAGGTGAGGACGATCTGCTTCTTGGACTCATAGAGGGTGTTGAAGGTGTGGAAGAATTCGTTCTGCACCTGCTCCTTGCCGGCCAGAAACTGGACGTCGTCCACCAGGAGGAGATCCGCCTCCCGGTACTTGGTGCGAAACTCGCTGCCCCGGCCGGCGCGGATGAGTTCGATGAACTCGTTGATGAAGTCGTCGCCCTTGATGTAGACAAGGCGGGCGTTGGCCTCCCGGGAGCGGATGACGTGGGCGATGGCGTAGAGCAGGTGGGTTTTGCCAAGGCCGGAGTCCCCGTAGATGAGCAGAGGGTTGTAGTGCTGGCCGGGGGCGTCGGCCACCGCCTGGGCCGCGGCGTGGGCCAGGGTGTTGGAGGGACCGACAACAAAGGTTTCAAAGGTGAACTCTCCGGACTCCATGAAGGAGGCGGGCCTCTTCTCCTCAGGGTGGCGGTAGAGGCGCAGGCCCTCGTCGTCGAGAAGACGGACGGTCATGTCGGAGGAAAAGATATCCTTCAGGCTGGCCTCGATGCTGGGGAGGAAGCGGTCCTGGATGTTGCTGCGCTTGAATTCGTTGGGGCAGTGGAGAACCAGGGTGTTGCCCTCCAGGGACACCACCGAGGTCTCGTCAAACCAGGTCTTGATGGTGGTTTCGGACAGGTCCTCCCGGAGCCGGGTGAGGATCATTGTCCAGATATCGGCGACTGACTGCATAGAAGCTCTCCCTTTTTCTGTGTTGGCCCGCGGAGGGCACGGCGGTTCCTTAACTGGCCTATTATATCAGAATTTGGGGGGGATTGCAACTAATACTTATTCTAAATAAAAATGGAAATTGTGTTTTCTGCGGAAAGCGGCGGCGGGTTTTCAGCACTGCACTTCTTCATTTCTTCTTCATATTGAAAGATTTTTGGTGGGGGACGGTTCGCTGCGACGAATCCCCCCGCCACCGCTTCGCGGCGGCCCTCCCCCCTTTAGCAAGGGGGGCAAGAGGGCCGGCAGAGCCGGCCCCGGGCCAGGGGGGACGAGTGGCCGGCTCCGCTTAACAGGATTTTTGTCGTTTGCAGGACGGAATTCGCTCTTGACGGGGTGGCAGTTTTTGCTATAATGAAAGCCAAAGAGAGACGTCTCTCTTTTTCCCTTGGTGACTACCAAGGGAAAACCTTATTTAACGGAGGAGAAAACAGTATGAGAAAGAAACTTCTATCCCTCGCGCTGGCCCTGGTGCTGTGCCTGGGCCTGACGGTCCCGGCGGCGGCTGCCACCATGACCGAAATTGTCTCGCCGGAGACCTATTACAGCTTCTGCGAATGGGCCGGGTATACGATTGAAGGCTTCCATGAGGGAATCACCTGGCGGGGACATAGCGGCGGGGCCGGCTACGGCGCTTTCGACAAAAACGGCAACATCATCATCCCGCCCCACTCCTATGCGATCGAGAGTGATCCCACTGTCATGGACTTCTCTGACGGCGCCGCATGGGCGAGAAAAGACAACAGATGGCACGCTGTGGACAACACCGGCAAATATCTCTTTACCTTGGAGAAAAACGTGGTGCCGGAGGAGGATGGAAAGAGCGATTTCCACGAGGGCCTTGCCAGAGTTTATGATAAAGAAACAAAAAAGTACGGCTATGTAGATAAAACCGGCAAGGTGGTCATTCCCTTCGAGCATGACTATCGGGCAGGGAATTTCTATGACGGCCTGGCTGTGACCTATGACGCTACCAACGCTTATTACGGCTACATGGACAAAACCGGCAAGGTAGTTATCCCCTGCCAGTACGCCAATGCAAGACACTTTGTCAATGGCTTCGCAGTGGTGCAGCTGGGCAATCGCCAGACGGTCATTGACACAACGGGTAAAGATCTGCTTCCTCAGGACTACAGTTATAGGAGTAATAATTGGCCGGAGGATATTTCCTCGGAGGTTGTACCGATGTACCAAAAAGACAGCTTTCACTACGGTTACGCGTTTGTCAATAAGTCCGGGCAGATCGTCAGCGGCGGCTATGATTTTGTATGGGGCTTTGCCAACGGTATGGCTTTAGTGCAAAAGGACGATAAATATGGCTATGTAAACGAGGCAGGAGTATTGGTCATCCCTTGCCAGTATATATCTGTATCTGCCTTTGAATTCTGTGACGGCTATGCGTTGGTAAATTCCCATAGTATCATTGATAAAACGGGCAAGGTGACAGGAACCACCAACAATTCTGCCGTCAATGCCGGCAACGGCTGTTTCCGCATCTCGAGCAGTGAGTCCGGCAGGCGGCGGTACGGCTTCATCGACTACACAGGGCGGGAAATCGTGTCCTGCAAGTACGCCGAGGTGAAGGATTTTTCCGGCGGCGTAGCGGCGGTGAAAACCTTTGACGACAAATGGGGCTTTGTGGACACCACCGGCGCGGAGGTCGTGCCCTGCACACTCACCGAGGTAGAATACACCGACGAGCCTGGAGTTTTTGTGGTAAAGAATTTTAACGGCGACGGTAAAATGAGCATTATAAAGTCCTCCGGCTGGACTGAGCCGTCCGTGTCCTCCGCTCCCGGCGCTCCCAGCACCCCCGCCCAGCCCTCCGGACCCAGCGCCAGCCCCACCAATTCCAAGGTACTGGTCAACGGCAAGGAAGTGGCCTTCGACGCCTATACTATCGACGGGAGCAACTACTTTAAGCTGAGAGATCTGGCCTATGTGCTCAGCGGCACCGAGAAGCAGTTCGAGGTGGGCTGGGACAATGCCTCCAAAACCATCACGCTGACCTCCGGCCAGGGCTACACCGCCAACGGCAGCGAGATGGGCGCCAAGAGCGCCGGGAGCAAGGCCGCCGCCGTCTCCGCCTCCAAGCTGCTGATTGATGGGAAAGAGGTGGCTTTGACCGCTTACACCATCGACGGGAATAACTATTTTAAGCTGCGGGATATCGGGCAGGCGTTTGATTTCGGGATTGGCTGGGATAATGCCAGCAAGACGATTACTATTGACACCAGCGCGGGGTATACCGCCTGAGAAAAGGAGGAGCGCCCCAGAGGGCGCTCCTCCTTTTTGCAGGATAGTATATTGCTCAAAGATAGATTCGCCCTCTCGCCTCCCCGTGGGCCGCCTTTGGCGGCTTAGGGCTGGGGCCGGCAGAGCCGGCCTAACGCCTTGCTAAAGGGAGGGGGACCGCCGGGCAAAGCCCGGTGGTGGTGGGATTCGTCGCAGGGAACCTGCGCCTACCGAAAATCTGGAGCAATACGGGACCTTGGGTGCTGGAATCCCCCCGCCACCGCTTCGCGGCGGCCCTCCCCCCTTTAACAAGGGGGGCAAGAAGATTGATCTGCCCTGTAGAAATGCTCCGGTCCGGGGGCCGTAGGCCACAGGATGATTGGATAATCTATCGAAATTGCCGGTAAAAGAAGAATTTTATGTTGACACCTTCCAGAAATTTATGTATAATGAGTTTCACCTGTCAAAAGACAGAATTTTTCTTGTCAACTGCGGGGCGGCATCTGAACGGACGCCGCCCGCCGTCGAGTAGTACGGCCCCTCGCCGTACAGCAGATTCTGAACAGGAGGTGTATGCAAATGTTCCGTACCTATCAGCCCAAGAAGCGCCAGCGCTCCAAGGAGCACGGCTTCCGCAAGAGAATGCGGACCGCCAACGGCCGCAAGGTGCTCGCCCGCCGCCGGGCCAAGGGCCGCGCTCGCCTGACCCACTGAGTAAAGCGGAGCTTGCATCGCGAATAGATGGATCACGGGGACGGTCAGGGCGTTTTCCTGCCGTCCCTTCGCCGTTTTCTTGTCCCCCGGAGGTGAGAGCGTGAAAAACACCATCAAGGAAAACAGAGAGTTCAAGCGGATGTACGCCAAGGCCAAATCCGCCGTTACCCCCTGCATGGTGGTCTACTGCCGCCGCAACCGCCTGGGGAGGAACCGCCTGGGCGTCACCGTCAGCACCAAGCTGGGGGGCGCCGTGGTCCGCAACCGGGCCAGAAGGCGGCTCCGGGAGGTCTTCCGCCTGGCGCAGCCGGGGATGAAGCAGGGCTGGGATATGATCCTGGTCGCCCGGGCACGGGCGGTGGACGGGCCCTGGAAGAAGCTCACGGCTGCCTTTGACCGGGCCTGCCGGGAGCTGGGCGTGCTGGAGGAACAGGGATGAAAGGACTTCTGATCGGATTTATCCGCTTCTACCAGAGAAATATCTCCCCGGGACTGCCGCCCCGGTGCCGCTTTATCCCCACCTGCTCCCAGTATGCCCTGGAGGCGGTGGAGAGGTACGGCGCGGTGAAGGGCGGCTGGCTGGCCCTGAGGCGGTTTTTGCGATGCCACCCCTTCTATAAGGGGCCCCTTTACGATCCGGTCCCCTGAGGGGCCGGGAACCCATCGACTTTTCGATCGGAGGAAAAACAGCAATGTTTGGTGCCTTTGGCAAAATCATCAGCCTGCCCTTCGCGGCGGTGATGCGCTTGATGTACAGCATCACAGGGTCCTACGGGCTGTCCCTGATTCTCTTCAGCCTGGTGGTCACTCTGATTATGGTGCCCTTCCAGATGAAGTCCAAGCGCAGCATGGTCCGTATGGGCAAGCTGTCCAACAGACAGGCGGAGCTGCAGAAGCAGTACGCCAACAACCAGCAGAAGTACCAGGAGGAGCTGGCCAGGCTCTACCAGGAGGAGGGCATCAACCCCATGGGCGGGTGCCTGTGGTCCTTTATCCCCATGTTTATCATCGTCCCCCTGTACTCCATTATCCGCCAGCCCATTGTCTACTTTATGGGCATCAGCGAGACCGCCTGCGGCGCGCTGCGGGAGGCCGCCGAGAGTCTGGGGTACGTGGCCGAGACGCTCTCCAACGGGGCCTATGGCGCCTATGAGCAGGTGGACCTGGCAAACTTTATCTCCAACAACTGGACAAACTACAGCTGGGCCGATATTGAGGGCGTGGGAGACAAGCTGCTCCGGATGCACTTCAGCTTTCTGGACGTGGATTTGAGCCTCCAGCCCCAGGTGGCTATCAAGAGCTTTGCCCCTGAGTGGGCGATGATCGGACTTATCCTGATCCCGGTGCTCGCCGCCGCTATGAACTATGTGCAGACCATTATCATCAGCAAGTCCAACGGCCAGTCCGAGGAGCAGCAGAAGAGTATGCGGATGGTGAATATCATGATGCCGCTGATGAGCCTCTGGTTCTGCTTCGTCATGCCCGCCGCCCTGGGCCTCTACTGGATTGCCAACAGCGTGTGGGGGATGCTCCGGGAGTACACCCTGGGCAGGTTTATTACCAAGAAGATCGACGCCGAGGAGGAGGAGCGGGCCGCCAAGCGGGAGGCCGCCCGGAAGCTGCGCATGGAGGAGGCCAAGAAAAAGGCCCAGGAGCAGCGGGAAACCGAGGCGAAAAAACCCAGAAAGATCCAGCAGCCTAAATCCAGCGGACCGGCCACCACGGAGGCCGGCCGGGTGGACAACCGCCCCTACGCCAGAGGACGCAGCTACAGAGCAGACCGATATGATACGGAGGAGTAATACCCGATATGGCAATGAAATTTCTTGACATGACGGGCAAGACCGAGGAGGAGGCTATCAGCAGGGCTTTGGCGGAGCTGGGCCTTGACCGGGACGATGTGTCCGTCGAGATTTTGGAGAGGGCAAAAAAGGGTATCCTTGGCTTTGGGGCCAGCCCCGCCAAGGTGCGGGTGACCTATGGACTGGATGAGCCCGAGCCTGTACCGGTGCGGGAGACGGCCGGACCGGCTCCCCAGCCGGCCCCCGGGCCGGCGAAAAGACCGGCAGCCGAGGCCCCCGCGGCGGCTCCGGCGGAGGAGAAGCGGGAGCGTCAGGAGCGTCCGGAACATCAGGAGCGACGGCGCGGCAGGGGCGGCGAGCGCCGCCCCCGTCCGGAGAGGGAGAAGGTCCCGGCCGAGGAGCGGGAGGAGGAGATCCAGCTCCCGCCGCAGGAGCTGGGCGAGCCCTGCAGCGATGAGAAGGCGCAGCAGATCCGGGAATTTCTCACCGGGCTTCTGGAACATATGGACAGCGCCGCCGGCATCACCATCTATCAGCCGGAAAAGGGCAGGTATAAGGTCCTCCTGGAAGGGGAGAAGATGGGGCAGCTCATCGGGCGGAGAGGGGAGACCTTGGACGCTATTCAGCAGCTCACTAACTATGCCGTCAACCGGGGGGCGGACAAGCGGGTACGGGTCCATGTGGACGCGGAGAACTACCGCCTCAAGCGGGAGCAGAGTTTGCAGAGGCTGGCGCTAAAGGTGGCGGGGAAGGTGACCCGCTTTAAGAGAAGCGTGCCCCTGGAGCCCATGAACGCCTATGAGCGCCATGTCATCCACACGGCTTTGCAGAATGTGGAGAACGTGACTACCTACTCCATGGGCACAGAGCCCAACCGGCGGGTGATTGTGGCCTACGAACGGGAAAAGAAGAGCCGGGAGCAGGTCTAGCCGCTCCCGGAGATAAGCGGGCCGGTCCGCCGCCCGGCTGCGTCCGGCCCGCTTAGCCCTCTTAAATTTTTTCGGAGATTTTCAAAAAACAGGTTGACAAATCCGGCAGAATGCGGTATCATATCAATGTTCCGCATCCGGACGCTTAGCTCAGCTGGCTAGAGCACCTGCTTGACGTGCAGGGGGTCA
>JAAWHO010000121.1 GCA_022795905.1 Oscillospiraceae bacterium
TACACATAAGGAGAACCAGGACGCCGCTTACCTGCGGTATCCCGGTTCTCCTTATGTGTTACCGGCTTTTTCTGCCCCGACGGCGTCCGTCGGTAAAGGCCACCACCCGGCCGGGAATAGACCGGCTCTCCGTTCGGATCACCCGGGCCGGCCTGGGCGGGACCGGCTTGGCCGGCTCCGCAGGCTGGGGCTGCTGGATAGTCGGGCGGGGAGCTGCGCGGTCCCGGGCGGAAGCGCGGCCCTTGCCGCCCGCCGCAGCCTGCCGCTGCTCCCGGGGAGGCCGGGGCTGCCGCTGGGCCTTCGGTGCGGCCTCGAAAATCTCCATGGGCCAGGGGTGGTTCTCGATAACCGGGATATGCCTCCTGGTCAGCTTCTCAATGTCCTTTAGGTAGGCCAGCTCGTCAAAGTTGCAGAAGCTGACGGCGATGCCGCTGCGCCCGGCCCGGCCCGTGCGGCCAATGCGGTGGACGTAGGTCTCCGGCACGTTGGGCAGCTCATAGTTGATGACGCAGGCCAGCTCGTTGACGTCGATGCCCCGGGCGGCGATGTCCGTGGCCACCAGGACGCGGATCTCCCCGCTCTTAAAGCTCTCCAGGGCGCGGACACGGGCATTCTGACCCTTGTTGCCGTGGATCGCCATGGCGGGGATGTTCACCCTTCCCAGCTCCTTGACCACCCGGTCGGCGCCGTGCTTGGTGTTGGTGAACACCAGGACGCTGTCCCAGGCGTTGTTTTTCAGCAGCTCCTGGAGGAGATACTTTTTGTTCCCCTTGTCGATTTTGTAGAGGACCTGGTCGATGGCCTCCACCGTGGAGGACTGGGGCGTCACCTCCACCCGCACCGGGTCCCGGAGAATCTTTTTGGACAGCTCCGCGATCTCCTGGGGCATGGTGGCGGAGAACAGCAGCGTCTGCCGCCGGGCGGGCAGGCGGTCGATAACCTTCCGCACGTCGTGGATAAAGCCCATATCCAGCATCCGGTCCGCCTCGTCCAGGACGAAGGTCTCAATGCCCTTGAGGTCAATAAAGCCCTGATTGCACAGGTCGTTGAGCCGCCCGGGGGTCGCCACCAGCACGTCCACGCCGTTCTTGAGCGCCTCCACCTGGGGATTCTGGCCCACGCCGCCGAAAATCACAGTGTTCCGGATGGGGAGATGCTTGCCGTAGAGATCGAAGTTCTCCTTAATCTGGAGTGCCAGCTCCCGGGTGGGGGTGAGGACCAAAGCCCGGATGGGCTTATGACGACCGTTGATGCGCCCCTCCAGGTGTTGGAGGATCGGGATGGCAAAGGCGGCGGTCTTGCCGGTGCCGGTCTGGGCGCAGCCGATGAGGTCCCGGCCCTTGAGCACCGGGGGAATGGCCGCGGCCTGGATGGGGGAGGGCTCCTCGTACCCCATCTCGTCCACTGCCCGCACCAGGGCGGGCAGCAGGTCTAGTTCATGAAATGTCATAGTCTTCCTTTTTTCTTGGATTTCGCGCCCCGGCGGGGCACACCGCTATTATATACCATTTTGCCGGAAAATGCAAACCGGCGTATGTCAGTCCATTTTGTTGAAAGTGACGGTCTGCTCCTTCATGGAGATTTTCCCCACCTGCCAGCCGTATTCCGTGAGTTCCTTCTTATACCGGAGGAAGGAGTGGTCAATGGGGAGCCCCGCAATCCGCTCAATCTCCGCAAAGGTCAGCTTGAGGGACGGCCCGCCGCTCCTCCGGATGTATTCCCACAGCGCGCTGTATTTACTCATTGGCATTTCCTTTCAAATGATCGCTGAATTCCTTCAATTCCCGCTTCTTCTCCTCCGAAAAGCTGTTGTATTCCGTCTGGCTGACCGCGCCCTCCAGGGTGTAGAGATGCACCAGACAGACATTGGGATAGCGCTCCTTCATTTTTGCAAACGCCTCCTTTGCACCTGCCGCCATCAGCTGCTCCGCAGATGTGATCCCGATAGAGGAGAGCTTTCGCTCCATCTCTTTGCCAATATTCATCATGGATGTTACTTTCGCCATACGATTTCCTCAGTTCTCCTTCGGTACCGATTTTATACCGCCCAGCTCCCGGATCTCCTCCCCCGACAGCAGGCCGACCCTGCCGCCCTCGCCGTCAAAGCCGGGCAGCAGCTCCACCTCCCCGGCCCGCAGCCGCCGCAGGCCCTCGGCCACGCAGGGCCCGGCGGTCCGCCGGACATCCTCCAGCTCCCGCTCCTGCAGCACCATCAGCTCCGGCCCCAGCTCCCGCAGCATCCGCTCGTAGAGCGCCCCGCTCCGCTTTCCTGCGGCGGAGATGCCCAGGGAGGCGGCAATGACCTCCCGCAGCGGGGTCAGGCGGCGGTAGGACTTCGCGTCCTCCGGGGCCTCCCCCGCCGGACGCCCCGCCAGGGCCTCCACCCGGTGCTCCACCCCCACCGTCAGCTTCCTCCCGCACACCGGGCAGACCCCGCCCAGCGCCAGCGTCTCCGCCGGGGTGAGCCGAACGCCGCACTTCCGGTGGCCGTCCAGGTGGTACTTCCCCTCCTCCGGGAAAAACTCCACCGTTCCAACAAAGCCCTCCCCTGTCCGCAGTGCCCGGACCAGGGAGGGATAATCCCGCCCTGTCCCCAGCAGATTGGCCTCCCGGCCCAGCTTGGACGGCGAGTGGGCGTCGGAGTTGGAGACCAGCGTCAGCCCGTCCAGGGCCGGGACCCGCCAATTCATAGCCGGGTCCGAGGACAGCCCTGTTTCCACGGCGTGGATATGCCCCGCCAGATCGCCAAAGCAGTCCTCCACGCTCTCAAAGCCTGTAAACGCCCCCATCATGGAGTAGTGGGGCGTCCAGATGTGGGCGGGGACCGCCTCCGCCTCCGGGCAGGCCTCCAGCACCTCCGCCAGCAGCTCCCGGCAGTCCATGGAGAAGGTGGGCCTGCCGTCGGAGGCCAGCTTCCCATACCGCCCCAGCCGCCCCGCTGCGGCCCGCGCCGCCTCCAGCCCCGGCAGCAGGAGCAGCAGATGCACCCGCCGGGTCCGGTCCTCCCGCCGGTAGACGGCACTGACCTCCCCGGCCACCAGGAACCGAGGCTCCTCCCCCTCCGGGGCCTCCGGCAGGGCCAGCTCTTCCCGGAGGCGGTACACTCCCTCCCCTGCCGGGACCAGGCATTCCTCCAGCTCTTTCAGCCAGCCCGGGTGCAGACAGTCCCCGGTGCCGATGAGCCCCAGGCCCTTCCGCCGGGCCCACCAGTCCAGGCGGGGCGGGTCGATGTCCCGGCTGGTGGCCATGGAGAATCGGGAGTGGATATGCAGATCGGCAAGGTAGGTATTCATAGCTTTCTCCTTAAACAGAAATGGGCGGCACCCGCAGGTGCCGCCCATCCGCACTTATTTTTAGCCCTGCTCCCGCATCTTGGCGAAGCAGTCGCTGCAATACACAGGACGATCGCTCTTCGGCTCGAAGGGGACTCTGGCCTCGCCGCCGCAGGAGGCGCACACGGCGGTGAAGTACTCCCGGGGACCGCGGGCTGCGTTCTTCCGCGCGTCACGGCAGGCCTTGCAGCGCTGGGGCTCGTTCTGGAAGCCGCGCTCGGCGTAGAACTCCTGCTCACCGGCAGTGAAAACGAACTCCTGGCCGCACTCCTTGCAAACTAAGGTCTTGTCTTCGTACATGATCTTACCCTCTCTTTGAATAGAAAAAAATATATTGCGTTCAGCTTCCGCTGAGATCGCCGGAACTGAGGTGCCGCGCCACCTTGCGCCGGATGCGCTGCACGGCGTTGTCCACCGACTTGGGGGACCTGGAAACCGCTTCGGCCATTTCCCGTATTGTCAGACCGTCCAAATAGTACCCCAAGATCTTCGCTTCAAACTCGGACAACTGTCCCCGGACGCCCCGCAGGGTGTCCTGGACGCGCTCCCGGCCGATGACCAGGTCCTCGGGATTCGCCTGGACCAGGTGATACTCGCCGGAGAGGGAGGAAGGATTCTCAAAGAAGGGTAGCTCAAGCGAAACCGACTGGTTCAGCGGTGAATGCTTGTGCCGGGCGGCGGCCCGGACAGCGGATAACAGCCGGCTGCGGATACAGATTTCTGCGTAGGTGTGGAAGCTGGCGGACTTCTCCCCGTCGTACTCCCGCACCCCCTGGACAAGGCCGATCATGCCCTCCTGGATCAGGTCCTCCTGCTCGCCCCCCGCCAAGTACAGCGGGCGTGCCAGTCTCCGGACCAGCCGGTGGTACCGGGTAATCAGGACCTCCTCGGCCTCCCGGCTCCCCTGCCTGACCAGGGCGCACAGCTCCTCGTCGGAGGTGCGGCGGGACGGGGCGGGGGCCTCCTGGGGCTCTTTTCTCGGCCTGTCTTTATTATACCTATTTTGACAGGCGTTTGTCAAGTAAATATTAAATATTTGTAAACACGCTCCTCAAATTTTGAGCATTTTCACCAACGCGGCCAGTCGATTTGCACAAGTCTCCGCCTGCTCCTGGGTCTTTGCCTCCACCATGACCCGGATGAGGGGCTCCGTCCCCGAGGGGCGGAGGAGAATCCGGCCGTCTCCGCCCAGCGTTTCCTCCTCTTTGCGCACCGCGTCCTGTAGCTCCCGGGAGGCCATGACAGCCTCCTTGAGCCCCGGCTGGTTGGGCAGCTCCACGTTCACCAGGGTCTGGGGGTAGCTGGGGCAGATGGACGCCAGCTGGGAAGCGGTCTTGCCGCTGCGCTTGAGGATCTGCAAAAACTGGAGGGCGGTGAGCTGGCCATCGCCGGTGGTGGCGTAGTCGGTGAAAATAGTATGGCCCGACTGCTCGCCGCCGATGCGGTAGCCGTATTCCAGCATCTTCTCCAGCACGTTCCGGTCCCCCACCGGGGTGCAGACCAGGCGGATGTTGTTCTTATTGCAGAATTCGTGGAGGCCCAGGTTGCTCATGACGGTGCCCACGATGGTCCGGCCCGTCAGCAGCCCCTGGTCCCGCATATACAGCCCGCAGACAGCCATGGTCTTGTCGCCGTCGATGATGTCCCCCTTCTCGTC
>JAAWHO010000122.1 GCA_022795905.1 Oscillospiraceae bacterium
GGCACCCCCATCCTGGACATCAAGCCCTACCTGCCCTACGCCGACTGCCGCCCGGAGGCCTCCGGCGGGTTCACCGAGCGGGCCCCCCGTCAGGCGCTGGAGGTGGACTGCGGCCCGGAGCTGCTGGAGAGGGTGCCGGCGGCAAAGCGGGCCGCCCTGCTGGGGGTGCTGGCCCAGGACCCCAGGCCCTCCTACCAGGAGGACCCGGAGCGGGTCTACGGCATGGCCTTCGCCGGGGTGGAGGTCAAATTCAAGGCCGCCGGGGGAAGGCTGTCCGTGGTATCCATCTCCGCGCCGGCGCGTGAATAAATTGCCAAAAGCTCCGCATACTACCTTCCATCCCACAGGAAAAGGAAGGTTCTCCCATGGACGAAAAAGCTCTCTTCAAAATTACCTACGGCCTCTACCTCCTCTCCGCCCGAAGCGGCGAAAAGGACAACGCCTGCATCGTCAACACTCTCGCCCAGGTCACCAACCAGCCCAACCGCGTCGTTGCCGCCGTCAACAAGAGCTCCTACACCCACCAGCTTATCCAGGAGACCGGCCTCTTCTGCGCCTCGGTGCTCTCGGAGGACGTCCCCTTCTCCCTCTTTGAGCGCTTCGGCTTCCATAGCGGCCGGGACCTGGACAAATTCGCCGGCTTTTCCCACACGGCACGGGAGGGAAACGGTCTGCTCTACCTGACCCAGTTTGCCAACGCCTTCCTCACCGGCAGAACCGTGAGCACCATGGACCTGGGCACCCACACCCTCTTCTTTGCCGACCTGGCCGGCGGCGAGGTCCTCTCCGGCATCCCCTCCCTCACCTACGAGGACTACTTCCGGCGGGTCAAGCCGGCCCCCGCCCCTAAAGCCTCCGGCAAAACCGGCTGGCGCTGCCGGGTGTGCGGGTATGTCTACGAGGGGGAGGAGCTGCCCCCAGACTATATCTGTCCCTGGTGCAAGCACGGGGCGGCAGATTTTGAGAAGGTCCAGCTCTGAGCAAAATCAGGAAAACCACCAAATGGCCGGCAGGTTCCGCCGGCCATTTTTGTGCGTATCGGCAGCCGGCCTTGAAATGCGGACAGTCGGGCGGTATCCCGTCCTTTTGTCGAAAACAGCGGAGCCCTTCGTGAAACCGCACAAACAGAAGGACGGGTTTTCGGCAGAATGACGGACAAATTTTTAGAAAACCAAAAAAATTTTCAGCTTGACAAATGGAAAAACAGGGAGTAGACTACGTCCATAATTTCAGAACGAGAGCGGCAATGATGGAGACAAGTAGCCGGGGCGCTCACCCACAGTGAGCGGGGAACAGTGGAAACCCCGCGGCGGAGACCCGGTGAATAACACTCCGGAGCCTGGCGCTGAACGGCGGAAGCCCAGTAGGCTAAACGGGAACGGCCCGTTACAGCCGTCAGGCTTGTTAGAGCTCAGAGTGACCGCGTCAGCGGTAAGTTAGGTGGCACCACGGATTCCGGCGATTCGTCCTAAAATATTTATTTTAGTGACGCCGGTACATCTGGAGGTGCTTTTTATGTGCGCGATTATGGGTTATACCGCAAAGGACATTCCCCAGGAGGTTCTGCTCACGGCCTTCGCGGCCACCAAGACGCGGGGCCCCGACGACACCCGGGCGCTGGAGGCCGGGCCCGGGATGCTCCTTTTCCACCGCCTGGCTATCATGGGCCCGGAGCCTGCGGGGATGCAGCCCTTTACAGCAGAGGACGGCAGCGCCGTGGTCTGCAACGGCGAGCTCTATGGATTCCGGAAGCTGAAGAAAGAGATGGAGGGCAAGGGATATCGCTTCGCCAGCGGGTCCGACTGCGAGCTGCTCCTCCCGCTGTGGAAAGAACACGGCGTGGAGATGTTTGGAGAACTGGACGCCGAGTTCGCCCTCGTCCTCTACGACGCCCCCACCAGCAGTTTTGTCGCCGCCCGAGACCCCATCGGCATCCGGCCCCTGTACTACGGGTACAGCCGGTCCGGGCATATCCTCTTTGCCAGCGAGCCCAAGAACCTTTTGGGCCTGACGGACAAAATTATGCCTTTTCCCCCAGGGCACTACTATAAAGACGGCAAATTTGTGTGTTATTGCGATATTGCCAAGGTGGATGAGGTATGCTACGATGATGTGGAGACGATTTGCGCCAATATCCACGAGAAGCTGATTCTGGGCGTGGAGAAGCGGCTGGACGCCGATGTGCCCGTGGGATTTCTGCTCTCCGGCGGGCTGGACAGCTCTCTGGTGTGCGCCATTGCCGCCAAGCTGCTGGGCAGGCCCATTGAAACCTACGCCGTGGGCATGAGCACCGACGCTATCGATTTGAAGTACGCCCGGCAGGCGGCGGACCATATCGGCAGCCATCACCACGAGATCTACATCACCGAGCGGGATGTGCTGAACGCTCTGGAGGAGGTCATCCAGGCCCTGGGGACCTTCGACATCACCACTATCCGGGCGAGCATGGGGATGTACCTCGTCTGCAAGGCCATCCATGAGCAGAGCGATATCCGGGTCCTCCTCACCGGGGAGATCAGCGACGAGCTTTTCGGGTACAAGTATACGGATTTTGCCCCCTCGCCGGAGGCGTTCCAGGCGGAGAGCGAGAAGCGCATCCGGGAGATCCATATGTACGATGTGCTCCGGGCGGACCGGTGCATTTCGGTCAACAGCCTGGAGGCGCGGGTACCCTTTGGGGACCTGGATTTCGTAAAGTATGTCATGAGTGTGGACCCGGCGAAAAAGGTGAATGTGTACGGCAAGGGGAAGTATCTGCTGCGCCGCGCCTTCGAGGGGGATTACCTGCCTGAGAGCATCCTGCAACGGGAAAAGGCCGCGTTCTCCGACGCCGTGGGCCACAGCCTGGTGGATGATTTGAAGGCCTTGGCGGAGCGGACCTACGGGGATGAGTGGGAAGCGCTGGCGGAGAAATACGCGTACCACGCCAAGCCGTTCACCAAGGAATCCCTGCTGTACCGGGAAATTTTTGAGAAGCATTACCCCGGTCAGGCGGGGATGGTGGCGGATTTCTGGATGCCCAATAAGGACTGGAAGGGCTGCGACGTCAACGATCCCAGCGCAAGGGTGCTCAGCAATTATGGGGCATCCGGCGAGTAACCCCCACAGGAAAGACCTATCAACCCACATACCAGCCGTGTCCGCGGCGGAAGGAGAATAATTATGACTGAAAAAACAATTCCCGAGCTCTTCGGCAGCATGGTCTTTAACGAGGAGGTCATGAAGCAGCGCCTGTCTGCCACCTGCTACAAGGCGTGGAAGAAGTGCGTGGAGGACGGCACTCCCCTCTCCCTGGAGCACGCCCACGAGATGGCCGCTGAGATGAAAAACTGGGCCATGGACCGGGGCGCGACCCACTTCACCCACTGGTTCCAGCCCATGACCGGCGTCACCGCCGAGAAGCACGACAGCTTTATCTCCCCCGAGGGGGGGCGGGTGCTCATGCAGTTCTCCGGCAAGGAGCTGGTCAAGGGTGAGCCCGACGCCTCCTCCTTCCCCTCCGGCGGCCTGCGGGCCACCTTCGAGGCCCGGGGCTACACCGCCTGGGACCCCAGCTCCTTCGCCTTCATCAAGGACGGAAGCCTGTGCATCCCTACCATCTTCTGCTCCTACAGCGGCCAGGCTCTGGACAAAAAGACTCCCCTGCTGCGCTCTATGGAGGAGCTCAGCCGTCAGGCCGTGCGGGTGCTGCGCCTTTTCGGGGACACCGATGTAAAGAAGGTAGTCAGCCAGGTGGGCCCCGAGCAGGAGTACTTCCTCATTGACAAGGATATCTGCAACCAGCGGGAGGACCTCATCCTCACTGGCCGGACCCTCTTTGGAGCCAAGCCCCCCAAGGGCCAGGAGCTGGAGGACCACTACTTCGGCACCATCAAGCCCCGGGTAGCCGCCTTCATGGGGGAGGTGGATGGGGAGCTGTGGAAGCTGGGCATCCTGGCCAAGACCAAGCACAACGAGGTGGCCCCCGCCCAGCACGAGCTGGCCCCTGTTTACACCGACGCCAACACCGCCTGCGACCACAACCAGCTGACCATGGAGGTCATGAAGAAGGTGGCCGGACGGCACGGCATGGTCTGCCTGCTCCATGAGAAGCCCTTCGCCGGCGTCAACGGCTCCGGCAAGCACGACAACTACTCCCTGTCCACCGACACGGGCCTGAACCTGTTCAAGCCCGGCTCCACTCCCAGCCAGAACGCCCGGTTCCTGCTGTTCCTGGCGGCGTTCATCAAGGGCGTGGACGAGTATCAGGATCTGCTCCGGTGCTCCGTGGCCAACCCTGGCAACGACCACCGTTTGGGCGCTCAGGAGGCCCCTCCGGCCATCATCTCCATCTTCCTGGGGGACGAGCTGACGGCGATCGTGGAGTCCATTATCCAGGGCACCGACTACGTGGACACCAGCAAAAAGACTCTGTCCATCGGCGTGGACGTGCTGCCCAGCATCCCCCAGGACACCACGGACCGGAACCGCACCTCCCCCCTGGCCTTCACCGGCAACAAGTTTGAATTCCGGATGCTGGGCTCCAGCCAGTCCATCTCCGGGCCCAACACCGCCCTGAACACCATCATGGCCGAGGAGCTGGGCCAGTTCGCCGAGGAACTGGAGGGTTCGGAGGACTTCACCGCCGCCCTCCATCGTATGGTCAAGCGGGTCCTCACCGAGCACCAGAGAATTATTTTCAACGGCAACGGATATGAGGACTCCTGGGTGGAGGAAGCTCAGAAGCGGGGACTCAGCAACCTCACCTGCACCGCCGACGCCCTCAGGACCTATATCCAGCCCAAGCATATCGAGCTGTTCCGCAAGCACGGCGTGTTTACCGAGGAGGAGCTCCGGGCGCGGAATGAGATCCATCTGGAGAACTACTGCCAGGTGGTGGGCATCGAGGCCCGGAC
>JAAWHO010000123.1 GCA_022795905.1 Oscillospiraceae bacterium
TTGTCCGGGAGAGCTATTACTCGGATATGGGCAAGTTCGTTCTGCGGGGCTATGATTTGTTTTTGGAGCAGTTTCCAAACAGCCGGGCGGGGGACAGGACCCCCGCGCCGATGAACAGGGCCCCCCGCTCCTGGGCGTTGAAGAGGCCGTAGGTGATGGACTCCCCGGTCTCGAAGGCAATGAGGCTCCCGGTGTTTCTCCGGCTCAAATCCCCCTTGTAGGGGGCGTAGCTGTCAAACACGGAGGCCATGATGCCCTCGCCCCGGGTGTCGGTCAGAAACTCGTTCCGGTAGCCGAAGAGCCCCCGGGCGGGGACCAGAAACTCCAGCTTCATCCGCTCGCCCACCGGGGTCATCTCCACCAGATCGCCCTTGCGCGAACCCAGCTTCTCAATCACGGCTCCCACGCTGTCCTGGGGCACGTCGGCCACCAGCCGCTCAATGGGCTCGCAGCGCACGCCGTCGAGCTCCTGATAGAGCACCCGGGGCGGGGAGACCTGGAACTCATAGCCCTCCCGGCGCATGGTCTCGATGAGGATGGACAGGTGCATCTCCCCCCGCCCCGCCACGTTGAAGGCGTCCATAGCCCCCTCAATCTCCGTGACCCGCAGGGACACGTCCTTGAGCGTCTCCCGGAACAGCCGGTCCCGGAGCTGGCGGCTGGTGACAAACTTGCCCTCCCGGCCGCAGAAGGGGGAGTCGTTGATGGAGAAGGTCATCTCCATGGTGGGGGCGGAAATCTTCACAAAGGGCAGGGGCTCAGGGCTGGCGGCGGCGCAGATGGTGTCGCCGATGGTGATATCCCCGATGCCGCTCATGGCGATGATATTCCCGGCGGAGGACTCCGTGACCGGCTTCTTGGCCAGGCCGTCAAACTCGTAGATGCTTACAGCCTTGGCCTTCTTGGCGGGGGCGTCGGGGGCGTGGTAGTTGCATACGGCGATCTCCTGGTTCTGCTTAATGGTCCCCCGCTCAATGCGCCCGATGGCGATGCGGCCCACGAACTCGTTGTAGTCGATGGAGCTGACCAGCATCTGGAAGGGGGCCTCGGTGTCCGCCTCCGGAGCGGGGATATAGTTGAGGATAGTATCGAAAAGGGGCTTCAAATCCCCCGGAGGGTCCTCGGGGTGGTAGGCGCAGATGCCCTTCCGTGCGGAGCAGAAGAGCATGGGGCTGTCCAGCTGCTCATCGGTGGCGTCCAGGTCCATAAGAAGCTCCAGGCACTCGTCAATGACCTCATGGATGCGCTGGTCGGGCCGGTCGATCTTGTTGACCACCACGATCACCCGGTGCCCCAGCTCCAGGGCCTTGCTCAGCACAAACCGGGTCTGGGGCATAGGCCCCTCGGCGGCGTCCACCAGCAGGATAACGCCGTTGACCATCTTCAGAATGCGCTCCACCTCGCCGCCGAAATCGGCGTGGCCCGGGGTGTCCACGATGTTGATCTTGGTATCCCCGTACTGGATGGCGGTATTTTTCGCCAGAATAGTAATACCCCGCTCCCGCTCCAGGTCCCCGGAGTCCATGACCCGGTCCACCACCTCCTGATTTTCCCGGTAGACGCCGCCCTGCTTGAGCATTTCGTCCACCAAAGTGGTCTTGCCGTGGTCTACGTGGGCAATAATGGCCACATTGCGCAGCTTTTCGTTCCTCATATAACATCCTCTTTTCACAGGTCAAAATCCAACTTGCCCATTGTAGTACAATTATACCCGGTTTTCAACCGCCAATCTCGACAATATTTCAATATTCTATGAAAAATTTCCGGTATAAGTGATAAAATCAAAAAAAGCCTCGCTTTATTTTCAGCAAAAAGGCATGGGGGCCGGCTCCCTGGCCGGCCCCCGCAGCCGCGGTTTACGTCTCCCGAGTGAACCGCAGGCCGTCGCCCATATGCTCAAAGGTATCCTCCCACAGCAGGGCCCCATCCCCGTCCAGGTAGAGGAGCCCCGTCTCCTCCTCCAATACAGTGGAGGTCCGGCGCTCTCCGTCCGCGGCGTCTTCCCTGTAATGGGTCCCGATATAGTCGATCCCCTCCCAGGCCTCGTCATATGTCCCGGTAAACTGCCAGAGCTCGGCGGAGCCGTCCTCCCTGTCCCAGCGGATCTCAATGCTGTAAACACCCTCGCCGTCCTTGCTGATCGTCATCCCGCACTGCCCCGCTTCCCCGGCGCCGTCCCGCCAGCGGCCCGTATAGCTGTCCGCCGTTTCCTCCGGCTCCGCTTCCTCCATGGCCGCTGTGGGCGCCGTGGGCGCCGCAGGCTGACGCGCCTCCTCCGCCGGCCGGGCCCCGCAGCCGGCCAGCAGCAGGCACAGGACCGCCGCGAATAGTCTTGTTCCCTTTCTCATACCGATATCCTCTTTTCAGAAAATTCCAGGGAACTCTCGCCCCCTGGTATCCATAGAGTCGTAAACGGGGCGCAATAGTTCCCTCCCAACAGCAAAAAAAGTGCCCGCTTTGACAGCCAGGGCTTTACCGTCTCCCCGTTTGCGCGGCGCACTTCTGCTTATTGTGCTTTTTCCCTCCATATGGTATAATAGGCTATCAATTTTAACAGGGGATATCTTCGTATCCACCATTCAAAACGCAGGAGGAAAACGCTATGACAACCGTGACCCTGGGCTCTACCGGTATCACCGTCCCCAAAAACGGCTTTGGCGCTCTGCCCATCCAGCGGGTGACCAAGGAGGAGGCCGCAGCCCTGCTCCGCCGGGCCTACGATGGGGGCATCCGCTTCTTTGATACCGCCCGTTCCTACTCCGACAGCGAGGAGAAGGTGGGCGCGGCCTTCGCCGGAATGCGGGAGAAGGTCTTTATCGCCACCAAGGTCCCCCGTTTCACCGCGGCGGAGTTCTGGGAGGACCTGAGCACCTCCCTTGAGAAGCTGGGCACGGACTATGTGGACCTGCTCCAGTTCCACAACCCGGCCTTCTGCCCCAAGCCCGGCGACGGCACGGGCCTCTACGAGGCCATGCTGGAAGCCAAAGCTCAGGGCAAAATCCGCCACATCGGCATCACCAACCACCGCCTGGGCGTGGCGGAGGAGGCCATCGCCTCCGGCCTGTATGAGACGCTGCAATTCCCCTTCAGCTACCTGGCCACGGAGAAGGAGCTGAAGCTGGTTCAGGGCTGTAAGGAGAAAAACATGGGCTTTATCGCCATGAAAGCCCTGGCCGGCGGCACCATTAACAACTCCGCCGCCGCCTACGCCTACTTAGCCCAGTTTGACAACGTCCTTCCCATCTGGGGCGTCCAGCGCCCCCACGAGCTGGAGGAGTTCCTGTCCTACCAGGACAACCCCCCGGCCATGACAGAGGAGATCAAGGCCCTTATCGAGAAGGACCGGAGGGAGCTGGCGGGGAGCTTCTGCCGGGGCTGCGGGTACTGTATGCCCTGCCCCCAGGAGATCCAGATCAACCAGTGCGCCCGGATGAGTCTGATGATCCGCCGGGCCCCCACCCAGGCCTGGACCAACGACTATTGGCAGGCGGAGATGGCAAAGATCGACGGCTGCCTCCACTGCGGCCAGTGCTCCGCCAAGTGCCCCTACGGCCTGGACACGCCCTCCCTGCTGGCGGAGAACCTGAAGGACTACCGGGAGGTGCTGGCGGGCAAGCCGCTGTAGCTGCGAAACCGGGCGGAAATGAATTTTTCTTTTTCCTCTTGCATATACTAGGGGAGCTGTGGTATAATAAGCACAGCTAAGAGATCGAGCAGATACCATATCGCTCACAACAAAGGCAGAACCCCGGAGAGTGGTGGCTCTCCGGGGTTCCTTTTGCCTTCAGGCTTGCTGTCCCTTACGCATGCCGGTCAAGCCATTTGCAAACGCAGTAGGCAACCACGTTTGCCACAACCGACACCAAGAGATCCATCAGGTGCACCATATCACTCACCCCCTTTCTGTTGCCAGTATGGGGTGGGGCAGCACAGCTATTTTACCACGGTTTGACAAAAACCGCAACAAAAAGAGAGGCCGCTGTTCCCAGCGGCCCCTGAAGGATTTACGCATAGTGATAAATTTTCCGCTTCCCCGCCAGGAACCCAGCGGAGACCAGCAGCGCCAGGGCCTCCGCCACGGTGATGGCCAGCCATACCCCGTCCAGCTTCAGCACCAGCGGCAGGAGCAGCACCGCCGAGGTCTGAAACACCAGCGTGCGCAAAAAGGCGATCGCCGCCGACACCGGCCCGTCGTTGAGGGCGGTGAAGAAGGAGGAGGCAAAGATGTTGAACCCCGCCAGCAGGAAGGAGAAGGCGTAGAGCTGAATCGCCCAGCGGGTCATCTCCCTGAGCTCCCGGTCGTAGCCCACGAACACCCCGGATAGCGCCGGAGCGGCGGTAAAGGCAATCACCAGCATGGCCACCCCGGCCCCCGCCACCAGCAGCAGGCTCTTCCGCAGCAGGCTTTTCAGCTCCCCGTGGTTTTCCGCGCCGAAGTGGTAGCTGATAATCGGCGCGCTGCCCACGGCGTAGCCCAGGAAAATGGCCGCAAAGACGAAGTTCACATACATAATCACGCCGTAGGCGGCGATGCCGTCCTCCCCGGCCAGCCGCGCCAGCTGAAGGTTATAGAGCATATTCACCAGGGACGAGGACACGTTGGTCATCAGCTCGGAGGACCCGTTGAGAATCACCCGCCACAAAGCCCGCCAGTCCACTCTGGCCCGGCCCAGCCGCAGAGGCGTGCTGTTGGGGCAGAGGAAATAGACCAGCGGAATCACGCCGCCCACCACCTGACTGAGGGCTGTCGCCGCCGCGGCCCCCGCCAGCCCCCAGCGGAACGCCCCCACAAAGAGGGCGTCCATGGCCATGTTG
>JAAWHO010000124.1 GCA_022795905.1 Oscillospiraceae bacterium
AAGATCACCACCGAGCGGGTGGAGCGCATGAAAAAGACGGAGAAGGCCGGAAAACTGAATGAACAGGCCATGCGGGACATCCTGGAGGACAAGGACCTGGCTCCCAAGCAGACCACTCCGCCCCCGGCTCCCCAGCAGCCCGCACCGTCCAACGGTCCCTCCGCTCCGCCGCCCATTCCCCCCTCCCCGGACGTGAAGCCGGAGCAGGCGGCGCCTTCGGCTCCCAATGTTCCCGGTATGCCGGGGCCCACACCCTCTGTTGGTTCTCCCGCGCCAGAGAGCACGGTCCCGTCCTCCGGCCCCGCGGCGCCGCCTGCCGGTCCCGCCGCCAATGTTCCCCCGGAGGAAAAGGCCCCCTTCAAGGGTGAGCAGGAGCGGCCTGAGTACACCAAGGTCATCCTGGCCGGGGACCGTCTGCGGAAGTATTTCCCCGATGTGTCCATGACGCCCCGCGAGATCGAGGAAAGCGTCTATGACGCCCTGGAGGAACGCCGCCAGCGGCAGTTGAAGGCCCAGCAGAAGGAGAGCGTTTTCAAAAAGAACGTCCCCAAGAGATAAGGTATGGAGTTTACCGCCAATATCGCCAACCTGGGCAAGTACAACGCCGGGGTCCTCGCCGCCGCGTGGCTGTCCTTCCCCGCCACCACGGAGCAGGTACAGTCCGTTCTGCGGGAGATCGGCGTGGACGGCCTGCGGTACGAGGAAACCATCATCCTGGAATACTCCACCAGCGTCAAGGGCCTCGCCGGGCGGCTGGGGGAGTACGTACCCATTGACGAGCTGAACTACCTCGCCAGCCGGATCGGGGCCCTGACGCCGGAGGAAGCGGACAAGTTCACCGCCGCCGTCAGCCACGGGGAGTACGGGGACAGTATGCAGGATTTGATCAATCTGACCTACAATCTGGACTGTTACGACTTTCTGCCGGACGTGCGGACAGAGGAAGAATACGGGCGCTGGCTGGTGGACCACCGCCAGGAGTTCCGCTTGCCGGAGAAGGCCAAGCTCTACTTCGACTACGAATCCTACGGCGGAGACACCTGTATCAACGAGGGCGGGGACTTTTCGGAGCTGGGTTACATCTTCAATAACCGGACACCGTTCCAGGCGGTCTATGACGGGCGGAACGTCCCGGAGAAATACAAGGTGTTCCGCTATCCCCTGCAAGCGAAGGTGAGGCCCGTCCGTTCCGGCAGGGGGCGGGACAGCCCCTCCCGCAAGCGCCCATGAGGGCGCTTTTTTCATATCAAATTTCAATAAAGGAGCTGATTATTTGAATGTTTTGGTAGTGGAGCCCGGAATGGCCCCCTACGAGAAGGAGATCAACGGACTCAAGGATATGCAGGCTATTGTAGACGGCATGATTACCGCCAGTTACCCCTTCGAGGAAAAAGTCGCCATTGTGAGCAATGATGAGGCCCTTGTCAGGGGCATGGAGTTCAACCGCAGCATTGAGGGCGGGTACGGCGGCATCTGCGGCCCGTTCTTCGTCTGCGGGCTGGGCGAGGAGGACTTCTGTTCCCTTACCCCGGAGCAGATGGACTTCTACAAGAAGAAATACCACCACGCGGAAATCCTGCTGGGGTTCCAGAAAGGTGAACCTGTTACCAGTGAGAACTGCATCACCCTGTTTACCTGCGTCCGGGATCAGCGGGAGTACCGCTGGTGCGTCCGGGCAGTCGAGACTTAAAATGAATCCCACCGTGAGATTGATTTGACAGACGGATTTTTGACGCTTTTCCGTATTTTTGGTACAATATTAGTAGGGAAACCCACTAAAAAGCCAACAGGAGGTATCAAAAATGAAAGGGAAGTTTCTGCAATTCGCGCTGGGCGTTCTCACCGGGGCGGCGCTGTTTGGCGGAGCCTCCGCCGCAGCCGCCGGGATCGCGGCACAGCCCGCATGGTCCCCCATCTTCGTGGACGGACAGCAGGTACAGATGACAGCCTACAACATCCTGGGCAATAACTATGTGAAGCTCCGGGACATCGGGAAGGCCGTGGGCTTCAACGTCTACTACCAGGGCGGCGTCCAGGTGGACAGCAAGGCCCCCTATACCGGCGAGGCCCCGGCCAAGCCCGCGGAGGCGGTCCCGGAATCCACGGACGAGCTGACGGAGGTCCGCCAGGAAATGATCCGGCTGATCAACGAGGTGCGCCGGGAAAACGGCGTGGAAGAGCTGGCCGTCAACACGGCGCTCATGGACGCCGCCCAGGACTGCGCCCGGCAGGGCTTCGAGGCGCATGATGTGCGGTACGAAAATGAATCCGCCCTGCGGCATGGCTACCCCTACGGCTTCGGGAGCAATCTCACGGTGTTCACATACAACTGCAACACGGACATCGCGCGGACGGCAGTTTCCCATTGGAGATATTCGCCGGGACACTTCCAGACCATGATCGCGGAACGCTATGACAGCATCGGCGTGGGCGTCATGCTCCAGGACGATTTGGCCTACTGCTACATGTTCGCCGGAAACTCCAACGGCATCAACCCCTATGCGTAAGCCCTTCCACAGCAGCCCTCTCAGCCAAAAGCTGGGAGGGCTTTCCCATCCCCTTTTGCGTCTCACGGTGAGACGCATTTCTTTTTGAAATCTGAAAATGAAAGGAAAACGGTTTATGAAGAAAATGAACCATCCCCTGCGGACCCGCGTGACGGCGCTGCTGCTGGCGCTGGTCTGCGTCTTGGGTCTGCTTCCGGCCACGGCCTTCGCCGCCAGCGACACGATCAAGCTGGAGCGGTTCGGCATGTCCGGCGTCAGCTACGAATCCGCGGCCCTGGGCAGCTGCTCCCTCCACGAAATGTACTTCTCCGGCGGGAACAAGACCTCCGTAGGCTTTTGCGGCACCAAGGGGGCCGGAATGGGAAGCTCCCTGATTGGCCAGACCTGGGGGAACAAGACTCCCGTCTCCGACCCTACCGTCCTGACCATGATGGCCTACTACTACGCACACTCCACCGGCGTCTTTACAGATGAGGCC
This sequence comes from Oscillospiraceae bacterium, assembly GCA_022795905.1. GTDB lineage: Bacteria > Bacillota > Clostridia > Oscillospirales > Oscillospiraceae > Pelethomonas. The sequence goes on from JAAWHO010000124.1 coordinate 2,986, forward strand.
AAGGCCCTGGGCGTGGATACCATTTGGGGCGGCGGCTATACCTGGTATATGAACGCCTGGGTGCAGGCGGTCATCTGGCGGTATCAGCAGGGCAGCATGGGCGATCCCGTGACAGCCTGCGCCGAGGAACTGATGGCGGTCTATAACTCCCTGGAAGGCACCCACTTTACCAGCATCGACCAGGAAAAGGACGGCAGCTCCTTCCGCTCCAGGGCGCAGTATATCCTGGACCTGGGCCAGCGGGGCGTATGGGGCGAGTGTACGGCCTATGAATACGGCTTCACCGGCGCGGGAAGCAGCGCCCACCCCGCAAGCGGCGTCCAGAAGATCATCCTGGGCGAGCTGAAAGTCAAGACGGAGGACACCTATACCCTGATCGTCAAGAAGGTGGATTCCAAGAATCCCACCAAGGGCCTCCCTGGGGCCAAGTTCCATATCGAATCCGAAAGCGGCTCCTTCTCCAAGGACGTGACCACCGGGAAGGACGGAACGGCCACCCTGGAGAACCTGACACCCGGAACCTATGCCGTGACGGAGACCGATCCGCCCGCCGACTATGAGATCGACAACGCCGGACCGGAGTACGTCGTTCTCCCCGGTAACGGGAACAACACGGTAACTGTCACCTTCCGGGACACCCCCACCATCACCAGCGAGGGCAGTATCCGCAAGGTAGACGCGGACGACCCCACCAAGGGCCTTGCCGGGGCTATTATTAAGATCACCGGCGTGGACAATAACTTTTCCGGCACCTTCATGACCCGGGAGGGCGGCTATATCACCGATGTTCCCTGGGACACCATGCCCGTGGGCAGCTATGTGGCGGAGGAAATGACCCCGCCGGAGGGCTATACCATGAGCCCGGACCAGCACAAGATCAAGCAAACCTTTGTCTGGGACGGCAAGTCCGATGTTGCCCTGGTTTTCGAGAACGACGCCAAGGTGAAGGTCCGGCTGGTGAAGCTGGATGACAGCAACAATCCTCTCCCCGGCGCTGTGTTCAACATCGTCAAGGACGGCCAAATCGTCGGCACCGAGGCCACCAAGGCGGACGGCTCCATCACGGTGACGGACGTAACTGAAGGAATGTACGCTTTTGTGGAGGTCTCCGTGCCGAAGCCCTACGCCAAGCTCACCGAGCCGGTCATTGCCTATGTGGATCAGGCTGCTGTCAACGGAGGCGGCACCGTCACCGTGACGGCCTCCGATAAGAAGCTCCCGAACCTGACCATTTTGAAGCGGGACAAGCAGACCAAGGAGGTCATTCCCGGTACGGTCTTTGAGATCAAGGGCATCCATTACCACTACCACAACGATGTGACCACCGGCGCAGACGGCAAGGCTGTTCTTTCCAATATTCCGGTAGATTCCTATGAGATCACGGAAAAGAGTGTCCCGGACCCCTATGTGGTAGGCGATGAGCCCATGCAGACCATTTACCTGGGTCCCGGCGAGGATCGGGAGCTGATCTTTGACAACTTGAAGCAGCCCCTCCTGACCATCGCCAAGATCGACGCCGACACACAGGAGAAAATTCCCGGCACCGTGTTCACCATTCAGGGGATCAGCAGCGACTACAAGCACGATGTAACCACCGGCGCGGACGGCACCGTCTCCCTGCGGGTTGCCCCTGGCTCCTACAAGATCACAGAGAAGTCCGCCCCCGCCCCCTACTACCTGCCCAGCGCCGCGAACACCCCGAATACAAGATTCTGCTCACCTTCTTCTCGCCCTCGGGCTACGAAATCCGCAAGAACTACAAAGGGGCCGACTACATCTTCTA
>JAAWHO010000125.1 GCA_022795905.1 Oscillospiraceae bacterium
CGCAGAAAACCCCCGTAAACCCCTCGTATTGCTCGGGGTCCAGCCCCCGGCACAGGGGGGCTGGCGGTTTTTCCGTCCGCTTTTTGGCGGCAAAAAGCGGACCGGGGGTCCGGGGCGAGGAGCCCCGGGGGCTTCGAGACGAAAAATTTCCCGTTAGAACATCTCAATATAAGCATCCCTCTCCGCGCCAACGGAGACATACTTAATAGGACAGCCCGCAGCCTTCTCCAGATAAGCGATATACTCCAGAGCAGCCTGAGGCAGGTCCTCTTTTTTCCTGCACCGGGAAACGTCCCCAAAACCGGGCAAATATTCATAAACAGGCTTTGCCCGCTCCAGTCTCCCGCCGGTGGGGAACTCCTCAATCCTCTGCCCGTCCACCTCGTAGGCGGTACAGACCGGGATCTTATCCAAATAGCTCAAAACATCCAGCTTTGTCAGCGCAATCTCCGTAGCTCCCTGCATCATCACGCCGTACCGGCTGGCCACCACATCAAAGCCGCCTACCCGGCGGGGGCGTCCGGTCGCCGCGCCGTACTCTCCGCCGGCCTCCCGGAGCCTCTCGGCCTCCTGGCCGAAGAACTCGCAGGTAAAGGGTCCCTCCCCCACGCAGCTGGAATAGGCCTTCATAATGCCGATAGAGGCATCCAGCCTGCGGCCGGGGATGCCCGCGCCCACGGGGGCATAGGCGGCAATCGTAGAGGAGCTGGAGGTATACGGGAAAATGCCGAAGTCAATGTCCCTCAGGGCTCCAAGTTGGGCCTCAAAGAGGACGCTTTTCCCGCTGTCGATGGCCCCGTTGAGGAACGCCGTGGTATCGCAGATATACTCCCGCCAGGGCAGACCGAACTCCCGCAGCCAGGCCATGACCTCGGCGGCCAAAATCGGCTCATGGCCGTAGCCTCGCTCCACCATCAGATTCTTCCACTCCACGATGTCGGAGAGGTGCTCCGCCTGGCCCGCCAGGTCCAGCAGGTCGCCCATCCGCAGGGTCTTCTTCATATATTTGTCCGCATAGACCGGCGCAATGCCCCGGCGGGTGGAGCCGAACTTCTTTCCTGCCAGCCGGTCCTCCTCCAGGCAGTCGAGCAGCTTGTGGTAGGGCAGGCAGATGGTGGCCTTGTCGCTGATTTTCAGGTTCTCCGGCGTGACGAGGATCCCGCCCTCCCGCAGTCGCCGGACCTCGCCGCACAGGTGCTCCAGGTCAATGACCATACCGGGGCCCAGGACATTTACCGTGCCGTCCCGGAGGATCCCGGAGGGCATGAGGTTGAGAATGAATTTCCCCTTGTCGTTGACTACAGTGTGTCCGGCGTTGTTGCCGCCCTGATAGCGGACCACCACGTCGTAGCGCTCGCTGAGCAGGTCCACCATGCGGCCCTTGCCCTCGTCGCCCCAGTTGATGCCTACGATTGCTGTCAACATAACTTTCGACCCCCAAAATCGGTTCATTTATAATCGCTTCAGCGCGGGAAATCACCCGCAACGGTCAACAGCATAACACAAACCCGCAGGAAACACAAGTGCTTCCCGCTTATTTCTGCAATTTGCAAAGCAGCTCCCGGCAAAAAAGAGCCCCGGGCCCGCAGACCCGGAGCTCTTTTATCATGTTGACGCGAGGGCAATCAAACCAGCCGGGCGGCGTTGACCTTGATGCCGGGGCCCATGGTAGAGGCTGTGACGCAGCTTCTCACATACTGGCCCTTCGCGGCGGCGGGCTTGGCCTTGATGATGGCGCCCATGAGGGCGTTGAAGTTATCATTGAGCTTCTCCGCGCCGAAGGAGACCTTCCCGATGGGGCAGTGGATGATGTTGGTCTTGTCCAGGCGGTACTCGATCTTACCGGCCTTGACCTCCTGCACAGCCTTGGCCACGTCGGGGGTGACGGTGCCGGCCTTGGGGGAGGGCATCAGGCCCTTGGGGCCCAACAGCTTACCCAGGCGGCCCACGGTGCCCATCATGTCGGGGCTGGCAACCACCACGTCGAAGTCGAACCAGTTCTCCTTCTGGATCTTCTCCACCATGTCCATATCGCCTACGTAGTCCGCGCCGGCTTCCCGGGCGGCGTCGGCCTTGTCGCCCTTGGCGAAGACCAGCACGCGGGCGGTCTTGCCGGTGCCGTGGGGCAGGACGATGGCGCCGCGGACCTGCTGGTCGGCGTGGCGGGAGTCGACGCCCAGCTTCACATGGAGCTCGACAGTCTCGTCGAACTTGGCGGAAGCGGTCTTGCAGATGAGCTCAAAAGCGTCCTTGGACTCGTACAGGGCAGCCCTGTCGATCTGCTTGGCGCTGTTCTGATATTTCTTTCCTCTAAACATATCTCAAGCCCTCCTTTATTCGCCCACGACAACGCCCATGCTGCGGGCCGTGCCGGCAATCATGCTCATGGCGGACTCCAGGCTGGCGGCGTTCAGATCGGGCATCTTGGTCTCGGCGATCTTCTGCACGTCGGCCTTGCTGATGGTGGCAACCTTGGTCTTGTTGGGCACACCGGAGCCGGACTCGATGTTGCAGGCCTTCTTGATGAGGACCGCCGCCGGGGGGGTCTTGGTGATAAAGGTGAAGGAGCGGTCGGCGTACACGGTGATGATGACAGGGATGATCATGCCCATGTCGTTCTTGGTGCGCTCATTGAACTCCTTGGTAAAGGCGGCGATGTTCACGCCGTGCTGGCCCAGAGCGGGGCCGACGGGGGGAGCGGGCGTCGCCTTGCCCGCGGGAATCTGAAGCTTGACAAATCCTACGACTTTCTGTGCCATGTCAGGCACCTCCTTGATAAAATGTGGTGGTAGCAGAGCGCTTGCGAAAGGGCGCTCCTCCCACGGCGCCGCGCCGCGTATCACGCGGGCGGATACTATCCGCCCCTACGGGGCCCGACGGGATAACTGTCCTCCGGTTTTACTCGGACACAACCTCCACCTGGTCCAGCTCCAGCTCCACAGGGGTCTCGCGGCCGAACATGGACACCACGACAGTGACCTTGTTCTTCTCCGCGTCGATCTCCTCCACGGTGCCGGTAAAGGACTCCAGGGGACCGTCGTTGATGCGCACCCGGTCGCCCACATTGTACAGGACGACGACCTCGTGCTTCTCCATCCCCAGGGAGAGGACTTCCGCCTCGCTGAGGGGGATGGGCTTGTTGCTGGCCTCGCCGACGAAGCCGGTGACGCCCCGGACGTTGCGCACCAGGTGCCAGCTGTCGTCGGTCATGACCATTTTCAGGAGGACGTAGCCGGGAAACACCTTCCGCTCGACCTCCTTGGCCACGCCCTCCTCGTTGACCTCGGTGACCGTCTCCAGGGGGATCTGGATGTCCTGGATCATATCGGACATCCCCCGGTTGGTGACCAGCTTCTCGATGGTGGTTTTTACGGCGTTTTCATAGCCGGAATAGGTATGGACGACATACCACATCGCGTTATCGGCCATCTTCTCTAACCCCTCACGCGCCGAACACGTTGAGCAGGGTCTTGATGAGCAGGGCGGCCACGCCGTCGAAGATCCAGATGCACGCGCCGATGATGACGCTGTAAAGGATAACTGTGCCGGTGTTCTTCGCGACCTTTTCCTTAGAAGGCCAGACGACCTTCTTCAGCTCGCTTCTCATTTCGCGGAACCAGCGGCCCCGATCCTTCTTGACGTTCTTTTCTTCAGCCATGATGAATGTTCCTTTCCTTACTTGGTCTCAGAGTGGACCGTGTGCTTGCGGCAGAAGGGGCAGTACTTGTTCATCTCCAGCCGGTCGGGGTCGTTCTTCTTATTCTTGACCGTGTTGTAGTTTCTCTGCTTGCACTCGTTGCATCTCAGTGTGATTTTCACGCGCATATTCTAGCGGCACCTCCTTATTCATGTATACAGGCTCCGCGGCCTGTACCGATTGCCTCCCTGCTCTTGGACGGCGGTCCTCCGCGCACGGAAGCGAAAACGTGCGCAAAAAGAAAACCCCGTTTTCACAGGTAATCATTACTATACCACGCCGCGAAATGTTCGTCAAGTTAAATTTAGCAAATAATCCTCTTTTTTTTACCGGTAAAATGCGGTATAATGAAAAAGATTTTCCGGCGGGGAGGGATGCAGGGGTGCGGATTATGGCTATCGACTACGGGGATGCCCACACAGGGCTGGCGGTGTCGGATGCCACCGGGCTTTTGGCCGGGTATGTGGAGGTGGTTCACAGTCGCAGGACGGGAGAGGTTCTGGCCGCTGTGGAGAGACTCGCTGCGGAATACAGTGTGGATGAGATTGTTTTGGGATATCCCAAGAATATGGATGGGAGCCTGGGGCCCCGGGCGGAGAAGGCGGAGGCCTTCGCTCAGGAGCTCAGGGGGAGGGTTTCTCTTCCCGTGGTTCTTTGGGATGAGAGGAGAACCACCATTGATGCGCACAATATTTTGATTTCTGCCGGGAAAAACGGGAAGAAAAGAAAAAAGATTGTGGATGGTGTGGCAGCGGCGCTGATTTTGGAGGGGTACCTTACCTATAAGAAGGGGCAATAGGCGTTTTCTTTCTGGATTTCCGGGGTTGCCGCAGCTTTGCTCTTGACGATGGTCCCGGGGCTCCTCGCCCCGGACCCCCGGCCCCTTTTTTGCCGCCAAAAAAGGGGCGAAAAAACCGCCAGCCCCCCTGTGCCGGGGGCTGGACCCCGAGCAATACGAGGGGTTT
>JAAWHO010000126.1 GCA_022795905.1 Oscillospiraceae bacterium
CCAGAATCCCCCCGCCACCGCTTCGCGGCGGCCCTCCCCCCTTTAACAAGGGGGGCAAGGGGATCGGTGATGCCCCTGGGAAGATTCGCCCTCTCGCCCCCCTTGTTAAAGGGGGGAGGGCCACGCCGCAGGCGTGGCGGGGGGATTCGTCGCAGGGAACCCCTATTATACCATAAATCCATATTATACTATTTAAACTATATAAAAGGAGAGAACCCCCATGCACAAGTCATACGGTGTCAATGAAATCCGGGAGATGTTCCTGAAATTTTTCGAGAGCAAGGAGCACCTCCGCCTCCCCAGCTTTTCCCTCATCCCCCAGAACGACGCGAGCCTGCTGCTCATCAACAGCGGCATGGCCCCCATGAAGCCCTATTTCACCGGCGAGGTAGAGCCCCCCCGCCGCCGTGTGTGTACCTGCCAGAAGTGCATCCGCACCGGCGATATCGAGAATATCGGCAAAACCGCCCGCCACGGCACCTATTTCGAGATGCTGGGCAATTTCTCCTTCGGGGATTACTTCAAGAAGGAAACCATCTCCTGGTGCTGGGAGTTTCTGACCAGCCCGGAGTGGCTGGGCCTGGAGCCCGACCGGCTCTACCCCTCCGTCTTCGGCGGCAGCGAGACCACTCCCGCCGACGACGAGGCCTTTGAAATCTGGAACAAGGTCATCGGCATCCCCGCCGAGCGCATTTTCAAATTCGGCAAGGCCGACAACTTCTGGGAGCATGGCTCCGGCCCCTGCGGCCCCTGCTCCGAGATTTACTACGACCGGGGCGAGGAGTACGGCTGCGGCAAGCCCGGATGCACCGTGGGCTGCGAGTGCGACCGGTATATCGAAATCTGGAACAACGTCTTCTCCCAGTTCGACAACGACGGCCAGGGCCACTACGCCGAGCTCAAGCAGAAAAATATCGACGTGGGCGCGGGCCTGGAGCGCCTGGCCTGCGTGAGCCAGAACGTGGAGTCCCTCTTTGACGTGGACACCGTCATGAACATCACGAACAAGGTCAGCGAGATCACCGGGGCCAAGTATGAGCAGTCCCACAAAATCGACGTGAGCCTCCGGGTCATCACCGACCACATCCGCTCCGCCACCATGATGATCTGCGACGGCGTGCTGCCCTCCAATGAGGGGCGGGGCTATGTCCTGCGCCGCCTGCTGCGCCGTGCCGCCCGCCACGGGAAGCTCCTGGGAGTGGACCGCCCCTTCCTCTATGAGGTCTGCGCCACGGTCATCGCCGAGAACGAGGGCGCTTACCCCGACCTGCGGGAGAAGGAGGGCTATATTACCCGTGTCATCCGCATGGAGGAGGAGAGCTTCGCCAAGACCATCGACGGCGGCATGAGAATCTTCACCGAGATGCTGGAAGGCCACAAGGCCAAGGGGGAGAGGACCTTCTCCGGGGCCGACGCCTTCAAGCTCTACGACACCTACGGCTTCCCCATCGACCTGACGGCGGAGATGGTGGCCGAGGAGGGCATGGGCGTCAATCAGGACGAGTTCAAGGCCCTCATGGAGGAGCAGCGCCTGCGGGCCCGGAAGGCCCGGGAGGCCCTGGGCGATCTGGGCTGGGCCGGCGTGGAGTTCGGCAAGGACGTGCCCTCCACGGAGTTTGTAGGCTATGACAATACGGGTATCTCCGGCGCCAAGGTCGTGGCCCTGGTGGTGGAAAACGAGCTGGCCGAGGTGATGATGCCCGGCGTGGAGGGCATTGTGGTCCTGGACAGGACGCCCTTCTACGCCGAGATGGGCGGCCAGTCCGCCGACCACGGCGACATCTTCCGGAGCGGAGAGGGCGGTCTGGTCTTTCGTGTGTCCGACGTGCAGAAGAACAAGGGCGGAAAGTATATGCACTACGGCAAAATGACCGAGGGGACCCTGGCGGTGGGGGACACCGTCTGCGCGCAGATCGACCCCGAGCGCCGGAAGGCCATCATGCGCGCCCACACCGCCACCCACCTTCTGGACGCCTCTCTGCGGGAGGTGCTGGGGGACCACGTCCACCAGGCCGGCTCCCTGGTGGAGGAGGATTTCCTCCGCTTTGACTTCACCCACTTTGCCGCCATGACCGCCGAGGAGCTCAGCCGGGTTTCCCAGGAGGTCAACAACGCCATCCTGGAGGGCTTCGCCGTGGAGGCCAGGGAGATGCCCATCGAGGAGGCCAAGAAGACCGGGGCCATCGCCCTGTTCAGCGAGAAGTACGGCGATATGGTCCGGGTGGTGAACATGGGGAGCGGGTACTCCGTGGAATTCTGCGGCGGCACCCACCTGGACAACACCGCCAAGGCGGGGCTGTTCCACATTGAGAGCGAGTTCTCCGTGGCCGCCGGCGTGCGCCGCATCGAGGCTGTCACCGGCAAACGGGCCCTGGACGAGATGAACCGGTTCCAGGATATGCTGTTCCAGGCGGCGGCGGCGCTGAAGGTCAAGCCTGTGGACCTGAAGGAGAAGGCGGGCCAGATGACGGCGGAGCTCCGGGAGCTCAAGCAGGCCATTGAGAAGCTGAAGGCCAAGGAATTTGTCAACGAAGCGGACCAGTTCCTGCTCAATGCCAAGCAGGTGAAGGGGCTGAAGGTGGTATCCTTCTCCCGCTCCGGCCTGACGGCGGACGATATGCGGAAGATGGGCGACTTCCTCCGGGACAAGGAGCCGGCTGTGGCGGCGCTGCTGGCCAGCGTCAGCGACGGGAAGATCACCTTCCTGGCGGTCTGCGGCAAGGAGGCTGTGGCCCGGGGGGTCAAGGCCGGGGAGATTATCAAGGCCATCGCCCCCATTTGCGGCGGCAAGGGCGGCGGCAAGCCGGACTCCGCCATGGGCGGCGGCAGCGATCTGCTCAAGCTGGACAACGCCCTGGCGGCGCTGGATGATTTTGTCAACGAAAAAGCGACGGACTGATATACGGCAGATTTGAAATTACGCCATGTAATAAGTCGCCAAATGTTGACCATTATACAAAGCCAGAGCGAACTTCTGCCCAAAAATTCAAGTTGGTGCATCGATGCAGCAAATACCTCAAACAATAGCAGCTGGAGCAGAAGCGGCACGCTCCCCCGGCTCCTCCGGCACGAGGAGGAGGTGCAGAAGGGGATAACGGTTTTGCCTGTGAAGTCTTCCTCAGATGGTTCTTTTGTAGAATTGCTATAGGCTGCTTCGAGCGTTGTAGTCCTGCGGGCCTGCCAAGGAGGCCCGCAGGACTCGGATTACGCCCCGCATCAGGGCCTCGGAGATATCATCCGAGACATTTTCCGCGTCGCCGTTCATCTCGCTGCGCTTGATGGAGCCGCCGCCGTAAGCCGGCGTCCCTCAGCTGATCCACATATTTGCTCCAGCCGCGCCTCATGAGCATGAACCTCTGTCTGTACAGGTCCTCCGCTCTGGCCCCTGGCTCCCGAATTGAAGGTTACGCAAATTTCCTCTTGCATCCCGGCAAAAGCTGTGGTATAATGCGTCCAGTTCGTATTGAAGGAGTATCCGCAGTATGACAAAGACCGCTTTCAACGCCGCTTACTTCTACTTTACCTTTATCTACCACAAGTAGATAAGGGTTGTTTTGCTGCGGTGAGAAGGCGGGGCTGAGAATAGTCCATTCAGGGTCTTACAGTGAAACAACACTGTAAGACCCTTTTATTTTTCCAAATGAAGATTGGAGTGTTTGTATTATGATCGTCATCCTGAAAAAGAACGCGGAGAAACAGCAGGTGGAGCTCTTCGACCAGTGGCTCCACAGCATGGGCCTGGAGACCCACAAGTCCATCGGCGAGAACCACACCATTGTCGGCCTGGTGGGGGATACCTCCCGGGTGGATATCGAGAGCATCATGGCCCTGGACATCGTGGAGACCGTCAAGCGCATCCAGGAGCCCTATAAAAACGCCAACCGGAAGTTCCACGAGCAGGACACCGTCATCACCCTCTCCAATGGGGCGAAGATCGGCGGGGGCCACTTCCTGGTCATGGCCGGACCCTGCTCCGTGGAGACGGAGGAGCAGATCATCTCCGTGGCCGAGAGCGTGAAGGCCGCGGGAGCCCAGGTCCTCCGGGGCGGCGCCTTCAAGCCCCGCACCTCCCCCTACGCCTTCCAGGGGCTCCACGAGGAGGGCATCCGCCTGCTGCTGAAGGCCAGGGAGGCCACCGGACTGCCTATTGTCACGGAGATCATGGACGCCAAGCACCTGCCCCTTTTCGAGGATATCGACATCATCCAGGTGGGGGCCCGGAATATGCAGAACTTCGAGCTGCTCAAGGAGCTGGGGAAGCTGCGCAAGCCGGTGCTCATCAAGCGGGGCATGGCCAACACCCTCCAGGAGCTGCTTATGAGCGCCGAGTACGTCATGGCCGGGGGCAACGAGCAGGTCATCCTCTGTGAGCGGGGCATCCGTACCTTTGAAACCGCCACCCGGAACACCATGGACCTGTCGGTCATCCCGGTGCTCCACCAGCTCACCCACCTGCCGGTGGTGGTGGACCCCAGCCACGCCACGGGCCGCTGGGAGCTGGTGGCCCCCATGGCCCTG
>JAAWHO010000127.1 GCA_022795905.1 Oscillospiraceae bacterium
CGCGCCCTGCGGACCATCAAGTTGATTTCCCTGTCCGGGCACACTCCCGACTTGACAATTCTACGGCGGGATGGTATAAAGGAAACAGACATAAGGAGGGCGTGTCATGAAACTATATATCAATATGATGGAAGCTATGGTGGAGGATGAGCTGGACAAGATGGGGGACAGCCTGGGCTGCTGCCTGTGCGACCAGTGCCGGGGCGACATTGCCGCCTACGCACTCAACCATCTGCCTCCCCGGTACGTAGTCACCAAGGCCGGCGGCGCGATCAGCAAGGCGGATTCCCTGCGGATCCAGCACCTGACGGATGTGCGCACCGCCGTGCTCCAGGCGGCGCACATGGTCGGCCAGAACCCTCGGCATTAAGGGCCGGACAGACCAGGGGCCGCCCCGCTTTACCCTTCCGGTAAAGCGGGGCGGCCTTCTGCTTACTGCCGCATTTCCTTTTCGGAGCGCTCCAGCTGGGCGATGAGCGCCCGGAGCTTCTCGGCCTGGTCCCGCTGGTTCTGGACGATGTTGGCGGGGGCCTTGGAGGTAAACGCCTCGTTGTTCAGCTTGGCCTCGATGCTCTTGAGGTGTCCCTCAGCCTTGGCCTTCTCCTTGGCGATGCGCTCCAGCTCCTGCTGGACATCCACCAGCTCCGCCAGGGGCATGAGCACCCGGGCAGCGTGGGTGATGACCTCCACCATGCCCTGGGCGGCGGGGGCCTCGGCGGTCACATGAACCTCCGAGGCGGAGGCCAGGCGCCGGAAGAAGGGCGCGCCGGCGGTGAAAATGTCCGTCTGGGCGGTCGCGACGGTCAGCTGGACCTTCCGGCTGGGGGGCACGTTCATCTCCGCCCGGCGGGCCCGGATGGCCCGGATGGCGTCCATGATGCTCTCCATAGCGGCCTCCTCCGCCGGAAAGGCGTGAGCCTCGCTGTACACCGGCCAGTCGGAGAGCATGATGAACTCCCTGTCCTCCCCCGCCCCGTGGGGCAGGGCCTGGTAGATCTCCTCGGTGATGAAGGGCATGAAGGGGTGGAGGAGCTTGAGGAGCTGGATGAGCACATAGCAGAGGACATTCTGGGCATTCTCCGCGCCGGGGCCCTGCATCCGGGACTTGGTCAGTTCAATATACCAGTCGCAGTAGGTGTCCCAGATGAAGTCGTAGACCTTGGCGGAGGCCACGCCCAGCTCGTAGGCGTCCAGGTTCTCCGTCACCTCTTTGGTAAGGGTGTTGAGCTTGGAGAGGACCCACTTGTCCTCCAGCTCCAGCGCCGCGGGGAGCTTCACCTGGTCGATGGTGAGATTCATCATCACGAACCGGCTGGCGTTCCAGATCTTGTTGGCGAAGTTGCGCATGGCCTCGCACTTCTCCACGTAGAAGCGCATATCGTTTCCGGGGCTGTTGCCGGTGATGAGGTTGAAGCGCAGGGCGTCCGCGCCGTACTTGTCGGCAATCTCCAGGGGGTCGATGCCGTTGCCCAGGGATTTGGACATCTTCCGGCCCTTATCGTCCCGGACCAGGCCGTGGATGAGGACCTTTTCAAAGGGGTACTTCTTCATCTGCTCGCAGCCGGAGAAGATCATCCGGGCCACCCAGAAAAAGATGATGTCATAGCCGGTGACCAGCACAGAGGTGGGATAGAAGTAGTCCAGCTCCGGGGTCTTGTCCGGCCAGCCCAGGGTGGAGAAGGGCCACAGGGCCGAGCTGAACCAGGTGTCCAGCACGTCGGGGTCCCGCTCGATGTTGGCGCTGCCGCACTTGGCGCACTTGGCGGGGTCGGCGCGGTCCACGGTGATGTGGCCGCACTCCGCGCAGGTCCAGGCGGGAATCTGGTGGCCCCACCAGAGCTGCCGGGAAATACACCAGTCGTGGACGTTCTCCATCCAGTTGGTGTAGGTCTTGGAGAAGCGCTCGGGGATGAACCGGACCTCGCCGTCGTTGACCACCCGCAGGGCCTCCTTGGCCAGGGGCTCCATCTTCACAAACCACTGAGCGGAGATCAGGGGCTCTACGTCGTTCTTGCAGCGGTAGCAGGTGCCCACGTTGTGGCTGTAGTCCTCGGTCTTGACCAGAAAGCCCTGCTCCTCCAGGTCCTTAACTACGGCCTTCCGGCACTCGTAGCGGTCCATGCCGTTATAGGGCCCGCCGTTTTCGTTGATGACGCCGTTGTCGTCGATGACCCGGATGGTCTCCAGATTGTGGCGCAGGCCCACCTCGAAGTCGTTGGGGTCGTGGGCGGGGGTCATCTTCACCGCCCCGGTGCCGAAGCCCAGCTCCACGTACTCGTCGGCCACAATGGGAATTTCCCGGTTCATGATGGGCAGAATGCAGGTTTTGCCTACCAGGTGCTTGAAGCGCTCGTCCTCCGGGTTCACGGCTACGCCGGTGTCGCCCATCATGGTCTCCGGCCGGGTGGTGGCTACCACCAGATCTCCGGATCCATCCGTCAGGGGGTAGCGGATATACCACAGATGACCAGGCTTATCCACGTACTCCACCTCCGCGTCGGAGAGGGCGGTGACGCAGTGGGGGCACCAGTTGATAATCCGGCTCCCCTTGTAGATAAGGTCCTTCTCGTAGAGGTTCACAAACACCTCGCGGACAGCGCGGCTCAGGCCCTCGTCCATGGTGAACCGGGCCCGGTCCCAGTCGCAGGACACGCCCATTTTCTTCTGCTGCTCCACGATCCGGGCGCCGTACTTGTTCTTCCAGGCCCAGACACGCTCCAGGAACTTCTCCCGCCCCAGGTCGTGGCGGCTAAGGCCCTCATTTTTCCGCAGTTCCTCCTCCACCTTCACCTGGGTGGAGATGCCCGCGTGGTCCACGCCGGGCATCCACAGCGTCTCATAGCCCTGCATCCGCTTGTAGCGGGTCAGGATGTCCTGGAGGGTGCAGTCCATGGCGTGGCCCATGTGGAGCTGGCCCGTCACGTTGGGGGGCGGCATGACGATGGAGAAGGGCTTCTTCTCCGGGTTGGACTCGGCGTGGAAGCAGTGCGCGTCCATCCACATCTGGTAGATTTTCCCCTCCGCCTCCTGGGGCTCGTAGGTCTTTGGCAGTTCTTTTCTCATGGTGATCTCCTTTTATCTATTCAGTCCTTATTTTGCGCATTTTTCTCGGATATACGGTAAAAATTCTGAGGGGTCCCCCTCCTGCAAGTCCTCTTTCTTCAGCAGGATCGCCTGCTCCTCCCCGTAAATCAGAAGCCAGAGGCGCTCTGTCTCAAAAATACTTTTTATCTCGCCATAGGGAACTGTTTTCTCCTCCTCCGCTCCGGCGATAGTCAGGCCGTCCCCGGTAAAGCACAGCTCCATCCGGTTGGCCGGAGCGCTCCAGTCCACGCCCCGCAGCCGGTCCAGCAGACGGATCGCCTCGTTCCGGCAGGAGGCGGGCGGAATATGGGGCCTCTTCTTCCGTGCAGAAAGGAATTCCATCCCCCCGCAGAACGCCGCGAAGCCCCCGGCCCATATCAGACTGGGCGTCCTGGGCTCTCTGAGGCCCGCAGCCAGCGCCAGAACGCCCAGGGCCAGCAGAACCCCTCCGTAGGTCCGGTACCGCATCTTCCGGTTCTCCCGCCCGGAGTCCCCGGACGCATGGCCGTTGAGCCTGTCCGTAAGCGACCACATTCCCGGCATGACCTGGCGGCTTTTCTTCTCCAGGCGCTGCTCCAGCAGCTGGACGGCCTCCTCATCAAGAGCGGGGTCACCGTAGCCGCTCATCTGAAAAACAAACCTCATTTTTCCCCTCCGCGCTACTGCTTTATAAACTGCGCATCAGCGGCCGGGATACCCTCCGCATCCGTGAGATAGCGCTCGGCCCGCATATGCAGGCCATACTTTTCCCGCAGCTCCGCGATTTTTTTCATCATGGGAGAGGCGTGGTGCAGGTCGATCGCGCGCTGGTCCGTCCAAATGTCGATTAAAAGGACCGTTTCCGGGTCATCAGCCGGGAAGAAATAGGCGTAGCGCCGGTTGCCCTCCTCCGCGCGGATCAGGTCCGCCGTACCGCTTCGCTCCATCTCCTCCACGAAACGCCGCGCGCCGCCATTTTTACCGGTATAGTACAAATTCAAGGCAATACTCATTCCAACACCTCCCTATAAATATGTCGGCCCTGAAAAAATCGCCCTGAGCAAAGCTGCTCAGGGCGAATCAAACAATCCGCGGTACCACCTGAATTCCCCCGGCGCACCAGGGACCCTCTGCCTCTGTAACGGGAGGACCCGCCGGACCTTACTGCGTTCAGGTCCGGAGCTCCGGGGCGACTTCCGCTCCGCCGGCCTTAGGACCTCCCACCAGCCGGTCCCTCTCTGAAAAGCCGCCGGGAGCATACTACTCCCCTTCATCGCCAATTTTCCAGTGCCATTATAGAGGAAGCGGAGGGCTCTTGTCAAGAGGACAGACCGATTCTTTTTCGGTTTTATGCCCTCGATGATAAATTGCAGGTGGGCAGGCTTGATCGGCTCCACGGCGTCCAGCACCGCCGCCCGGGCCTCCAGGGCGGCCTGGGCAGTGCTCTCAATGAT
>JAAWHO010000128.1 GCA_022795905.1 Oscillospiraceae bacterium
CCGGTATTCGGGTCCTTCTTCTCGTACTCCACGAGGTATGTGAAATGACAAGGGGCAAGAATCTGGATGCCCTTCTCGTGCCGTTTGACCTGCCGCCCGAATTTCTTCTTCCAGTCGTTGTACCCGGCCACGCTGGTGGCGGTGGGGCATTGCAGCAGGATCAACAGCGCGTTCCCGAAACTGTAATGGTGGAATTTGGACATGGCGGTGATGTACTCGGCATAACGCCCGCTGGCGTACAGCTCCTTGACGCCGCTTTCTAGGCGGCCCGTCAGCTCCGCCAGCCGTTCATCTGTTACCGGAGGCATGGCTCACCGGGTCTTAGGCGGACGCCGGGGCGGCTCCTGGCCGGGCGGTTTGAGCGGGTCACTCTTGGCAATGACCGGCCTGCCATTGTTGACAGCAAGCAGGACCTCGGCTTGATGGAATCTCTTTTTGAAATAGTCCATCTGATCCGGAGTGAGGGAGCAAAAGTCATCCCCGCTGTTCCCGCAGATAAAAAACGTGCCGAAAACACCGCCGCGTTTATCGTCAATTTTTCTGTTGAACTCCATACCCAGGCATATGCTTTCATCATTGCTGACAATGACAGCTCCCTCCTGGGGTAAATCCGTGGTGGCGATTCGTCCTCCCACAATCGCCTGCATTTCTTTTAGTAATCCGTTGATTTCTTTTTCATAGGGCGCCATTCTCGGCTCCACGACTAAAACGTTCAACGCATCAGCTCCTTGTTAAAATTTGATATGAAAAAAGCGCCCTCATGGGCGCTTGCGGGAAGGGCTGTCCCGCCCCTTGCCGGAACGCGACGGCCTCACTTTCGTTTGCAGGGGATAGCGGAACACCCTGTATTTTTCCGGGACGTGCTGTCCATCGTAAACCTCCTGGAACCGTGTCCGGTTATTGTAGATGTAGCCCTGCTCCGAAAAGTCCCCGCCCTCGTTAATGCAGGTGTCCTCGCCATAGGATTCATAGTCAAAGTACAGCCTGGCCTTCTCCGGCAAGCGGAACTCCTGGTGGTGATCCACCAGCCAGCGCCCGTATTCTTCCTCCGTCCGCACGTCCGGGAGAAAATCATAGCAGTCCAGATTGTAGGTCAGGTTAATCAAATCCTGCATATTGTCCCCATACTCCCCGTGGCTGACGGCGGCGGTGAACTTCTCCCTTTCCTCCGGCGTCAGCTCCGCGATCCGGCTGGCGAGGTAGTTCAATTCGTCAATGGGGACAAACTCTCCCAGCTTTCCGGCGAGGCCCTTGATGCCGATGGAGTATTCCAGGACAATGATCTCTCCGTACCGCAGGCCGTCCACGCCGATCTCCCGCAGAACAGATTGAACCTGCTCCGTGGTGGTGGGGAAGGATAGCTGTGCGGTGGCAAGAACCCCGACGCTGTATTTGCCCAGGTTGGCGATATTGGCGGCAAATTCCATGCGTTATTTCTTCATGGGGTTCTTTTTGAAGATGCTGTCCTTCTGCTGGGCCTTCAACTGCCTCTGGCGGCGTTCCTCCAGGGCGTCATAGACGCTTTCCTCGATCTCCCGGGGCGTCATGGACACATCGGGGAAATATTTCCGCAGACGGTCCCCGGCCAGGATAACCTTGGTGTATTCGGGCCGTTCCTGCTCGCCCTTGAAGGGAGGCTTTTCCTCCGGGGGATTCGTGGGACCGGAGGGCGGGATCGTGCTCTCCGGCGCGGGGGGATTTGCAGAGGGCGCGGGGCCCGGTGTGCTGGGCTCGGGAGCCTTGGGAACCGCAGGCGTGCCCGGCGTCTGCTCCGGCTTCACATCCGGGGAAGGAGGAATGGGCGGGGGCGCGGGGGGACTGCCAGGCGGGGTGGGCGGCGGCGCGGGCGGCTGGGGAGCCGGAGGCGGCACGGTGTGCTTCGGAGCCAGGTCTTTGTCCTCCAGAATCTCCCGCATGGCCTTTTCATCCAGCTTTCCGGCCTTTTCCGCCTTTTTCATGCGCTCGATCCGCTCGGTAGTGAGCTTGTAGCTCAAATCGGACAGGTGGAGGACTTCATCCTGATTTTCCGGTTTCAGGAAAGAGATGGCGGAAGCAATGGACAGGGGCAGGGAATTGTCGTCCACCCGGTCGCATACATCCTTGGTGGCCTCGGACAGACGGATGATCCGGTTAAGTTTGCTCACCTTCATGCCCATCTCCTGGGCCAGCTTTTCATCGCTGTCCAGTTCCTCCGCCTTGACGGTCCCTTTCTTCTTCCGGCCCGCTTTCTGCTTCATGCCCTCCATCTTCATCCGCAGGGAGCGGGAGAGGTCGAACATGGAGATATGGGGCCGGTGGAGGTTGCCGTCCGCCACCAGGATTTTCGCGTCAGCGTCGGATATTTTCTGGATGATGGTGGGGACAGGATAGTTCAGCTCCGTGGCGATCAGGTGGCGGCGCTGGCCGGAGAGGATTTCCAGGGTGCCCTCGTCACCGATCCGGGCGAGAACGGGGTCCTTCACGCCGTTCAGCTCAATGGACTTTTTCAGCTCCAGATAGTCCTCGCTCCTGGTGTCCACGGAAATGGTGTTGTACTTGGATTTTTCCAGATAGGCGGGATGCAGGAGGATGAAGAAGGATTCGTTCTCCTGGGGGCTGGGGACATCCCGCTTGGCCTTCTCGTCCGGGGGCGTCAGGCGCTCGTCAAACACCTGGGAAATGGCGGTCCCGGCGGGGCCCTTGGCGGCGGGGCCGGTCACGGGGGCCTCCTTCTTCTCGCCCGTGGGCGGCTCGGGGCCTTTGGGAGCCTCGGGCGGTTTGGCCTCTTTGGGCTTTTCGCCCGTAACGGGGGCGACGGGCTTGTCCTCCTTCTTGGGGACCGGAGCCTCCTTCTTCTCACCTGTGGGCGGCTCGGGGGTCTTGGGAGCCTCGGGGGGCTTGGCTTCCTTGGGCTTCTCACCAGTGACAGGGGCGGCGGGCTTGTCCTCCTTCTTGGGGGCCGGGGCTTCCTTCTTCTCGCCTGTGGGCGGCTCGGGGCCCTTGGGGTGGCAGCGGGGCCAGAGTCTGCCCACGGTGGACAACCTCTACGCCCTGAGTACCCTACTGGATGTGCCCATGAACGACATCCTGGTGGCGGCTGACCTTCCTGAACTCCATATTTGTACCATGAGCGGCAGGCCGGAGCCTGCCGCTCATCCTTTGTTCCAATATCCTCGGGCGCGGGGGGCATGGCGGAATTTCAAAGCCGCTTAGGCCCTTATCCGCCGCATCCGGACTGGACGGCCCTCTTTAGAGGGCCGCGTTCGCCCGGAATCGGCGACTTGTTATATAGCGGCCCGAAGGCCAAGTCACAAAAGGGAGAAGCGTAAGGGCGGTTTTTCCGTTCGCGTATGGGGAAGTGAGAAAAACGTGTTTGCGGGGAACACAGGGAGAAGCGTCTGTCGATCCCATTCAATACAGCATTTTGCAGATGCTCTCCAATATGTTCTTCGCGATGTGCGGCATCATCATTCATCCGCACCTGAACCGGCCGTCACGAGTTCTCCATTTCGCCATGCCCGCCGCGCCCGAGGAGGGTGTTACGAGGTCTGCCGCTGGATGAAATCGGACAGGATGGTGTCGAAGCTGTCGTTCATCTCGAAGGGGAGGGTGTAGTCCACGGCGGTGTTGACCAGGCACTGGTCCAGCCTGGCGGACACCTCGTCGGCCTTGCGGCCCAGTTCGGTGGCCATGCCCCGGACCTTGTTCCGGTCGAAGTTGATGGTGGTCACCCGCTTGGCGTCGCAGCGGTAGCTCACCTGATTGCCCTCGCCGTTGAAGCGGTAGCCGCTGCCGCCGTTGGGCAGCACCACCTCGCTGTTGCGCAGGACGGTCATCTGGCGGAAGATGCCGGCCAGCTCCTGCCGGGCCCGGTTCAGGCCGGCCTCGCTGTCCATGTCCAAAGGCAGCTTGGCCTTGGCGGCGCAGATGGCGGCGCTGAGCTTCTCCCGCTCCGCCAGCATGGCCATCAGGAAGGCGGCCACCTGGTTGATGTGCTCGGCGTACTCGCTGGGGGCGGCGTCCTCGGTCACCACGTCCTGGGCCTCGGGCATGACCTTGCTGCGCAGGTGGGTGGTGGTGACCTTCAGGGTGTTGCACCGGTCCTGGAGGATGTCCCCCGCCTCGTCCATCAGAGCTTGCAGCTTGTTCTGCGTCCGGAAAGCGTCTTTTAAGTTCATAGCGTTCCACTCCTTTGCTCTGTCGTTGTGTCCCTATCATACAGGCAGCGGAGCGGTTTGTCATTGAACCGGTAGTTTAATTGGGGAGTGAGAGGCATCTCCTGCTCGCAAAAAATGATTTGTGTTTCTTAAATGTATATGGTATCTTATTGAAGATAGTACAAACTTCTTTTTCACAAGCTGCGGGAGGCGCTCCAAGATGAGACTATTATTTAAACAGAGATTTTTCTCCTGGTTCGACAGCTACGACATCTTTGATGAGGACGGCAACACAGTCTACGTTGTCAAGGGCGAGCTGAG
>JAAWHO010000129.1 GCA_022795905.1 Oscillospiraceae bacterium
GGCGGTATAATCGGCGTGGGAGGGCCGGGGGGTGCGCTTGAGCCCGGCGTAATCCCTGCTGTGCTGGTCACTGTTGCGGATGAGCATAGACACCGGCGCGCCGCAGGTCCTGCCCTCCACCAGGCCGGAGAGGACCTCCGGGACATCGCCCTCCTTCCGGTTGGTGGACCAGGCGTTCCGCCCCGGAGCCCGCCGGGCCATGAAGGCGGATACCCGCTCCATATCCGGCGCGAAGCCGGACGGCAGACCGTCGATGACGCAGCCGATGGCCGGGGCGTGGGACTGTCCAAAGACGGTGACTTTCAGTTTATTTCCCAGTGTGTTCATGGAAAACCCCTCCTAACATGCGGTAGTGTGCCCAAAAATCGGGGTAGGATTTCGCCACACACTCCGCGCCGGTGAGCGTCACCGGGCTTTCGCACCGGGCGGCGGCAATGGCGGCCATCATGGCAATCCGGTGGTCATTGCAGCAGTCCACCGTACAGCCTCCCGCCAGAGCATCCCGGCCCTGAATCCTGAGAAAGTCCGGCCCCTCCTCCACATCCGCCCCCAGGGCGCGGAGCACCTGTGTGATGGAGGCAAGGCGGTCGCTCTCCTTGAGGCGCAGCCGCCCGGCGTTCACCAGCCGGGTGGTCCCGCAGCGCACTGCCGCCATCACCGCCAGGGGCGGGGCCAGATCCGGACACTGGGAGAGGTCGATGTCCACATCCCCCGGGCGGCACAGGGGGACGTAGTAGTCCCCAATGACCCGGTCCCCCTGGGAGGAGTCCTCCTCCAGCCCTACCGGCTGTACGGGGTTTCCCAGAGCGGCGGCGGCCAGCCAGAAGGCGGCCTGGGACCAGTCGGCCTCCACGGAGGCCTGGGCGGGGCAGTATTTCTGCCTGCCGGGGATCAGGAAGCCGTTTTCCCGCTCGGTGCCGTGGATACCGAAGCGGGCCAGGGCCTCCAGGGTCATATCCACATACCCGCGGCTCTCCAGGGGGGTGGTCAGCACAAGCTCCGAATCCCCCTCCAGCAGGGGCAGGGCGTAGAGCAGGCCGGTGACGAACTGGCTGGACACATTCCCAGGCAGGCGGTAGACGCCGGGGGGCAGCTTCCCCTGGACGGTCAGTACGCCGTCCCGCTGCTCATATCGAACGCCCTTTTCATCGAAGATGTCAAAGTAGGGCTTCTGGGGCCGCTCCATGAGCCGCCCGTGCCCGGTGAACACCCCGCCGCCCCGGAGGGCCAGGGCGATAGGGATGAGAAAGCGCAGGGTGGAGCCCGATTCCCCGCAGTCGAAGCGGGGGAGGGAATTGCGTTCTGTTTTCAGCTCCGCCATACACCGCCGGGTGGCCTGGATATCCTGGGAGTCCGCCAGATTCTCAATCCGGCTCTCCCCTCCCGCCAGGGCCGCGCAGAGGAGCAGGCGGTGGGCCTGGGATTTGCTGGGGGGCGGGGTGACGGTCCCCGAGAGCCGTGTGGGCGTGATGGTCAGGTTCATAGCGCGGCCTCCACGAAGGTCCGCAGGCCCTCCATGTCCAGGCGGACGGTCCGGGCCTGCCCGACGCGCTCCAGCACTACCACGTCAATGCTGCCGCCGTCCCGCTTCTTGTCGCCGGTGGCGGCGTCGTAGACCTGCTCCGCTGTGTAGGGACACTCCGTAGGCAGGCGGTACATCTCGTTGGCCCTGACCACCCGCTCCAGGGTCCCGGCGGGACTGTACCCCAGCCGCTCCGCCGCCCGGCAGGCCAGCACCATGCCGATGGCCACCGCATGGCCGTGGGTGACGGAGAAGCCGCTGATCTTCTCAATGGCGTGGCCCAGGGTGTGGCCGAAGTTCAGGAGCTTCCGGGTTCCGCGCTCGAACTCGTCCTCCCGGACCACGGCGGACTTGATCTCCACGTTTTTGCGGACCATCATGTCAACAGGCGGGTTTGCGCCGTCCGTCAGCGTCTCGAAGAAGTCCGCGTCGGCAATCAGGCCGTGCTTGAGGGTTTCCGCCATGCCGTCGGCAAAGGTATCCCCAGGCAGCGTCCGGAAGGTGTCCGTATCGCAGAGGACCATTTTCGGCTGGTGAAAGGCCCCCACAAGGTTCTTCCCCGCCTCCAGGTCCACGGCGGTCTTGCCCCCTACGGAGGAGTCCGACGCGGCCAGGAAGGTGGTGGGTACCTGGATATAGTCGACGCCCCGCTGGTAGGTGGCGGCGGCGAAGCCTGCCATATCCCCCGTCACGCCGCCCCCAAGGGCGATGACAAAATCGGAGCGGGTGAGCTTATTCTGGGCCAGAAACTCCAGAATGTTTCCATAGGTGGACAGATTTTTGTTCTGCTCCCCGGCGGGGAAGGTGTAAACCAGGCAGGCAAACCCGGCCTTTTCCAGGGAATCCCGCACCCGCCCGCCGTAGAGAGGCCCCACGGAGCTGTCCGTCACGATGGCGCAGCGGCGGGACTTTGTGATATCGGCAATGAGCTCCCCGGCCCTGTCCAGCAGGCCCTTGCCGATGTGGACGGGGTAGGACGCGGATGCGTTGATCATGACCGTCTGCATAACCATCACTCCTTGACTAGAATATCCAGGCTGTGGTTGGTGGCCCCGATGAGGTCGGGCCGCTCACAGATGGACAGATGGTATTTGACATAGGTCTGATAGACAACGTCGGAAAAGCTGTCAATCCGGTCCTTCATATAGTGGGAGAAGAGGTCGGAAGCGACAATCTTCTCCCGGCGCAGGCCGGTCTCCCGGTTGAGCTCGTCGATGTCCTCCAGCCGCACCATCTCAAAGAGGTCCGCCGGCTTGGAGATGCAGTGATAGTCTGGAGTAATCATCCCCTTGGTCAGGTAGTCCATCATGGCGCTGCCGTCGTCCCTGAAACCCTCCTGGATAATGACGGCCTCGTTCATGCAGTAGGCCGCGAAAATATACCCGCCCTTCTTTACCACCCGCTTGGCTTCCCGGAGAACAGTGAGCTTGTCCGCCTTGTCGTACAGGTGGTACAGCGGCCCGAAGAGCAGCACCGCGTCGAAGCTCTCGTCCGCGAAGCGGCTCAGGTCCATGGCGTCGCCCTGCTCCACCGGAATCTCCGCCCCGCAGGCACGCAGGTTCTCCCGGAAAATCTCAATATTGTGCTCCACCAGCTCCATGGCGTGGACATCGTAGCCGTCCATAGCCAGGGCCATGGAGTAGACCCCGGTGCCCGCGCCCACGTCCAGGATTTTCCCGCCCTGGGGGACATAGGTCCGGATATACTTCATATTGGTGGTGAATTCCACGCTGCCGTGGCGGGATTTGGTCCGCTCGTCCTCGTTGTAGCTGTTGTAGTAGTCGGTGATATAGCTGGTATTCATCGTTCTCCCCTTTCTCAGCAGTCCTTGTCAATGGCTTCCTTAATCTCTCTTGCGTGCCTGAGCATATCCCTTAAACGCTCCCGGTCCCCCCGGCGGATGGTGTAGGCAAAGGCCGCCAGCTCCTCCACCAGGGTGTCGATCTCCCGGACCAGGGCGTCCTGGTTCTCCAGAAACAGCTCCGTCCACATCTCCTCGTTGAGCTTGGCCACCCTTGTCATGTCCTTGAAGCTCCCGGCGGAGAAGCCCGCAAAGTTGGGAGCCGAGGGGCTGCCCACGTAGGCGCAGCTCACCACATGGGCCAGCTGGGAGGTGTAGGCGATAATATGGTCGTGCTCGGCCGGGGTGGAGGGCTGGAGGTGCCCAAAGCCCAGCTTCCGGGCCAGCTCCCAGATCTCATCCAGGCAGCTCTGGGGCGTGCCGGGGTATGGCGTGAGGATCAGGGACGCCCCCTGGAACAGCTCCGGGAAGGCGTGGGCGTAGCCGGAGCGCTCAATGCCCGCCATGGGGTGGCCTCCCACGAACCAGAACCCGGCGTCCTTCACCACCGCCTCCAGGGGGCCGCAGACCACGCCCTTCACGCCGCCGCAGTCCATGACGATGCCGCCCTTTTTGAACTGGTCCCGGTGCCTGGTGACATACTCCACCGTGGCCTCCGGGTACAGGGCGATGATGACCAGGTCGCACTCCGAGAGCTTCTCCTCTGTCAGCACCCCGTCCAGCACCCCCTCGTCCAGGGCCTGGCTGAGGACGGAACCGCTGCGGTTATAGCCCAGGAGGGTGCAGTCCGTATACTTGCGGATGGCCTTGGCCATGCTGCCGCCGATGAGGCCCAGGCCCACAACGCCTACCGTCTCAACCATGGAGGCCACCTGTGGTAAAGGAGCGGTCGGCGTAGGGCCGGATGGCCCGGACCTTCTCCATCATGTCCGCGAACTTCTCCGGCCGCAGACTCTGGGGGCCGTCGCACAGGGCGTGCTCCGGGTCGTTGTGGACCTCGATGATGAGCCCGTCGGCCCCGCAGGCCGTGGCCCCCAGGGCCATGGGGGCCACCAGCTCCCAGCGGCCCGTGGCGTGGCTGGGGTCCACCACCACCGGCAGGTGGGTGAGCTGGTGGAGCACCGGGATGACCG
>JAAWHO010000130.1 GCA_022795905.1 Oscillospiraceae bacterium
CGCATGGACACCTGAGCCATGACGATGGCATCGTAGCCCTGCTTGTCTAATTCCCGGATGCTCTCCATCAGGATGCGGTTGTGTTCCTCGGGGTGACCGGCCTGAAGGGCATCCCAGGCGGGGTTCTGGAGGAACTGGGTGCACTGCATCTGCTTTCCCTGCTCCGCGCCCACCTTCTCAATGAGACGCTGGCTGGGGCCCAGAGTGGTCTCCAAGGTAGCAATGAGGGCGATTTTGGTGCCCAGAGACACTGCCTCCTGAGCCATGGGCAGATCGATTTTCATGACAGGAACGTTGACTTCTTTTTCATAGATGTCCGCCACCTCGCCCACGGTGGAGCAGGAGTTGACGATAAGGTCCGCGCCGGAGATTTCCGCCGCCTTGGCATAGAGGGTCATCCGGTCAATCACCGCCTGAGTGGGGCCTCCGTTGGCCCGGACGTCGCTGAGCAGGGTGCTGTCGGTGATGAACTCTACCCGGACGCCGGGGACCTTTTCCTTCAAAAATGCTACGGTGTCTTCACGCTTGGCGAAGCTGGTTTGAAGAATACATACATGAGGCATAATAATCCTTCCTTTCTTTATGTCTGATTTGCAGCCCGCTTTAAAAAGCGGCAGGCATATGCGGCTTCCTCCGGGAAACTCTCCCGGCTGCGGGGGAATCCCTCCATACTGATGCCGCCCATATAGCCAATGCGTTTCAGCGCGTGGAAATAAACCGGATGATACGCATCCTCCGCCCAATCTTTCTGGAAAGCCGCGGCCCTCCAGCCTGGCAAAATGGGAGTAAAAACTCCTCTCTCTTCCTTATCAGTTCAAAACTCATTTGCGAGCAATCAGTGCTTTCACCTTGGCAATGATGGACTCAGTGTCCATGCCGTGGTCCCGGTAGAGCAGCTCCGGATCGCCGGACTCGCCGAACCGGTCCTGAATGCCCACGAGCTCCATGGGGACGGGGCAATTCTGGACTACCACCTGAGACACCGCGCTGCCCAGGCCGCCGAAAATGGTGTGATCCTCAATGGTCATAATCGCGCCGGTCTCCTTGGCGGCCTTGAGGACGGCCTCATTGTCCAGGGGCTTGAGGGTGGTCATATCCAGCACCCGGACGTTGATGCCCTGTTCCTTCAGGGCGGCGGCGGCGTCTACCGCCTTCTTCAGCAGAATGCCGGAGACAATCATGGTCATGTCGGAGCCGTTGTCCACCACGGTGTTGGCCTTGCCCCACTCAAACTTGTAGGTGTTGGGGTCGTAGAGGTCGGCCACCGGGTTGCGGTGCAGGCGGACGTACAGGGGACCCTTGAAGTCCACCGCGGCGTGAGCCAGGGCCTTGGCGGCCACAGCGTCGGCGGGCTGCACCACCGTCATGTTGGGGAAGGAGCGCATAATGGCCACGTCCTCAATGGCGGCGTGGGTGGCGCCGTCGCCGCCTACCTGGAGGCCGGCGTGGGTGCCGATGATGGTGACGTTCAGATTGGGATAGCACACGAAGGTGCGTACCTGCTCGCAGGCCCGCATGGAGGCGAACACCGCGAAGGTGGCCAGAAATACCTTGTTGCCGCAGGCGGCCAGGCCGGCGGAGGCGCCCACCAGGTTCTGCTCGGCAATGCCGAAGGAGAACTCACGGGTGGGGAACAGCTTGCCGAACTTCTCCAGGCCGCAGGTCTTGGTGTCGGCGTTGCACACCACAAAATTCTCGTTGGTTTTGGCGATTTCAATCAATTCCTGGCCAAAGGCCATTCTCGTTGCCAGCGTCCCCATTATACCACACCGCCTTCCTGAATTTCACTGATTGCTTTTACAAGCTCCTCGTCGCTGGGGGCCGCGCCATGCCATTTACTCTCGTCCTCCATGAAAGAGACGCCCTTGCCCTTCACGGTGCGCATGAGAATCGCCGTGGGGTGACGCATGGTCTTGGCGGTATGCAGGGCGGTGAGCACGTCGGTCATGTTGTGGCCGTTGACCTCCACTACCTTCCAGCCGAAGGAGCGCCACTTATCGGCGATGGGCTCCACCGTCATGATCTCGTTGGTCCAGCCGTTGATCTGCACGCCGTTGCAGTCTACGATAGCCACCAAGTTCTTCAGGTCGTGGTGGTTTGCGGCCATGGCGGCCTCCCAAACCATGCCCTCCTGAATCTCGCCGTCGCCCAGCATCACATAGGTCATGTAGTCCTGGTGGTGGAGCTTGCCCGACAGGGCCATGCCCACGCCCACCGACAGGCCGTTGCCCAGAGAGCCGGCGGACATGTCCACGCCAGGGACCTTGTTCATGTCCGGATGGCCCTGAAGGATGGAGTGATACTGGCGCAGGGTGTTGAGGATGGCCGGGTCAAAGTACCCCCGGCGGGCCAGAGCGGCGTACATCACCGGGCAGGAGTGGCCCTTGGAGAGGATAAACCGGTCCCGGTCGGGCCACTGGGGATTTTCAGGGTCGATGTTCATCACGTGGAAGTACAGGGCGGTTACCATCTCCACTGCGGACAGGGAGCCGCCAGGATGGCCTGCCTTGGCGGCGTGAATCATGGAGACGATGTCCTGCCGGATCTGGACGGCCTGCTGCTCCAGCCGTTCCACATCCTTTTGGGTGAAATAGAAGGAGGTCATACAATTCATTCCTTTCATTTATGTGTTGGGCTTTTCGTCGGGCAAATGTTTTTTTCGGGCTTCCCAGCCGCCAAAGGCCGTGTCCAGGGCGCAGTTGACACACCGCTCCTGGGCGGGATGGGCGACGCCGCAGACGGGACAGGTCACCATGTCGCTCTCCGCCTCAAACAGCTCCACCCGTCTGCATGACGGACACCGATAGATGTCCGCGTGGAGCCGCTTCATCTGAAAAGCGCTGCCCAGCGGATAGGATTTTACCGCCAGCTCCAGTTCCAGGCCGCAGGTGGAACAAGTTTTTTTCTCCGCACCGGTACTCATATCCGACATCCTTTCTGTTCTTGATGATGGCACTACTATAAATCCAAATCCCTCTGGTGTCCAATTCTTCTTTGGAACAGCCGTTATCACAAAAAATGATAAAAGCTCGGAAAAAGGCTTGACAGCCAGGGAAATTTGAGGATAGTATAGGGCTATGCTCAATATTCTGCACAAAGACCGGCAACTTTTTTGGGGAGTTTGACAAGTGAGGGGGAGGGGCTCTATGGAGCTTTACACCATGCGCTATGTGCTGGCGGTGGCGGAGCACGAGAATTTTTCCCTGGCGGCGCAGGCCTGCCATGTGGGCCAGCCGGCCCTGTCCCAGCAGGTGGCCCGGCTGGAAAAGGAGCTGGGGGTGGCCCTGTTCAGCCGGAACTCCCGGGGAGTGGCGCTGACGGAGGCGGGGCGGGAATTTGTGCGGCGGGCCGGGGAGATTGTCCAGCGGGCCGACGCGCTGCAGGCCGAAATGTCGCTGTACGCCGGGGTGCGCAAAGGCACGCTGAACCTGGGCATTATCACCAGCCTGCAGTGCATCGACTTCGGCGGGCTGCTGTCCGCCTTCTGCGGCAGCTACCCGGACGTCTCGGTGAATATCGTGCAGGACGGCACCCACCGCCTGCTGGAGCTGCTGGTAGACCGGAAAATCGACGCCGCCTTTTTAAACCGCCCCATGTCCGGCGTCCCCGCCGGGCTGGAATTCGTCAAGCTGGGAGAGGATGTGTACTCCCTGGCAGTGCCCACCCTTCACCCGCTGGCGGGACGGGAGCGGGTCAGCCTCAAGGAGCTGAGCGGAGAGCACTTCATCTTTCATCAAACCGGGCAGGTGGCCTCGGAGCTGTGCCTGGCCGCCTGTCGGGAGGCCGGGTTTGAGCCCAACATCGTCTGCCGGTCGGCCAGTCCCACCACTGGGCTATATATGGTTCAGGGTGGGCTGGGCGTGGCCCTTCTGCCCTCGGAGGAGTTCGGCATCCGGCCGCTGAGGGGTGTTGCTGAGCTGAAGCTGACGGAAAAAATTACTAAGGAGGTGGGGATCGCCTGGAGAAAGGACGTCGCCTCCCCCTTGGTGGACGCCGCCGCGCGGTTTGCCCAGGAGTGGGTGAAATAACAAAAATGGGCGCGTCTTGTACCCGGTTTCCGGCCCCGGCGGAGCCGGGGCTATTAAAATGGGCGCAATGCGCCCTCATTTCCAATAAATGTATGAAAACGTCCCACTCCGGGGCGTTTTCTCTGTCTATATGGAATCTATTTTTAAGGAGGAACCGGCATGTCAGCCAATCAAACCCCCAACTACAATCTCTGCCAGTGGGAGGCGGAGGACAAGGTGCTGCGCACCGAATTCAACGCGGACAACGCCAAAATTGACGCGGGCATCAAGGCGGTGGACCGGCGGGTGGACAGCTTATCGTCCACAGTATCGGGCAAAGCGTCCACATCGGCGCTGAACAGCCTGAAAACTGCGGTA
>JAAWHO010000131.1 GCA_022795905.1 Oscillospiraceae bacterium
GCGGATCATGACCACGGAGTGCTCCTGGAGGGAGTGGCCCACGCCGGGAATGTAGGCGGTGACCTCGTAGCCGTTGGTCAGGCGCACACGGGCGATCTTACGCAGAGCGGAGTTCGGCTTCTTGGGAGTCGCCGTACGAACCGCGGTGCACACGCCCCGCTTCTGGGGAGAGGGCAGGTCGGTCTCCTTGTTCTTCAGGGTGTTCAGACCGTACTGCATGGCAGGGCTCTTGGACTTGTCGGTGGCCTGCTGCCGGCCCTTGCGGACCAGCTGGTTGAAAGTAGGCATAGTTTTCTCCTTTCTCAAAAAATGTGCGGAGCGGGACGCTCCGATTTATTTTTTACAGGATATCAGAAAAATATCCTGTAAAAACCAAATAGCCAGAAATTTTCTCAGTTTTTCAAGACAGCCGCCACGGCGGCACCCACCTGGATGCCGGCGGCCTGTCCCAATTCCCGCATGGTGAAGCCCTCCGCCACCTCCACGCTCTGGCTCCGGCACTGCTCCCGGATACGGGCGGTGAGGGCGGGGTCTGCGTCCTTCGCCAGAAAAACCAGCTGGGCGGACCCGTCCCGGACAGCGCGGGCGGACTGCTTCACACCTGTCACTTTTTTTCTGCATCGCAGCTGACTGAGCAAAGGAATCCCTCCGGTTTGACGGACCAAGATACACGGGCACACGTACCCGCGCAGTTTGGTATTTTATCACAGCGCCCCGCTCACGTCAAGGACTTTTTCAAAAAACTTCAATTCTGGCATCCATTATACCGAAATTTAACACACTGGCTGATAAGATAGACCTCCCCGAGGAAACCATGACCCCCTTGAGCCGGGTAGAGAACCTGGAAGAAGATGCTCTGGGCCTGTCCAGAGGCCGTCCGGGCCGTCTCCTGCGCTCTGATTTTCACAAAAACTCCCCTTTCATGCGAGCCTCTTCTAGTTTCACACAAAAGGGGGAAATATTGCGCTCTTTTCCGCATCAAATCGCCGTACAGGTGGCGTTGGGGTCGCAGCCGGCGGGGCCGAAGAAGTTCACCCGCTTCTCCGACAGCCGCAGCGCCACCCGGCGGCTGCGCACGGACTCGCCGTCCAGACAGGTGACGATATCCCGGTCCCGGGACTCGATGACGATCTCCCTGGCGGCGGACCGCCGGGCTACCTCCGGGAAGCGCCAGGCCTCCCCCTTGGCGTAGGCTCCCACCAGCCGGAGAAAAACAGCCCGGCTGACCTTCCGCACCAGCACCGTGTTAAGCACGCCGTCGTCCATCCGGGCCTCCGCCGAGGGCATAAAGCCGCCCCCGTAGTACCGCCCGTTGCAGACGGCGGCCAGGATAAACTCCCCGCTCACCGTCTCCCCGTCCAGGGTAACGGTCCACTGATGGCTGTAGCTCCGAGAGAAAAAATTCACCGCCAGGGAGGCGATATAGCTGCTCTGCCCCTTCAGGAGCCTGCCATACCGGTGTACGTCGTCCGCCACCTGAGCATCCAGCCCGGAGCAAACCACCGTCAGCGCCAGCCTTCCGTTACAGTCGATGGCGTCCAGGGCAAACTGTGGGCCGTCAAAGAGGTTCTCCGCGCTGGCAAACAGCGGGGCCATGTCCCCGAAGTTTCTCAAAAAGTCATTCCCCGTTCCCACGGGGATGCAGGTCATGGCGGCACTTTCCACACCGGCAATGCCGTTGGCCACCTCGTTGACCGTCCCGTCTCCGCCGCAGGCGTAGAGGCGCACAGGACCTCCGGCGGCAGCGGCGGCGGCCGTCTCCCGGGCATGGCCGGGGCTCCTGGTCAGAATGCACTCCGTCTCCTCTCCCCGGGCCTCCAGCCCCTTGGCCATAGCCATGATCTCCACGGTACAGTTCCGCTTCCCCGCCGTGGGATTGATGATAAAAACGTGCCTCATCCGCTCTTTCCTCCCTCGCTCCCCACACATTGACGCTTACAGGTCTCTCCCCTCGATGGCCGCAAGGCCGAAGCGCACCGCCCGGACCACCTTCTCCCGCTCCGCCTCGGAGGGCGCGGCGTCATACCGGTAGCGCATCTCCTGGAGAAAGAGGCCCCGCAGGGTGTCCTCCCCCGCCCGGGCCCACAGGCTCTGGGCCGGCCTCGTCTTATCCCGCAGCTCCAGCGCATAGACCCGGTCCCGGAAGGCCGTCTCCAGCGCCGCCAAGTCAATCCCCTCGGCCTCGCCGGTGAAAATAATCCGGCAGAGGTCCTCCGCCGGCGGCAGCGCGGCCTCCAGCGCCTCCCGGGGGCCCCGGCCCGTTACATCCGTCTCAAGGATGTGATACCTCCGGCGGCACAGGGGCACAAACCGCAGCTCCGCCCGCCCCGGCTCCACTGTCCCCGCCAGCACGCCCTTGTCCCCCAGCTCGTCGAAGCCCCGGCCCTCCGGGCAGCCCGGGTAGGCCCAAACACACCCGCCCTCCCGCTGGAGGCCGCTGGCCTGGTGGACATGGCCCAGGGCGGCGTAGTCCGCCCCGCAGCGGCCAAGCTCCTCCCTTGTGATCGGGCCGTACCGGCTGGCGGGGGACAGGGTATCCCCGTGGAGGCAGAGGATGTGTGCCATTCCGTCCCGCGGCACAGAGAAGTTTTCCAGAACCCGGTCCGTCCGCTCCGGTCCGGTGAAGGCTGCCCCGTGGACCGTGCAGCCCAGCTCCGGCAGGGTTATCTCCGTCAGGCCGGCAGTACGGAAAATATGTACGTTGTCCGGCCACGGCGCCGTCCCGTAGGGGCTCCGGGACGTATAGGGGTCGTGGTTGCCGGGGGCAATAAATACCGGGCAGTCCATCCTCCGCAGAGCCCTCCGGAGGGCCTCCAGTGTCTCCGGGTAGGCCTCCTCCCCGTCGAAGATATCCCCGCTGAGCACTACCAGCTCCGCCCCCTCCGCCAGCACCAGGTCCGCCAGGCGGTCCGGCAGTTCCCGCAGCTCCCGCCGGCGCTCCCGGGCCTTCTCCGCCGGCAGGCCGGCAAAGGCGCTGTCCAGATGGAGGTCCGCGGCGTGTACAATTTTCGGCATAGACGTTCCTCCTTACTCTCCGCGGTCCCTGCACATATCCACCCGGGCAGCCCGGGCATACCTCTCCGGCCCGTACATGGCAAAATAGGCTCTGACTCGTTGGGTTGACATATTGGCTTCCTCTCTTTCGGTCAAGCACAGCGGGCCGGCTCTTCCGGCCACATCTGCTCCGCTGTCATCGGATATCTATCCTCTCCACATGGACGCACAGCCCGGTTTCGCTGTCCAGGCTGAACACCGCACCCTGCATTTTGCAGGGGCCCTCCGCCACCCGGAACCGGCCCGGCAGGCCGCCCAGGAACATCTCGACGCTCTGCTCCGGCTGGATGCCCAGCACGGACTCTATAGGGCCGGTCATGCCCAGGTCCGTCAGGTAGCCGGTCCCCCTGGGCAGAATGCGCTCGTCGGCCGTGGGGACATGGGTATGGGTGCCCCAGACAGCGGAGACCTGTCCGTCCAGATAATAGCCCATGGCCAGCTTCTCGCTGGTGGCCTCGGCGTGGAAATCCACCAGGGTGAACAGGGGCTTTTCCCCCTTCAGCAGGCGGGAGGCCGCGGTAAAGGGGTTGTCCGCGTTGAAGTCCAGGCCGCAGCGGCCGATTAAGTTCATAACGCCGATCTGAACGCGGCCACAGTCATATATCCCCCAGCCGCGCCCCGGAGCCCGACCGGTATAATTGGCGGGACGCAGAAGGTAGGGATCCTCCTCCAGCCGTCCGGCGATCTTTGGCTTGCCGAAGGTATGATTGCCCAGCGTGACCACATCGGCCCCCGCCTGGTAGAGCTGCTCCGCCTGCTGGTCTGTAAGGCCGGTGCCGGAGGCGTTTTCGCCGTTTACAACCGTGAAGTGGATGTCCTTCAGCTTTTTGACGCTCCGCAGATGGCGCTCCAGATGGGCCAGCCCCTGCTCCCCTACTACGTCTCCAACAGCCAGAATGTGATAAATCATGTTTGAATCTCCCCTGCTGCATATTGTTTGTAGTATAGCGGGTTTCTCTGAGAAATGCAAGGCGGAGCTGCCAGAATCTGATACTGCTACCAGGAGCGCTACCAATAGATGAGCCCCGCAAGCCTTGCGGCGCAAGGCTTCCGGGACTTCTTTCGCGGTTTTTCGGGGTAACCGCTACCAAACAGAAGCAAAACCGCTACCAGGATTTTTTCAATAAACGCTGAAACCCTTGCGCCGCAGCGGTTTCACTCTCCCGGTTTCCTCCGCCTAAGGGGTTAGGAACAAGACTTTTCGGCGATAAAACTTCCGGTTTTTGTGCCGAATCGAATTATTCCACAACTCTCAGCCCGCAAAACAAAAAGGAGGAAACAACCCGCCATGAGAAATCTGCAAAA
>JAAWHO010000132.1 GCA_022795905.1 Oscillospiraceae bacterium
CAGGCGGTAGGGGGGCTCATCCTCCTCAATGGTGGGGAAGCGGCCCAGGGGCTTATAGAACCGGTTGTCGGTGTTGTCGTCGTTGCACATGGACACCTCGCCGATGAGGGTGGGGCCGGAGGTGGGGTCCACCACGAACTCATGGTAGTAGTAGGGGTAGAGACTCAGGGACTCGCCGGGCTCCAGGACGATCTCGCTGCCGGCGGGGACCATGTAGCGCCGGCCGTCCCGGCAGATCTCCACGTCGGTATCGGCCAGCTCCTCGTCGGGGGTGGCGTTCCAGAGCTTGAAGATGATCCGGCCGCCGCCCCGGTTGATGATGTCCTCCATCTTGTTCCAGTGGAAGTGGTTGGGAGATACCTGGCCGGGCCGCAGGTACATGATCTTTTCGGCGTAGGTCTTGGTATACTTGGGGTTGTGGGTGTTGCCGTTGCGGATGGTGATAAGGGACAGACCCAGCTTGTCAAAGTCGCCCATGCCGTAGTCGGTGATGTCCCAGCCCAGGGCGTTGTCCCGGATCTCGTCATACTCGTGGCCTTTCTCCGCCCACTCCTCGGGGGTGAAGCTCAGGAAGGGGGGCAGGGCGAAGTGGTACTCCTTGAGCATGGCTTCAAATTCCTTGATGATGGCGTTGATCTCAGAGCGTTTCATACATTCTTCCTCCTACATTAAAATAATTATATTTTTATAGCCGCAATATAATCCCTGGCCTTCCGCAGCTCCTCCCCGCCGTCCAGCACGGTGAAGCGCAGTTCATTCCGCTCCGCGGCGAAGGGGGCAAGGCGGTGCAGGGTGCCCTCCTTCTCGTGGAAGGGCCGGCCGTAGACGCTGGCGTTGGAGGGCTCCAGGCCCAGCACGTAGTCCCCAGAGGCGGTGGACTTCCACTCCATGAAATAGGGCAGGTTCTCCCGGGAAAACTCGATAAGCAGGCCCAGGCCCAGCCTCTCATTGACGACACAGGCCGCGCTCCAGTTCTCCGCCGTCCCGGCCAGGTCGTGGATGAACACATACTCCGGCTCGTTGTCCCTGGGGGCGTCCATTTTGTTCCAGCCATCCTCATGGCCCTGGGCGTCCCTGTCCCTGGCCGTCACGGACCGGGTGGGGAGCAGCAGCTCCGCCCCCTCGTCCAGCAGGGGATAGCCGATATTGATGTGGTAGAGCAGCATCAGGGGCTCGGACCGGAAGGACTGATTTTCAATTTCGTCCACTACCGTGACGGTCCTCCCGCCGTGCCGCGTCTCAATGCTCCGCCGGAGGACCAGGTTCTCGCCGAACAGCTCCGCCTCCCGCATCTCGCCGGCCACCCGGAGGACGTAGTCGTCCCCGACCCAGCGCCCGTCGGCCCGGAGGTGCTCCGCCGGGGTGGTGCGGATACGGCCGTGCATGGGGTAGTCCTTCCCCTCCAGGGTGCAGGGGGCGCAGATATTCTCCAGCCCCGCCGTGAAAAAGAGGCCGCCCATAATGCTCCGCTGGGCCTCGCCTCCGTGGGTGTCGTAGTGGTTCCGGCCCTGGAGCCCCGGCTTCGACAAAAAGCTGATATTGACACCCTTGTAGGACAGCTCGCCCACATCCAGGCACTTATCCGCCAAAACCTCGAAGCTGAGGGGCCCGTTCTTCACCAGATAGCCCCGCAGTCCGCCGGCCCGGCCCTCGGTGTGGGTGACGGGGCGGACATAGGCCAGCTGCTGCATACTGCCGACGCGCCTCAGAATATCCTGTTTTTTCATAGCCATTTACTCCAGATTGGCGTGGTACTGCCACAGCCCCTTCATGTCCAGCTTCCTGTGCTCAATAATCATCTTCGCCAGGATGTCCCCCACCAGCAGCAGGGACTGCTCAAAGAGGGAGGTCATGGGCTGGCAGGAGTCGATCTCGTCGTCCAGATAAAATTTGGTCCGGACGGGGATGCGGACCATGAAGTCCGCGATCTCCTTCATCTCGCTGTTGGGGTTGGAGCCGATGTGAACGATCCTGCAGTCCGCCGCGCTCCTGGCCTTTTTGGCGATGCCCAGGGGGAAGAGGGACGCCCCGGAGCCGGAGCCCACAATGAGCAGGTCATTCTTGGTGATCGCCGGCTCGGTGATCTCCCCCACATAGTGGGCTTTAATGCCCAGGTGGGCCAGCCGCTTGCACACGCTCTGGAGGCTCAGGAGCACCCGGCCCACGCCCACGAAGAACACCTGGTCCGCCGCCAGGATCTCGTCCGCCAGCCGCTCCAGGGAGGCGGGGTCGATGCTGTTAAGGGTCCGGCTGAGCTCCTCCAGCACGGCGGCGGTGTCCGCCCGGTAAACTGCGGCAAAATTTTCCTGCATGGTTATTTCCCTCCTGTTACTTCCGCCCGCAGCCGGTTCAGATTCTCCAGGCTGCCGGGCAGGTCCTCCCGCTTGAGGCAGGTGCTGCCCACCACGAACAGGTCCGCCTCCCCCGCGCCGTAGGTCCGGATGTTGTCCGGGGAGATGCGCCCGTCCAGCTCGATTTTGGTATCCAGGCCCCGGTCCTGGATCATTCTCCGAAGCTCCCGGATCTTCCGGGCGGCGTAGTCCACCTGCTTCTCGCCCTTCACGAAGGCATAACCGGGGTTGATAAGCATCAGCAGCACCGTGTCGCACTTCTCCAGCACGTACTCCAGGGTGGAGAGGGGCGTGGCCGGCTTGAGGGCCACGCCGGCCCGAACGCCCCTGGCGTGGATGCGGTTGAGCATCCCGTCGATATGGGGCTGGGTTTCGGCGTGAAAGACGATCTGCTCCACGCCGATATCCAGAAGCTCGTCAACAAAGTAGTCCTGCGCCGTGACCATCACATGGCAGTCAAAGGCCAGCCCGGTTTTGGCCCGGAGCTGCCGCACCGTGTCCAGACCCAGAGGCATACTGGGGCTGAAATGGCCGTCCAGGATATCCACATGGAGCATTTCGATGCCGTTGGCTTCCAGAAGCTTCACGTCCCGCTCCAGATTGCACAGGTCCAGGCAGATGAGGGACGGCGTATACACGCAGGGCTGTTCCCAAATCGTTTTCATCCTTGGCACGCCTCCAGCTGGGCTTCAATCTCCTCCCGCGTGGGGATGGCCACAATGGCGCCCTTCCGCTGGACACAGAGGTCCCCGGCGGCGTTGCCGTAGGCGGCGGCCCTGCGGAGGATCTCCTCTGTAATATCCCCGGCCAGGCTCACGCCCTGGAGCCGCAGGGAGGCCAGGAACCCGCCCCAGAAGGAGTCTCCGGCGGCGGTGGCGTCCACGCACTTGCCCTTGCCGCCGGGGCTCAGGAATTTCTTCCCCCGGAAGAAGCACCGGGCGCCGTCGGGGCCCAGGGTCTCCATCACCACCGTCAGGCCGAAGCGCTCCATCAGCGCCGGAATGCCCTCCTCGCCGCCCATCATCTCCACCTCCTCGGCGGAGATCTTCAGCAGGTCCACGTAGGGCAGGATCTCCCGCACCGCCTGGGCGCAGGCCTCCTGGTCGTCGTCCCACATAAGATTGCGGTAGTTCACATCGAAGCTCACCAGCTTCCCCATCTCCCGGCCCAGGCGCAGGGCCCGGACGGTGGCCTCCCGCTCGGGGGAGGCGGAGAGGGAGCAGGAGCCGGCGTGGACGATGGCGCTCTCCCGGATGTCCTCCTCCCGGACGTCCTCCTCCCGGAGGAACATATCCGCCCCGGGCTTCCGGGCGAAGACGAAGCTGCGGTCGCCGTTCTCGTAGAGGGTGACAAAGGCCATGGTGGTCACCGCCTCCCGGCACAGCCGGGGATTGAGAACGCGCACGTTGTATTCCCGCAGAGTATCCATCAGGAACCGCCCGAAGTCGTCGTCCCCCACGGAGCAGCACACCCCTGCGGTCAGACCGCTCTTGACCAGGGCGATGGCGGCGTTCACTGGCGCGCCTCCGGCGTTGCGTATGTAGCTGGCCGGCTCGCTGCCGGGGGTAAAGTCGATTACCATTTCTCCAATACTGTACAGGTCCATGGGCACTCCTTCCGGACGGTAAAGCTGTCCTGCTCAATTTGTACGTTCAGTGTACCATAATGCTTTTGCACTGTCAACACGGATTTGTGCCCTCTGCTGAAGAGAACGCTGGTTTTTCGCCAAAATACTGGCAAAACAAATAGATTAAAAACAGAAGAATTGGCAATTTTTCCAGAATAATCTCCCGGAAAATGTTTCTTTTTTTCGGCGCCGACAAAAACAGATTGTGCAAACCGGAGAATTATTACGCTCAATTTACAAAAAAGAAAGCAGGGGACAGGAGGGCTGATTCCCTCCCGTCCCCTGCGGAACA
>JAAWHO010000133.1 GCA_022795905.1 Oscillospiraceae bacterium
CCAGCACCCTGGGGTGGACCATGCCCGCGCCCAGCAGCTCGATCCAGCCCTCGCCCTTGCAGGTGGGGCAGCCCGCGCCGCCGCACTTGTGGCACTGGACGTCCATCTCGCAGGACGGCTCCGTGAAGGGGAAGTGGTGGGGGCGGAAGCGGGTCTTTGTGCCCGCGCCGTAGAGCTTCTCCACCACCGTGTTCAGCGTGCCCTTCAGGTCCGCCATGGTCACGCCCTTGTCAATAACCATGCCCTCCACCTGGTGGAACATGGGGGAGTGGGTGGCGTCCACCTCGTCCTTCCGGTACACCCGGCCGGGGGCCACGATGCGGATAGGCAGGTCCATGGTGTCCATAGCCCGGACCTGCATGGGGGAGGTCTGGCTTCTCAGCATGACCCGGCTGTCCTTATCAAAATAGAAGGTGTCGGACCAGTCCCGGCTGGGGTGGCCCTCCTCGGCGTTGAGGCGGTCGAAGTTCAGCTCCGCCAGCTCCACCTCCGGGCCGTCCAGGACCACGAAGCCCATGCCGATGAAGATGTCCTTAAGCTCCTCCAGGGCGATATTCATGGGGTGCCGGTGGCCGATGGACACGGCCTTGCCCGGGATGGTCACGTCCAGGGCCTCGCTCTCCAAACGCTTGGACAGGGCGGCGGCCTCCAACCTGGCGGAACAGTCCTCCAGGGCCTTCTCCAGCGCCGCGCGGACATCGTTGGCCAGCTGGCCCATGACGGGGCGCTCCTCGGCGGAGAGCTTCCCCATCTGCTTGAGGACGGCGGTTAGCTCGCCCTTCTTGCCCAGGTACTTCACCCGCAGGCTGTCCAGCCCGGCGGCGTCCTCGACGCTCTCAAAGGCGGAGAGCGCCTCGGCGCGGATTTTCGCTAACTGTTCTTTCATGTCAAAACTCCTTTTGTTTGGATGTGGATAGACAAAATAAAAGGCCCTTCCTCCCCAAAAATCCTGGGGACGAAAGGCCAAGCCCTCCGCGGTACCACCCGCATTCCCGCGCGCGGCGCGGGCACTCGCTTTCCGGTAACGGCGGAACCACCGTCCCCCTCTCAGGGGCCGCTCCCGGGCGAACCAAGCGGCACGGGCCGGGATGGCTCTCAGCCGGTGGCCGTCCCTCTCTTAGGCTCCGCAAAACCCGCTATTTTCCCGTTCCTCGCATTTAACTCCTGTACTTATAACATACTTTTGCCCGTTTGGCAAGGGGGTGAAGGTGAAAAACTTCTTTTTTCTTCCCTGGGAGAGAAAACCATCGACAATTTGACATAAATATAGTAGAATAGAGATAACAAAAGGAGAGGGGAGGAGCGTTCATGAAGGAGATCACCAGAGAGATGGTTCGCGGCCTTCTGCCGCCCAGGGACCCGGGCGGGCACAAGGGAACCTTTGGCAGGGTCTATATTTACGGCGGGTCCGAGGGCTACACCGGCGCGCCGGCCTACGCCGGGGAGGCCGCCGTCCGCACCGGCAGCGGCCTGGTATTCGTGGGCGTGCCGGAGGATGTGTACCCCATTGTAGCCGCCCGCTGCCTTGGGGCCATGGTTCACCCCGTCCCTGAGGATTACGCGGAGCAGATTGCCCGGATTGCCGCCTGTGATGCCGTGCTGATAGGCCCCGGCCTGGGCCGGTGCTGGTGGGCGGAGGAGAGGGTCCTGGCCCTGCTCCGGGACCTGGAGTGCCCCGTGGTGCTGGACGCCGACGGCATAAACGCCGCCGCCGCGCATATAGATGTGTTGACAGGCCGGCGGGCCCCCACGGTGCTCACCCCCCACGAGGCGGAGTTTCGCCGTCTGGGCGGGGACCTGTCCCCGGGGCGGGAGGAGGCTGCCGCCGCCTTTGCCCGGAAGCACGGCTGTGTCCTGGCGCTCAAGGGCCCCAGGACCGTGGTGGCCGGGCCGGACGGGCGGCTTCTGGTGAACGCCACCGGCAACTGCGGCATGGCCAAGGGCGGCAGCGGCGACGTGCTGGCGGGGATGGTCCTCTCCCTCATCGGACAGGGGGCGGAGCCCTTCGAGGCGGCGGCGTGCGCCGTGTGGCTCCACGGGCGGGCGGGGGATCTGTGCGCCCGGGAGCTGACGGAGTACGCCATGACCCCCTGGGACATGGTGGAGCGCCTGCCGGCTGTGTTCAGGGAACTGATGTAAAGATTTCAGAGGGAAGAAGGAGGAAGGACCGTGCGAAAAGCCCTGCTTTTTGCACCAATGCTGATGCTCCTGTTCACCGCCTGCGGCGGCGGGGGAGAGGAGAGAGATTTGACGGCGGACCTGCAGCGGCAGTACGCCGGGGTGGAGGCCGCCGTGCTGGAGGCCGGCATCACCTGCCACTATGACGATGAGATCCGGGAGTACACTCTCCGGTGCGACTATGGCCCGGAGAAGAGCACCGTCACGGTGCTCTCGCCGGAGAACCTGGCGGGCATCTCCGCCACGGTGGAGCGGGATACGCTGACGCTCTCCTACGACGACATCTCCCTGGACGCCGGGAGCTACTCGGCGGCGGCGGTATCGCCGGTGGCGGCGCTGCCCCGGCTGATGGCGGCGGCGGGGACCGGCTACCCAGCCGAGCAGAGCGAGGAGACGGTGGGGGAGCGGGAGTGCCTGCGGCTGGCCTGCGACCTGCCGGACCAGGAGGGGACGGTGTATACCACCTGGTTTGACAAGGAGACCTTCCTGCCCCTGCGCAGCGAGATCAGCGTGGACGGAACCATGATCTTTGAGGTGGCCTGGACCCGGTTTGAGATTACCTCCGCCGCCCCGGCGGAGGAGGCTGAGCCCCTGCCGCCCTTTACCGAGGCGGAGGAGGCCGCGGCCTACGCAAACGCGGAGGAATGAAAAAGAGGAGCGGGGGAGTGCGGTCCCCTGCTCCTCTTTTGCGCCGTCTAATCCTCTCGAAGGAAGGCCATTCCTTCTCCCGTCTGCTCATTGTCATCGCTCCAGAGCAGAGCGCCAGAGCTGTCCAGGGCCAGGGTCCCGGTGAGGCCCTTCAGCATGACGGTCTGCTGGATGTTCCCGCCGTCAAGAGTGGTGTCCAGGAAGTGGGTGCCGATATAGGGAAGGGCCTTCGCCGCTTCGTCGTAGGCGCCGAAAAGCTGCCAGTGGTGGGTCTCCCTGGCGCTGCTGCCCCAGTAGATGTCGATGGTGTATTCATCGCTTGTTCCGGTGATTTCCATATAGCACCGTCCGCCGCTGGTACCCCGCTGATCGTCCCGCCAGGTGCCTGTGAGGTCCGCAGCTTCCTCCTCCGGAGCGGGTTCAGGCTCCGACACGGGTTCCGGCGCCTGGACAGGGGCCGGTTCAGGCGCCGGAGGCTCCTGTGTCTCCGGCGGTGTCTGAGGCACGGACGGGCTGCTCCCATCCGGCTTTGCCCCGCAGCCCGCGGACAGCGCGCACAGCGCAGCCGCTAACAGACAGATGATGATTTTCCTTTTCATTGTTTTTCTCTCCATGTCCTGTTTTGGTTTATCCAATGGCCGCGATAGTCTCCGCTGTCAGCGGCACATAGGGAATATCCAATACGGCCGCGCCGCCGATGTAGGAATCCAGCCACGCCTCATAGTCCGCATTGTCCATCGGCGTACCGTAGTCGGGGGCGTATCCGCCGGGCTCGGTGATGATATAGTAGAGATACCCGTCCCCATCCAGGTCCAGCTCGTCGGGGAAAAGCTCCACACCCAGGCCCTCCCGGAGGGATTTGTCGAAGCCGTCCACGCTGGCGAGCTCCTCATAGCCCGCTCCGTCCCAGCGGTACAGCGTGTAGGGCCACAGCCTGTCCCCGGCCCAGCCCT
Source organism: Oscillospiraceae bacterium (assembly GCA_022795905.1). GTDB lineage: Bacteria > Bacillota > Clostridia > Oscillospirales > Oscillospiraceae > Pelethomonas. Next base: position 3,780 of record JAAWHO010000133.1, read on the forward strand.
GGTTGTGGCTCCAGCCTATCTGAACCGCGCCATTGTCATAATAGGTCACATCAGGAAAAGAGGAAAACAGCTCTGTACCGTCCGCGCTGTAGATCCGCTCGCGCATTGCCGTCATATAGGTATTGCTCCGTTGGGTAATGAGCTCGTTCTCTCCATCGCCGTTTACATCATAAACAGCGAAGCGGTTTCCGGAAATGTCCTCTGTGCCGTTCTCCCGGCACTCCGCGATGAAGTCCCGCAGGATTTCCTGAAAAACGGGGGCCGGCTCCGGGAGAGCGGGGCCCGCCGTCCGGAGCGGCTGGGAGCTCACCTGCCAGGTCTGCCAGTGCGCCCCGGTCCACGTACACTCGAGCACGTCGCTGACCACCCCGGGCTCGGTGGTCTCGCCGTTGAAGTAG
>JAAWHO010000134.1 GCA_022795905.1 Oscillospiraceae bacterium
GGCCACCGAGACCGAGGGCCTCAAGCGGGTGGCCGTCATCGGCGGCGGCGTGGGCACCGCCATCGCCTACCCCGTGGCCAAGAAGCTCCACGACGACGGCTGCCATGTGGACCTGATCGTTGGCTTCCGGAACAAGGACCTCATCATCCTCAAGGAGGAGTTTGAGGCCGCCAGCACCAACCTCATCATCGGCACCGACGACGGCTCCTACGGCAAGAAGGCCCTGGTGACGGACCTGCTCAAGGAGCAGATCGAGGCCGGCGCCAAGTACGACCGGGTCATCGCCATCGGGCCGGTCATTATGATGAAATTTGTCTGCGCCCTGACCAAGGAGTACAACATCCCCACCGTGGTGAGCATGAACCCCATCATGATCGACGGCACGGGTATGTGCGGCGGCTGCCGCCTCAGTGTGGGCGGGGAGACCAAGTTCGCCTGCGTGGACGGCCCCGAGTTCGACGGCCACCTGGTGGATTTTGACGAGGCCATGGCCCGGGGCGCGATGTACCGGGACTTCGAGCTCCACGCCCGGGAGGAGACCTGCAACCTGTTCAAGCAGGAAGTCAAGTAAAGGATATGCTGGAAGTCATGACCGACAAACAATTTGATAAAATTTTGAAAATGGTCGCCATGATTCTGGACGGCTGCAAGGACCTCTCCGAGGCCAAGGAGAAGGTTGCGGAGCTGCTTGACCAGAATCCGGGCGAATCCGCGCGGGAGGAGAAATAAGATGGCGAATATGTGTCCTAACAAGAACCCCATGCCCCACCAGGACCCGGTGGTCCGGTCCGGCAACTTTCAGGAGGTAGCCCTGGGCTACACCAAAGAGCAGGCCATTGACGAGGCCCAGCGGTGCCTCCACTGCAAGAATATGCCCTGCGTCTCCGGGTGCCCGGTGCAGATCCATATCCCCGAGTTTATCGCCAAGGTGGCCGAGGGCGACTTTGAGGCCGCCTATCAGATCATCGCCCAGGACAGCGCCCTGCCGGCCGTGTGCGGCCGGGTCTGCCCCCAGGAGACCCAGTGCGAGTCCAAGTGCGTCCGGGGCATCAAGCACGAGAGCGTGGGCATCGGCCGCCTGGAGCGGTTCGTGGCCGACTGGCACAACGCCAACGCCACCGAGAAGGCCGTGAAGCCCGCCTCCAACGGACACAAGGTGGCGGTCATCGGCTCCGGCCCCTCCGGCCTCACCTGCGCCGGGGACCTGGCCCGGAAGGGCTACGAGGTCACGGTCTACGAGGCCCTGCACCTGGCCGGCGGCGTGCTGGTGTACGGCATCCCCGAGTTCCGTCTGCCCAAGTCCATTGTCCAGAAGGAGGTGGACGGCCTCAAGGAGCTGGGTGTGAAGATTGAGACCAACGTGGTGGTGGGCCGGTCCATCACCATTGATGAGCTGATGGAGCAGGAGGGCTTTGAGGCCGTGTTCATCGGCTCCGGAGCGGGCCTGCCCATGTTCATGCACATCCCCGGGGAGAACCTGAAGGGCGTGTACTCCGCCAACGAGTTCCTCACCCGCATCAACCTGATGAAGGCCTACAAGGAGGGCTCCGACACCCCCATCATGCCTCTGAAGGGCAAGAAGGTGGCTGTCGTCGGCGGCGGCAACGTGGCTATGGACGCCGCCCGGTGCTCCCGCCGGCTGGGGGCCGATGTGTACATCGTCTACCGCCGCAGCGAGGCCGAGCTTCCCGCCCGTGCCGAGGAGGTGGAGCACGCCAAGGAGGAGGGCATCATCTTCAAGACCCTCAACAACCCCACGGAGATTCTGGGCTACTTAAACCCCGAGGACAAGCGGGATCCCAGGAACGGCTCCGTCTGCGGCCTCAAGTGCGTGGAGATGGAGCTGGGCGAGCCCGACGCCTCCGGACGCCGCCGCCCCATCGTCAAGGAGGGCAGCGAGTTTGAGATGGAGATGGACTGCGTCATTATGGCTCTGGGCACCAGCCCCAACCCCCTCATCAAGTCCACCACCAAGGGTTTGGAGATCAACAAGCGGGGCGGCATCATCGTCAACGAGGACGGCCTGACCAGCCGCGAGAGCGTCTACGCCGGCGGCGACGCCGTCACCGGCGCGGCCACCGTCATCCTGGCCATGGGCGCGGGCAAGACCGCCGCCAAGGCTATTGACGAGCAGCTGAGCAAGTAAATTTAGCGACAAGCAAAATCCCCGGCCTGATGATAGGCCGGGGATTTATTGCTATGCCTTTCCGCACCGGACGATGCACGTCAGCTCCTGACCGTCCACAGCGGCGGTGATCGTCGCGTTTCCGCCGCCCACCCGGGTTACCTTCCCGGAGCTGTCCACCGTAGCGGCGCCGGGGTTGTCGCTGGTCCAGACGGCGGCGCTGTCCGTGCCCTTGACCGTAATGGTAAAGGTGGGATTGCTCTCCCGCAGGGTAACGTCCGTATGGCTCAGACTCAGCTCCGCAGTGCTGACCCAGGGGTCGCCTGTGACCTTCACTGTGCAGCTCACGCTCTCCTCGCCGCAGGCGGCGGTGATCGTCACCGTGCCTCCGGCCTGTCCGGTGACGGAGCCGCCGTCCACCGTGGCGATATTCTCATTGGAGGAGCTCCAGGCCACATCCCCGCTGCCGCCGGTGGTGGTCAGCCGGGCGGTATCTCCGGCGGCGATGGTAATATCCGACTGGGACAGGGTCAGAGGCCCGGCCTGGATGGTCACCGGCGGGACCACTGCCTCCGCCCCGGGCCTGGTCCCCGTCTGGCCGCTGTTCCCGGAGGGCACAGGGGGCTGGGTGGACACCGGTTCATCGCCGCTGCCGCCGTCCGCATCCGCCGGCTCCGGGTCCTTCTCCGTATCCTCCGACGAGTCCTCTACGGGCAGGGGCTCGCCGCTGGTATCCCCCCGGATGCCAACAGCCGAGGTCAGTCTGTCCCCAAAGAAGAGAAAGCCCAGCACACCCGCCAGCATCACTCCCACCACCAGCAGCAGCACGCCCCCGGCGCCGCCGCCCTGACGGCTGGACTCCCGGTGCCCGCTGTGGCGGCGGGGCGGGTGTCCCTGCCGGATGGCCTCCTCCTCCTGGCAGAAGGGGCAGGTCTTATAGGTCTCGGAGTACTCCTCTCCGCATTTCTGGCATACTCGGTTGCTCATGGCTGGCCTCCTTTGATGGTTTCCTTTTCTTCATCATATCCGCTTTTCCGGCTTCCGTCAACGGGGATTTTTCTCTTTAGACGGATTTTCACAAAAATCGTTCCCATGTCCCTTGTTTTTCCCCGGCCTCTCCCGTATAATAGGACCATCAAAATCATGAGGAGGGCCTATCATGCTGGACACCATTTTCATCGGCATCGCTGGGGGCACGGGCAGCGGCAAGACAACCCTGACCGAGCACATCAAAAACCGCTTCGGCAGCGACATCAGCGTCATCTACCACGACAACTACTACAGGGACCAGACCGGTATGCCCTTCGAGGTCCGCTGCCGGCAGAACTACGACCACCCGGACGCCTTTGAGACGGATCTGATGATCCGGCACCTCCAGGCCCTGAAGGCCGGCGTGGCTATCCAGTGCCCGGTCTACTCCTTCCCGGACCACAACCGGACCCAGAACACGGTGACAGTGGAGCCCAGCAGTGTCATCATCGTGGAGGGCCTGCTGATCTTCCAGAATCCGGAACTGCGGGACCTGATGGACATTAAAATCTTTGTGGACACCGACGCCGACGTGCGCATCCTCCGCCGGATCCTCCGGGACGTGAAGGAGCGGGGGCGGAGCATCGAGTCGGTGGTGGAGCAGTACCTGACCACCGTCAAGCCCATGCACGAGCAGTTTATCGAGCCCTCCAAGCGGTTTGCGGATATCATCGTCCTGGAGGGAGGACACAACCTGGTGGCCCTGGACATGATTATGCAGCGTATCGCCAACCACCTGGGCAAGCAGTAAGCATATACAGCGCCGGTCCGCTCCGAACCACTCCGGAGCGGACCGGCCTTTCTCTATCCCATGGTCACCAGAATCTTGCAGATCTCCGCCCGGGTCAGGGAGTGGTTGGGGATCAGCCGTCCCTGGGCGTCGCCGCCGATGACGCCCCGGTCCACCATCGCCTGGAAGTAGGGCAGCGCATAGTCGGGGATGTCCCCGGCGTCCGGGAAAGTGCTCAGGTCCACGCTGGTCCGGGGCTCCGGCTCAGGTTCAGG
>JAAWHO010000135.1 GCA_022795905.1 Oscillospiraceae bacterium
GAGCGATTCCTCCCGTCGTGGTGACGCGTACGGGAATCGAACCCGTGTTACCGCCGTGAAAGGGCGGTGTCTTAGCCGCTTGACCAACGCGCCAAGGGCCTGACCCATACGGGCCATGGTAGCGGCGACTGGATTCGAACCGGTGACACTTCGGGTATGAACCGAATGCTCTGGCCAACTGAGCTACGCCGCCATATCTTCGCCGTACCGAACGGCAAGATTTACTATACCAAAAAAAGCGCTTTCTGTCAAGCCCTTTTTTACAATTTCCCCATCTTTTTTCACCGCGCCAGGCGCGGCGGGGACAGCCCCCGCTACGCCCTCTTCACCGCGTCGATGGCCTCCAGCACCCTGGCCTCCACCTCCTCCAGCGTGCCCTCGATGGTTGCCCCGGCGGCCATGGCGTGGCCCCCGCCCCCCAGCCGCCTGCACGCCTCGGTGGCGTTCACCCGGCCGTTGTCCCCGGTGCGCAGGCTCAGCTTCCACTCGTTGGGCCGCAACTCCCGCAGCACCGCGCCGCAGTCCACGCCCTCGATCATCCCTGCCAGGGTGGACAGGTCCTCCGCGTCGCTCTCCGCGGCTCCCAACCGCTCCATCAGCGCCCGGGACACGGACATGAACACGCCTCGCCCCTCATGGAAAAACCGCATATGCCCCAGCAACTCCGTCTCCAGGGCGATGCGCTTTTTGCTCTTGGTTCGGAAATGGCGCTTGTTGACGGCAAAATAGTCGATCCCCGTCTCCAGCAGCGCCGCTGCCACCCGGTGGGTGTTGGCGGTGGTGTTGGCATAGACAAAGCAGCCCGTATCCGTGGCCACAGCGGCGTAGAGGGGCAGCGCAATCTCTTGGGTGATCTCCCCCAGCTCCCGGCAGATTTCATAGACGATCTCCCCGCAGGCCGCCCGGGAATCATCCACACAGTGGACCGCGCCGAAGCCCTCAAAGGACGGGTGGTGGTCCACCGCCAGGCCGATCTGGCCGAGGTACTTCTCCTCCCCGGCAAAGAACAGGCTCTTGGAAGCGATGTCCACGCTCACCGCGAAATCCGGCTGAAAATCCGCCGGGGCCCAGTAGGGCTCCACATAAACCCGATTACTGTCCGTTATTTCCGGGTTGTACAATACATACGCCGTCTTGCCGATCTGCCGCAGGGCCGCGCACAGCCCGGCGGCGCAGCCGGTGGTATCCCCGTCGGGGCGGCGGTGGGTGAGAATCAGGATATTGTCCTGCTGCCGCAGGAGGGCAGCGGCTTCCTTTGCTGTGATACTGCTCATTCCTCGTCCTCCAGAATAATGTGCTCATTGGCAGGGTTGGGGGGCTTGACCACGTCGGGGTCCCGGAGCATCTCCAAGATGTGGGCCCCCTGCTGGATAGAGTCGTCGGCGATGAACTGGAGCTCCGGGGTGTACCGCAGCCGCAGGGCCATGCCCAACTCCCGGCGCAGGTATCCGGCGGCGGACCGGAGGCCCTTCATCATCTCCTTTTCCTGGGATTTGTCCAGGGCAGAGATGTAGACCTTCGTATAGCGCAGATCGCCGGTAGTATCCACATTGGTAATGGTAAAAAGGCCGCTCTGGAGCCGCGGATCCTTCACCGTCCGCAGAAGCGACGACAGCTCCCGCTGGATCTCCTCGTTGATGCGCCCTATTCTGTTGCTTGCCATATTGTTCTCCTTTTGTTGGCTGTGGTTTCGTTTTCTGATAAATTCCTCTTGCGGGAAGCCTTGGCAGGAATCCCCCCGCCACCGCCGCAGGCGGTGGCCCTCCCCCCTTTCACAAGGGGGGCGAGAGGGCGAATCTGCCCAAGGACTGCTCCGGTTTTCCGATTGCGCTGTCAAATGCAAACATTTCAAGGGCCATGCCAATCCCCTTGCCCCCCTTGTGAAAGGGGGGAGGGCCACGCCTCAGGCGTGGCGGGGGGATTCCGCACCGCACCACCGCCCCGCACAATCACGGTTCATCCTTCAAACCCAAGAGATAGTCTGTGGAGACATCGAAGAATTTAGCCAATAGGATCAGTTTTTCGATAGATGTTGAGGATTGTGCGCTCTCGATGGTGCTGATAGATTTATGGGACAACCCGACCTCCGCTCCCAGTTCACTCTGCTTTAATCCTCGCTGTTTTCTGAGCTCATACACGCGCTTTGAAAAAAAATCCTTATAATCCATATATGCTCCTTGACATTTACGTTTCACCGGAGTATACTAAATGTACCTTTTAAGTACATTTATAGGGAGGTACCTGCTATGGACATCATTTTTCAACAGCTCTTTGACGCCTTCTGTTTCCCCTACGACCCCGAGCGGGTCCCGGAAGGAAGAGACCCCGTCCGGGCCTATGGACGCTTCGCCTTTGAGGTGGGCTTCCGGCTGGCGGTGCGGCTGACGGCAGCCTGTCTGGCAGACCCTGATAAGTGACAAAGAGGGGCGGGCGAAGCGCCCGCCCCCTCTTATTTAGACCTCAATCTGCTCCATAACAAAGCACTCGATGATATCGCCATCCTTGATGTCGTTGAACTTCTCGATGGACATACCGCACTCGTACCCGGAGGCGACCTCCTTGACAGCGTCCTTGAACCGCTGCAAAGACGCCAGCATCCCCTCGTGGATGACAATGCCGTCCCGGACGATGCGCACCTGACAGTTCCGCTGAATCTTCCCGTCCTGGACATAGCACCCGGCCACGGTGCCCAGCCCGGACACCTTGAAGGTCTGCCGCACCTCTGCGTGGCCGATAAGAGCCTCCCGGAACTTGGGGGCCAGCATCCCCTTCATGGCGGCCTCCACCTCGTTGATGGCGTCGTAAATCACCCGGTACATCCGCATATCCACGTTGCTGCGGGCGGCGCTGTCCCGGGCGGAGGCGTCGGGGCGCACATTGAAGCCCACGATAATCGCCTTGGAGGTGGACGCCAGCATCACGTCGCTCTCGCTGACAGCGCCCACGCCGGAGTGGATGACCCGCACTCGGACCTCCTCGTTGGAGAGCTTCTCCAGGCTGGCCTTCACCGCCTCGGCGGAGCCCTGGACGTCGGCCTTGACGATGATGTTCAGATCCTTGACCTCGCCGGCCTGGATCTGGCTGAACAGATCCTCCAGGCTGACCTTCTGAATGGGAGCCGCCGCCTTGGCCCGCTCCTCGGCCTTCCGCTGTTCCACCAGCTCCCGGGCCAGCCGCTCGTCGGCCACGGCGTTGAAGGTGCTGCCCGCCCCGGGGACCTCGCCCAGGCCGGTGATCTCCACAGGCACGGAGGGCCCCGCGTCGGTAAGCCGGTTCCCCTTGTCGTCCACCATGGCCCGGACACGGCCCACGGCGGTGCCGGCAATGATGATATCCCCGGTGTGCAGGGTGCCGTTCTGGACCAGCAGCGTCGCCACAGGTCCCCGGCCCTTGTCCAGCCGGGCCTCCACCACGGTGCCCTGGGCGGCGCGGTTGGGGTTGGCCTTCAGCTCCGCCACCTCGGCGGTCAGCGTCACCATCTCCAGCAGGTTGTCGATGCCCATGCCGGTCTTGGCGGAGATGGGGCAGACAATCGTCTCGCCGCCCCACTCCTCGGCCACCAGCTCGTGCTCCGTGAGCTGCTGCTTGATGCGCTCGGGGTTGGCCTCCGGCTTATCCATCTTGTTGATGGCCACGATAATGGGAATCTCCGCCGCCTTGGCGTGGTTAATGGACTCCACGGTCTGGGGCATGATGCCGTCCTCGGCGGCCACCACCAGGATGGCGATATCCGTCACCATGGCGCCCCGGGCCCGCATGGAGGTAAAGGCCTCATGGCCCGGCGTATCCAGGAAGGTGATGGGCTTGCCGTTGATCTCGGTCTGATAGGCGCCGATGTGCTGGGTGATGCCGCCGGCCTCGCCCTTGGCCACGCTGGCGGAGCGGATATAGTCCAGCAAAGAGGTCTTGCCGTGGTCCACGTGGCCCATGACAACGACAACGGGAGCCCGGGGGACCAGGTCCTCCGCCTTGTCCTCCGTGGCGTCGATGAGCTTCTCCTCAATGGTGACGACGATCTCCTTCTCCACCTTGCAGCCCATCTCCTCCGCGATAATGGCGGCGGTATCAAAGTCGATAAGCTGGCTGAGGGAGGCCATGACGCCGTTTTTCATCAGGCACTTGA
>JAAWHO010000005.1 GCA_022795905.1 Oscillospiraceae bacterium
AGGCTCTGGCAGTCCGGGGGGATGTGTCGGACCGGGGGGCCGTCACCGCCGCCATCCGGCTGGTGGAGGCGGAGTTCGGGCCCGTGGAGGTGCTGGTCAACAACGCCGGCATCGCCGAGCAGAGGCAGTTCCAGGATATCAGCCAGGACTTCTGGCGGCATATCTTCGGCGTCAATGTGGACGGCGCCTACCACACCATTCAGGCGGTGCTCCCCCATATGCTCCACGAGAAGCGGGGCTGCATCGTCAACATCTCCTCCATCTGGGGACAGCGGGGGGCCTCCTGCGAGACGGCCTACTCCGCCAGCAAGGCGGCGCTCATCGGCCTGACCCGGTCCCTGGCCATGGAGCTGGCCCCCTCGGGCATCCGGGTCAACTGCGTGGCCCCCGGCGTCATCCGCACGGATATGGTGGAGGTGCTGGGGGAGGAGACCCTGTCGGACCTGGCCCGGGAGACCCCCATGGGGCGGCTGGGCACTCCGGAAGAGATCGCCGCCGCCGTGGCGTTTTTTGCAAGTGAGGGGGCGTCCTTCGTCACCGGGCAGGTGCTGACGGCAGACGGGGGATTTATCCTCTGAGCTTCGGATACGGCTGATAAATGCTGGGATTATGTGAAAAGACCTCGCCGATGGCGAGGTCTTTTTGCGGGCCGAGCCGGGATCGGGGGACTTCTCCGGTCCCGGTTTTTTCTTCAATCCTCGATTTCCAGCAGCACCGGGCAGTGGTCGCTGCCCATCACCTGGGCCAGGATCTCCGCCCGCTTCACCCTCTCCGCCAGCCGCTGGGAGACAATGAAATAGTCGATCCGCCACCCGGCGTTGTTCTCCCGGGCGTGGAACTGGTAGCTCCACCAGCTGTACGCCCCGGTCTCCTCCGGGTGCAGCAGCCGGAAGGTATCCACAAACCCGCTCCCCAGCAGCGCGGTCATCTTCTCCCGCTCCTGGTCGGAAAAGCCGGCGTTTCCACGGTTGGGGCCGGGATTTTTCAGGTCGATCTCCTCATGGGCCACGTTCAGATCCCCGCACAGCACCACCGGCTTCGTCCGGTCCAGCTCGCAGAGATATGCCCGGAAATCGTCCTCCCACACCATCCGGTAATCAATCCGCGTCAGCCCCCGCTGGGCGTTGGGTGTGTAGCAGCACACCAGATAGAAATCCGGATATTCCGCCGTAATCACCCGGCCCTCGCGGCGGTGGATGTCCTCCCCGAAGCCATAGGTAACCGCCAGCGGCTCCGTTTTGGAGAAAACCGCCGTCCCGGAATAGCCCTTTTTATCGGCGTAATTCCAGTATGTCCTATACCCCGGCAGCTCCCCGGCCAAGTCCACCTGCCCCTCCTGGAGCTTCGTCTCCTGGAGGCACAGCACATCCCCGTCCGCCTCCCGGCAGAAGTCCAGGAATCCCTTCTTTATACAGGCCCGCAGCCCGTTTACATTCCAGGATATCAGCTTCATGCCTCGTCCCCCTTTTCCATCGGTTCCGCCGTGGATACGGCCTCGTCCTCCATCTCCCGGGTCTCAGCCTCCTCCGGCGGAAGCTCCCTCTCCCGCCGCTGAAGGGCCAGGAAGGCCAGCAGCGTCAGCGCGCATCCGGCATATACCAGCACCTTGGAGATTCCCCACAGCCCTCCGGAAAAGGACGCCAGCCCGTCCGCCGCTGCGGCGATGCACAGCGCCGCAGCCAGCTCCGCGATGGGGGTAAACCACCGGGGGCTGCTCTCCCCCTGGACGCACCCGGCCAGCTGGGAGAAGGCATACGCCGTCATTGCCGCAGCCAGCACCGGGATATAGTATCCGGCCAGCACCGGGTTGTCCGCCTCCGGCAGGTACTCCGCCAGCACCAGGAACACGGCGAAGAACATCGCCGGCAGCAGGGGCATGACGCTCAGGTCCACCCGGCGCCCCGTCTGCTGGGTGAACAGCAGCACGCCCACACCGGCGGCGGCGCCCAGCAGTCCCGCCGCCCCCAGGGCAATGCCGCTGCCGATTACAGCGCAGGCCGCCATCAGCGCACTCCCGGCTATCAGCAGCATCGCGCCCATGACCAGCGCCATCTTCATTCCGCCCACCGGGGCAAACCGCCGCCGGAAGGGTATCTTCTCCTTACTCAGCCTCAGGGCCAGCAGCGCCTCCAGCGCGGCCGCCGCCGCCAGGCACGCCGCCAGCGCCGTCCCCGCCGCAGACGGCAGGGCCAGCCCCGTCTCCGGGTCGAACCCGGACCGGAGCTGAAGCAGACGCAGGCCAAAAAACAACAGGCCCAACACAACCGCCCGGCCTGCTTTTTCCACGAAATTTCTCATAGACTCTCATCCTTTCGGCGCAAAAATTTGCTCGTCTTACTAGTATAACACCCCCGGCCGCTTTTGTCATCATTTTTTGGACAAGCGCCTCATAAACTGTGGGAGACACGGAAGGAGGCGCGGCCATGGGAAAGCACATCGGCCTTTCACTGGTACTGATATTTTTAATCTTTTTTCTCCCCTGGCTGTGGGCCCAGCCCGCCCCGGCGGAGCCCGGCGAGCCCGGGGGAACCCTGCCGCCTCCGGCGGATTCCCTCCCGGACCAGGAGCCGGCCCCGGAGGACGCGGACCCTCCGGCCCAGAGCCTGGACGCCGCCCGCTCTCTGCGGGTCAAGACGGGGAGCACTCTTACGGAGATGGATATGGAGACCTACCTCCTGGGCGTCGTCCGGGCGGAGATGCCGGCCTCCTTTGAGCTGGAGGCCCTCAAGGCCCAGACGGTAGCGGCCCGGACCTACGTGCTCCATAAGATGCTCGGCGGCGGCAGCGCCAACCACCCGGAGGCCGACGTCTGCGACGACATCACCTGCTGCCAGGCCTACCTCTCCCAGGCCGACGCCGCGGCGGGCTGGGGGGCGGAGGCCTCCGCCTACGAGGCCAAGATCCGCCGGGCCGTCACGGAGACCGACGGCCAGTGCATCCTCTACGAGGGCGCGCCGATTCTGGCGGCGTTTCACTCCTCCTCCTCCGGCATGACCCAGGACGCCGCCGACGTCTGGAGCTCCGGCGTGCCCTACCTCAAGAGCGTGGAGTCCCCGGAGGACGAGGCCACCGTCCCCAATTACCGCTCCACCGCCGAGTTCTCCGCCGCCGAGCTGAAGGCCCGCCTCCTGGAGGCCATTCCGGACGCGGACCTGAGCGGCACCCCCTCCAACTGGTTCACCAACATCCAGCAGCAGCCCAGCGGCACTGTCACCAGCCTCTCTGTGGGCGGCGTCACGGTGTCGGGAAACCGTCTGCGGACCATCCTGGACCTGCGCAGCGCCTGCTTCACCGTGGCGTTCCAGGAGGACACGGTGGCCTTCTCCGTCACCGGCTACGGCCACGGCGTGGGCATGAGCCAGTACGGGGCCAACGTCCTGGCCGCCGGCGGCATGGATTACAGGGATATTCTCGCCTGGTACTACAGCGATACCACCGTGGATACCTGGACGGACCAGGCTACTGAGGGCTCCCCATCGACATAAAGGTCTCCACGTCCTCCGCGATGTCCTCCAGGGTATATTCCCCGGCGTCAAACCCGTTCAGCACATGGACCTCCCGGTGGTAAATATACGCCTTGTCCGCCCTGGCCTGGACCAGCAGGTCGCACTTCAGCTCCCCTACGCTCTGAAGGAAGTCCAGAATCCACTCCGCGTACTCCCGGACCTCCCGCCCGTCCTCCAGCCGGAGCACCACCCGGACATAGGCTCCGCTCTCCGAGAGAAACCTCTCCGCGCCGTCCTCCGGCGTCCAGGTCTTCTCCGTCTCCGGCATCATCAGGTCAATCCGCTGGTCCAGCACGTAGTCCTTCTCCCGGCACAGGGCCAGCACCGGCGCTTCCGCCTCCTCCTTGAAGAAGTACACCGCGTAGTCGTCCCGCACATCCCGGTACATACTCTGGGACACCAGGGCTGTAATCACCCGGTCCGGCGCGTCCGCCGGCGCCGCGCCGCAGGTGTAGGTGGCCCCGGCCAGGGGTCCGTAGTTCACCAGGCTCTCATCCCCGACCACAACGAATTCTATCCCGTACTTCTCCTCCAGCTGCCCCAGCAGGTAGGCCCTGGCGGATTCCAGATTGTTTTCAAAGGGCGCGCCGGGGCGGCCCATGTTCTCCAAAGCGTCCAGGCCGTTGAGGATATCGTCTCCGAACTCCTCCGCAAATGCGTTCACCGCTCCGGCCGCCTTCCTCGCGGCCCACTCCTCCAGCGGCCCGTCGGGGGCCCTGTTCATGTCGCACCCCGCCAGCAGGAGCAGCAGGCCGGCGGTCAGGGCGATCACTTTTAATTTTTTCATAAGTGCCTCCCTTTTTTGAATTGATAGCAAACGTCAAAAATCCTGACGGACGGGCCGGCCTCTTGGCCGGCCCCTGCTGTAGGGGCCGCAATTTTGAAGATTGCTATATTATAGCGATTTTTTTATCGCCCTTCAAGCCCATAATTTCTATGGGATATCCCACAGCGGGATGTTGCTTCCAAGGCCGTCGTGTGCTATTCTATTGATATCAAAGCTGCTGTGAACAGAGGTGGTCGAGGTGAAGCGCTGCATTGTCCTGACCGGTATAGCCATATAAACAAAAATAAGGAGGAGGTCCAAGTGACTATACCGGAGAGAAAAATTTATCCCCGCACCGGGGACCGTCAGACCGTCTATCTGAGGGACGTTATCACAGATCCCTCGATCTCTGTGGGCGAATTCACCATGTACAACGATTTCGTCAACGACCCCCGGCAGTTTGAGAAAAACAACGTGCTCTACCACTACCCCGTCAACCGCGACCGGCTGGTGATCGGAAAATACTGCTCCATCGCCTGCGGCGCGAAATTTCTGTTCAATAGCGCCAACCACGCCCTCTCGTCCCTGTCCACCTACCCCTTCCCCATCTTTTTTGAGGAATGGGGCCTGGACGCCGGGGACATCGCCTCCGCCTGGGACAACAAGGGGGATATCATCATCGGCAGCGACGTCTGGATCGGCTATGAAGCGGTGGTCCTGGCCGGCGTCACCATCGGCGACGGGGCTGTCATCGCCGCCCGGGCCGTTGTGACAAAGGATGTCCCGCCCTATACCATCGCGGGCGGCGTCCCGGCCAAGCCCATCCGCAGACGCTTCTCAGACGAGGCCATTTCCACGCTGCTGGCGCTGAAATGGTGGGACTGGCCGCCGGAAAAGGCTGCCGCCGCCATCCCGGCCATCCAAAGCGGCAATCTGGCGTTGCTGGCCGCCGAAGATTTTAGACTTTTGTAACAACCTCCGCTGGTTTTCTTAACAGTTCTTCGGTAATATAAATCTTGCAAGAGACGATAACTTCTTTTCATCCATTCTTCCTGACATAGGCTGAGGGGCGGGAGTATTCCCGCCCCTCAGCCTATTGTTCCGGTACGGCTTAAAGCCGCTGTCCCGCTTCCCACAAGCGCCCCTCGATGTCGGAGGCACTGTACAATACATTTGTCACGATTACGCGGTCCCCGCGCAGCACATAGAACACCGAATAGCTGTCCACCAGCATCCGGCGCAGTCCCGCCGAACGCTCCGGCTCGAAATCCACGGCGCGGTACCGCTCCGGGAACACCTCCAGGCTCAGAATTTCATCCGCGATGCGGTTATACTGTCCCCGTGCGCTGCCCGGCGACCGGAGCTTCTCAGCAATATAACGGTAGATTTCCTCCATATCAGCCCGGGCCGCGTCTGTTATCTGTACTGTATATCTTTTCATGCCGTGCTCACAGCGTTTCCAGGAAGGCTTCAAATGCCTGCCGCGCGTCCTGTACCTGGCCCTCCTCCGCCTCCGCCAGGCCCTTCCCCAGTTTTGTGTGCAGCGCGTCCGCGGTCAGCAGATCCGCGTTGACAGCCGGCGGCGCTTTTGGCAGCGTCACCGAAAACGGGATTCCCCCCACCAATGTAATCTGGTTGAGAAACATATCAATCGCTGTAGACATGGGGATTCCCAGCTGCCGCAGGATCTCCTCCGCCTGCTCCTTCAGTACCGGATTTACCCGCAGATTCAGAGTCGCCGATTTTTCCATTTCATATCGCCCCTTTCTTCTGCTATATTGTAACGCAACCGGCGTTACAATGCAAGGCGCTTTCCGGGATTTTCAGCGGACCATTGCGTTTTGACAACCCACCCGCTTCATGCTACAATAGAGAAAAAATCATCTGGAGGTCCCATGAACAGATCCGTTATCGGCATCCTTGCCCACGTAGACGCGGGCAAGACCACCCTCTCCGAGGCCATGCTCTACCTCACCGGCGGCATCCGCCGCCTGGGCCGGGTGGACCACCGGGACGCCTTCCTGGACACCTTCTCCCTGGAGCGGGAGCGGGGCATCACCATTTTCTCCAAGCAGGCGGAGCTGGCCGTCGGAGGCCTCTCCGTCACCCTCCTGGACACGCCGGGCCATGTGGACTTCTCCGCCGAGATGGAGCGCACCCTGCAAGTCATCGACTGCGCCGTCCTGGTCGTCAGCGCCGCCGACGGCGTCCAGAGCCACACCGCCACCCTCTGGCGGCTTCTGGAGCGCTGGGAGGTCCCGGTTTTCCTCTTCATCAATAAAATGGACCTGCCCGGCGCGGACCGGGACGCCCTTCTGACCCAGCTCCGCCGCCGCCTGGGCGAGGGTTGCGTGGACTTCCAGCTCCCTCCGGAACAGCTCCAGGAGGAGGCCGCCATGTGCGGCGAGGAAGCCCTCTCCCGCTTTCTGGACGCCGGGGAGCTGAGCGATTCAGAATTGGCGGACCTCATCGTCCGCCGGAAAATCTTCCCCTGCTTTTTCGGCTCCGCCCTCCGGCTGGAGGAGGTGGACGCTCTCCTGGACGGCCTGGAGCGGTACGCCCCCCGCCCCGCCTATCCCGAGGAATTTGCCGCCAGGGTCTACAAGATCTCCCGTGACCCCCAGGGCACCCGCCTGACCCACCTGAAGCTCACCGGCGGCTCCCTCCGGGTCAAGACCCTCCTCCGAGGCGAAACCTCCTCCGGGGAGGCCTGGGAGGAGAAGGCGGACCAGCTCCGGGTCTACTCCGGCGAAAAGTTCCAGGCCTTTGACCAGCTCCCCGCCGGCGCCGTCTGCGCCGTTGCGGGCCTGACCCGCACCTACCCCGGTCAGGGCCTGGGGGCGGAGCCCGACGCCCGCCCGCCCATTCTGGAGCCCGTCTTAAACTACCGCCTGCTCCTCCCCGAGGGCACGGATATCCATGCCGCCCTCTCCAAGCTCCGCCAGCTGGAGGAGGAGGACCCCCAGCTCCACATCCTCTGGAACGAGCGCCTCCAGGAGCTCCACATCCAGCTCATGGGCCAGGTCCAGCAGGAAATCCTGCAGCGCCTGATTGCCGACCGCTTCGGCCTGGACGCGGCCTTTGGCCCCGGTAGCATTGTCTACCGGGAAACCATCCTGAAGCCCGTCGAGGGCGTGGGCCACTACGAGCCCCTGCGCCACTACGCGGAGGTCCACCTGCTCCTGGAGCCCGGCCCCCCAGGCAGCGGGCTGCGCTTCGCCGCCGCCTGTCCGGAGGACGAGCTGGACCGAAACTGGCAGCGCCTGATTTTAACCCACCTGATGGAGAAGCCCCACCTGGGCGTCCTCACCGGCGCCCCTATCACGGACATGAAGATTGCCCTCATCGCCGGCCGGGCCCACCTCAAGCACACCGAGGGCGGCGACTTCCGCCAGGCCACCTACCGGGCGGTCCGTCAGGGCCTGATGCAGGCGGAGAGCGTTCTTCTGGAGCCCTGGTACCGCTTCCGCCTGGAGGTCCCCGCCGAGAACCTGGGCCGGGCCATGAGCGATTTGACCAATATGGGCGGCGATTTCTCCGCCCCGGCCAACGACGGCGAAACCGCTGTTTTAGAGGGCTCCGTCCCCGTCTCCGCCCTGGGGGACTACTGGAGGGATGTGACCTCCTATACCCGCGGTCTGGGCCGCCTCCAGTGCTCCCCCGACGGCTATCGCCCCTGCGCGGACCAGGAAGCCGTCGTTGCCGCCATAGGCTACGACCCGGAGCGGGACCTGGACAACTCTCCTGACTCCGTTTTCTGCGCCCACGGCGCGGGCTTTCCCGTCAAGTGGGACCAGGTCCCCGCCCACGCCCATCTGGAGTGCCTGCGCCTGGACAAGCCAGCCCCTCCGGCCCCCGCAGAAGCCGCCCCCCGGCCATCCATTCCCTACCCCACCAGCCGGGAGGAGGAAAAGGCCCTCCAGGCCATCTTTGAGCGCACCTACGGCCAAATTAAGAGCCGGGGCCCAGACCCCGGGGAGGCCTTCCGCCCTCCGCCCAAGCCCCAGGCCACCGTCCGCCGCACCGTCCCAGACCGGCCTGCCGGTCCGGAATACCTGCTGGTGGACGGCTACAACATCATCTTCGCCTGGGACGAGCTGAAGGCTGCGGCCCGTGAGAACCTGGAAGCGGCCCGTTATCTCCTGATGGACCTGCTGTGCAACTACCAAGGGTATAAAAAGTGCGTTATTATACTGGTTTTCGACGCCTACAAGGTCAAGGGCAACCCCGGCTCCGCAGAGAAATACCGCAACATCCACGTCGCCTACACCAAGGAGGCTGAGACAGCCGACACCTACATTGAGCGGGCCACCTACGAGATCGCCCGGAAGCACCGGGTCCGGGTAGCCACCTCGGACAACCTGGAGCAGCTTATCATCCTGGGCCACGGCGCCGTCCGCGTCTCCGCCAAGGACTTCAAGGCTGAGGTGGAGGCCGCCGAGGGCAGCATCGCCCAGATTATCCAGCGCAACAACTTAGGCGGCGGGCAGTTCCGCCAGCTCCGCCACCAACTGAAATCCAAGTGAGGAGAACGCCATGAAAATGCTGAAAATCGCCCTCCTCCAGATCGCGCCGGGAGATACCCTGGCGGAAAATCTGGAAAAGGGCGTCAATGCCTGCCGGAGAGCGAAGGAGCTGGGCGCGGATATCGCTCTGTTCCCGGAGATGTGGAGCAACGGCTACCGCATCTATAACCGCCCTGCTGACGAATGGATCGCGGAAGCTGTCTCTCCGGACAGCGATTTTGTCTGTTCCTTTGGCACTCTGGCAAAGGAGCTTGAGATGGCTGTCGGCATCACCCTGCTGGAGCAATTCGGGGAGCACCCCCGGAATACCCTGGTCCTGTTCGACCGCTTCGGCAATCGGAGGCTGACCTATGCCAAGGTCCACACCTGCGACTTTGGCGAGGAGCGGAGCCTGACTCCCGGCGAGGACTTCTATGTCGCCGCCCTGGACACCGCCCTGGGGGAGGTGCGGGTGGGGGCTATGATCTGCTTTGACCGGGAGTTCCCCGAGAGCGCGAGAATCCTTATGCTCAAGGGCGCGGAGCTGATTCTGGTCCCCAACGCCTGCCCCATGGAGAGCAATCGCCTGGCCCAGCTGCGGGGCCGGGCCTACGAGAATATGGCGGCGATCGCTACCTGCAGCTACCCGGAGACGGTCCCCGACTGCAACGGCTGCTCCAGCGTCTTTGACGGCGTGGCCTATCTCCCTGAGCTTGCCGGCTCGCGGGACACCTGTATTTTACAGGCGGACGGGGCGGAGGGCATCTATCTGGCGGAGCTGGACCTGGACCGGCTCCGCGCCTATCGGGAGCATGAGGTCCACGGCAACGCCTACCGCCGTCCGCAGAAGTACGGCCTTCTGACCGATACCGCCATTGCCGCTCCCTTTATCAGGAGCGACCGGCGGCCTGATAAAGGAGGGTCTGTATGATGAGCACAGATGAGCTGCTGTTCTGGGACAGATGGCCGCGGCTGCTGCCGCTCTACGAGCTGCTGCGGGAGTGCCTGATGAGCGCCTATCCGGAGATGAAAATCAAGGTATCAAAGTCGCAGATTTCTTTTTATAACCGGCATATGTTCGCAATGGCTTCCCCTCCGGTCCGCCGGAGGAAGGAGTGGCCGAAGGAATTTATGATGGTGTCCTTCGGGCTGTCCTATCAGGTCGACTCGCCAAGAATCGCCATGAGCACAGAGGCGTATCCCAACCGTTGGACCCACCATGTCCTGGTGGAGGGCGCGGAGGCCATAGACGGGGCTCTGCTGGGCTGGATCGACGAGGCGTACCGGTTTTCCGAAAGCAAATGACAAGCCGCCGCAAAAGCGGGCGGGAGGACAATCTGTCCTCCCGCCTGTTTTCAATGGTGATGGGAAAAAATCAGCGCCAGCCCCAGCAGCAGCCCCAGCATGGTCGTCAGGCTCCCGAAGCGGGTATGCCAAAGCTCCTCCGCCTCGGGCAGCAGCTCCCCGAACACCACATACAGCATAGCCCCGGCAGCGAAGCTCAGTGCCGCGCCCAGCAGGGCCGGGTCCATGGCCCCCACAGAGTACCCCAGCAGGGCCCCCGCGATGGTAGGCAGACCGCTGACCGCCGCCAGCCCGATGGCCCGGGAGGGCTTCGAGCCGCTGGAGAGCAGGGGCGCGGCGATGCTCATGCCCTCGGGCAGGTTGTGGAGCCCGATAATCAGCGCCGCCAGGATGCCGCTGTGTCCCGCGGCCTCCTCCCCGGCGAAGGTGGCCCCAATGGCCATCCCCACCGGCATATTGTGGAGGGCCACCGCCGCCGCCAGCACCAGCCCCGCCGTGCGGAGGCTGTGCCGCCCGCAGGCGCACATTCCCGCCGAACCGTGGCTGTGGCCGTGGGTATGCCCGTGGTGGGCGCCCCGGTCGATGAGGCAGTTGAGCAGGTAGGTGCAGCAGAACCCGATGAGCAGCCACAGCAGAATCGGGAAGATCCCCTCCGCCCCCTCCAGCGCGTCCTCAATCAAATCAAAGCAGACCACGCTGAGCATCACCCCGGCGGTAAACCGCAGCAGGGCGCTGGTCATTTTATCGGAGGGGCTGTGGACCGCCGCGGCCAGGGCGGCCCCCAGGGCCAGCCCTCCCGCGCCTGTAACCAGCGTGATGAGAAAAATGGTCAGATATTTATCCATGCAAGCCTCAGCAAAGCTTCGCCCCTGCGGGGATCTTATCGTCCACCATCAGCAGGTTCAGGCATTCCTCGCCCTTCTCGGTGTGGACGGCGGAGATGAGCATCCCCTGGCTCTCCTGCCCCATCATCTTCCGGGGCGGCAGGTTCACGATGGCTACCAGGGTCTTGCCGATGAGGTCCTCCGGGGCGTACCACTTGGCGATGCCGGAGAGAATCTGCCTATCAATGCCGGTGCCGTCGTCCAGGGTGAACTTCAGCAGCTTGTCGGACTTTTTCACCCGCTGGCAGTCCTTGACCTTCACGGCCCGAAAATCGCTTTTGCAGAAGGTATCAAAGTCCACCTTCTCCTCCAGCTGGGGCTCAATCTCCAGGGCAGGCAGCGCGTCCCTTCTCGTCTCCTCCTGGATGCGCTCCAGCTCCTCCAGGGCCTTCTCCATGTCCACCCGGGGGAACAGGCTCTCCCCCCGGCTGACAGTGACCGCCTTGGGCAGGGCGCCCCATACAGCGGCGCTGTCCCAGCTCCGCGCATCCGCTCCGGCGCCAATCTGGGTAAACAGCCCCTCGCAGCTCGCCGGCATAAAGGGCGTCAGCAGGATGCCGCATACCCGGGTGGCCTCCAGCAGGTTGTAGAGCACGCAGGCCAGCCGAGGCTGGTCCTCGGGGTTTTTCGCCAGGGCCCAGGGCATATTCTCGTCGATATACTTGTTGGCCCTCTGGACCACCTTGAACACCTCGTCGATGGCCTTGTGGGGGGCATAGCGCTCCATGGCCTCCTCGTACCTGGCCCGGAGCCCGGCGGCCATCGCTGTCAGCTCGCCGTCCATGGCGCTGTCCGCCCGCTGCTCTGAGGGCAGGGTCCCGCCGAAATACTTATCCACCATCGCGGTGGTCCGGCTGACCAGGTTCCCCAGGTCGTTGGCCAGATCCGTGTTGATAGTCTGAATCAGCAGCTCATTGGAGAAATTCCCGTCCGTGCCGAAGGGGAAGGTCCGCATAAGGAAGAACCGCAGGGCGTCCACCCCGAACCGCTCCGCCAGGATATACGGGTCCACCACGTTGCCCTTGGACTTGCTCATCTTGCCGCCGTCCAGCAGCAGCCAGCCGTGGCCAAAGACCTTCTTGGGCAGGGGCTCGCCCAGGCTCATGAGCATGGCGGGCCAGATGATGGAGTGGAAGCGGACGATCTCCTTGCCCACAATGTTGACGCCGGGCCAGTAGCTCTCATAGTCGTCATACCGGTCGTTCTCATACCCCAGGGCGGTGATATAGTTGCTCAAAGCGTCCACCCACACATAGACCACGTGCTTGGGGTCAAAATCCACCGGAATCCCCCAGGTGAAGCTGGTCCGGGAGACGCACAGGTCCTCCAGGCCGGGCTTGATGAAGTTGTTGACCATCTCATTGACCCGGCTCCTGGGCTCCAGGAAGTCCGTGTTCTCCAGCAGGTCCTGGATCCTGTCCGCGTACTTGCTCAGCCGGAAGAAGTATGCCTCCTCCTCCGCGTCCGTCACAGGCCGCCCGCAGTCGGGGCAGCAGCCGTCCTTGAGCTGGCTCTCGGTCCAGAAGCTCTCGCAGGGCTTGCAGTACTTGCCCTTGTAGGTCCCCTTGTAGATGTCGCCGTTGTCGTACATCTTTCTGAAGATCTTCTGGATCGCGGACACATGGTACTCGTCGGTGGTGCGGATAAACCGGTCGTTGGAGATGTTCATCAGCTTCCACAGGTCCAGCACGCCGCCGGGGCCCTCCACGATATTGTCCACATACGCCTTGGGCGTAACGCCGGCCTCCCTGGCCTTGTCCTCGATCTTCTGGCCGTGCTCGTCCGTGCCGGTAAGGAACATCACGTCATAGCCCCTCAGCCGCTTATACCGGGCGATGACATCCGTTGCCACGGTACAGTAGGTGTGGCCGATGTGGAGCTTGTCGGAGGGGTAGTAGATTGGGGTGGTAATATAAAATCGTTTCTTTTCCATCGGAATTCTCTCCTCTTTGCCTCTCTCAAATTCTTCCGTACATTTTTGCGTACTGGCTCAGCTTCTTCGCCAGCGCCGGGGACGCCTCGCCCCGCAGCAGCCGCCACTGCCAGTTTCCCTTGGCGGTGCCCGGCGTATTCATCCGCCCCTCGGCACCCAGGCCCAGGCAGTCCTGCATCTGCACCACAAAGGTGTCCGCCACCGAGGACATCCCGCCCCGGATCATCCCCCAGTTGAAGCCCTCGGCCTCATTGAGCCCCAGGTACCTCCGGGCCATGGTCACGTCATTCCTGTCCGCCTGTCCCCGCCACTGCATCACCGTCTCATTGTCGTGGGTGCCCACATAGCACACGCAGTGCCGGTCGTAGAGGTGGGGCAGGTAGTTGCTGGGCTCTCTGGCGTCGAAGGCGAACTCCAGCACCTTCATCCCCGGCAGGCCGGAATCCGCCAGCAGCCTTTTGACCTCCGGGGTCATATACCCCAGGTCCTCGGCAATGATCTCCAGGTTGTTGAACCAGCTGGTGAGCACTCCCACCAGGGCCATCCCCGGCCCCTTCCGCCAGCGGCCATTTCTGGCGGTGGTTTCCCCGTAGGGCACCGCCCAGTAGCTCTCCAGCCCCCGGAAGTGGTCGATCCGGATGACATCAAAGAGCCTCCCGGCTCCCTCCACCCGGCGGATCCACCAGCCAAAGCCGTCCCGCTGCATTCGTTCGTAGTCATAGAGCGGGTTCCCCCACAGCTGGCCGTCGGCGGAGAAGTAGTCCGGCGGCACGCCGGAGACCTCCGTGGGCACATTGCCCTCCCCCAGCTGGAAGAACTCCGGCTCGGCCCACACATCGGCGGAATCCATCGCCACATAGATGGGCAGATCCCCGATAATCCGAATCCCCAGCCCGTGGATATAGTCCCGCAGCGCGTTCCACTGCTTGTAGAACAGGAACTGGAGGTAGCAAAAGAAATCCACATCCTCCCGCAGCTCCCGCCTATACTGCTCCACAACCTCCGGCTTCCGCAGCCGGATATCCTCATCGGGCCACTCCAGCCAGCTCTTCATCCCAAAGTGCTGCTTGACGGCCATATAGAGGGCGTAATCCCCCAGCCACCGGTGCTCCTGGGCAAAGCGCTCCACAGCCTCCCGGTCCCGCTCCCAGCCCTTCCGGAACGCCCTCCGGAGCACGGCGAAGCGGGACTCGTAGATCTTTCCGTAGTCCACATACCGGGGCTCCGCGCCCCAGTTGACGGCCTCCAGCTCCGCCCTCTCCAGCAGGCCGTCCTCCGCCAGCAGGTCCAGGTCGATAAAATAGGGGTTGCCCGCGAAGGTGGAGAAGCTCTGATAGGGGCTGTCGCCGTAGCTGGTGGGCCCCAGGGGGAGGAGCTGCCAGTACTTTTGTCCGGCGGCCTTCAGGAAATCGGCAAAGGCGTAGGCCTCCCGCCCCAGGGTCCCGATGCCGTAGTTGGAGGGCAGGGAGGAGATATGCAGAAGAATGCCGCTGCTGCGGTCCATGGAATCACTCTCTTCTTTTCAAAATTTTTAGGGATATATTTCATATCGTATTATCTTACCATTGAAATCATTTCCTGTAAAGGGGTGAATTTGCCGTTTGGACCACAAAAAGGCCGCCCGCAGGCGGCCTTTTCCTATATCTCTCTCCGCCCCTCCAGCGCCCGCATGAGCGTGGCGTCGTCAGCAAACTCCAGGTGCCCCCCCACGGGGATGCCGTAGGCCAGCCGGGTGACCTTCACCCCGAAGGGCTTGAGCAGCCGGGCAATATACATGGCCGTAGCCTCCCCCTCGGTGTCGGGGTTGGTGGCCATGATGACCTCCCGAACCTCCCCCTTGGCCACCCGCTCCACCAGGCTTTTGATCTCCAGATCGTCCGGCCCCACATGGTTCATAGGCGAGATGACCCCGTGGAGCACATGGTAGCGCCCGGTGTACTCCCTGGCCCGCTCCATAGCGGCCACATCCCGGGGGTCCGCCACCACGCAGACGGTATCCCCGTCCCGCTTGGCGGAGGCGCAGATCGGGCACAGGCCGCCGGCGGTGAGGTTCTGGCACACAGGGCAGCAGGTCACGGACCTTTTTGCCTCCAGAATGGCGCCGGCGAACTCCTCCGCCTCTGCATCGCTCAGCCCCAGCACATGAAACGCCAGCCGCTGGGCGGACTTGCCGCCGATACCCGGCAGGCTGGCGAACTGCTCCACCAGCTTCTCCAGCGGCGCGGGAAAATACTCCATACCCTTACCCTCTCAGCTCCTGAATGCGCCCGGGGATGTCCTCAGCCTTGTAGACGGCGCTGCCGGCCACCAGCACATTGGCCCCGCTGGCGATGACCGTTTTGCAGGTCACGGGGTCCACACCCCCGTCCACCTCCAGCTCGCAGGACGGATTTTTCTCGTCAATCCACTCCCGCAGCTGCCGCAGCTTGGGCATCATGTCCTCCATGAATCTCTGCCCGCCGAACCCCGGCTCCACGGTCATCACCAGGATGATGTCGCACATCTCCAAAAACGGCAGCGCCGCCTCCGCCGGCGTCTTGGGCTTCACCACTACGCCGGCCTTCTTTCCAAGCCCGTGGATGAGCTCCAGGGCCCTCCGGGTGTTCTCCCCGGTGTCCGCCTCCACATGGACGGTTACCAGGTCCGCCCCGGCCTTGCAGAATTCCTCTACATACCGCACGGGCCGGTCAATCATCAGGTGGACGTCCAGCGGCAGCTCCGTCACCTTACGGATTGCCGCCACCACCGGGATGCCGATGGTGATGTTGGGCACAAAGATACCGTCCATCACGTCCACATGGACATAGTCTGCCGCGGAGATCCGGCGGATCTCCCGCTCCAGATTGGCAAAATCCGCGGAGAGGATAGAAGGCGCAATTTTAATCATCAGGAACCCCTCTTTCTTAACATTCAGCCGCCAAATCCGGCGGGACAGGCCGATGCCCCCGAACTGGGACAAAGCACCCCCGGGCTCGGAGAATCATAGGATACCGTAAGCGGCGCCGGCGTCCGAAGGCCAGGCCGGTTTTCCTGTCCCGCGCAGCCTTACACCCCGGCCCGCGCCCCGGGCGCGCCGCATTATATAGGGGGCCGCCGGAACCTCCGGCGGTCCCCATCAGGACACGGCCCGCCGCTTCTTGTGGGAAAACGCGTCAAAAAGGCCCTTCTCCGGAAGCCGCACGTTTTCTTTTTCACGCTATACTATAACAAATCTCTCCGCAAAAATCAAGCGGCGCGGACAGGCAGGGCTGATTTGCGGCTTTTTGCCGGATTTTACAATTTGTATTGCATTTCCGGAAAATTTATGGTACACTTTGTCCATCTTATATATAGGAGGAAGAAACCATGAATCACGCAAGAAAGCTGCTCTCCGTTCTTCTGGCTCTGGTGCTGGCGGTATCCATGCTGCCCGCCGCCCTGGCCGCGGACGGAGAGACTCACATCACCATCCTCGGAACCTCGGATATGCACAGCGATATCTGGGGCTTTGACTACGCCAGCGTCGAGGAGACCGACAACAGCGGCATGGCCCGCCTGTACACCTACATCCAGCAGGTGCGCCAGGAGAACCCCAACACCGTCCTGATCGATGCCGGCGACGACATCCAGGGCACCATCATGAGCGACGACATCTTCAACAAGGCCCCCGACCGGGCCCATCCCGTTATCGCCGCCATGAACCTCATGGGCTATGACGCCATGACCGTGGGCAACCACGAGTTCAACTGGGGCATCAAGTCCATGCAGACCATCCTGGGCCAGGCCGAGTTCCCCGTCCTCTGCGCCAACGTCACCGATAAGGACGGCGCTCTGGTTACAGGCACGGGCTGGACCATCGTGGAGGCCGGCGGCGTGAAGATCGCCGTCATCGGCGTCACCTCCCCCAGCGTCCCCCGCTGGGACGGCGGCAAGGAGGGCATTGACGAGTGCACCTACGAGGACGCCAGCGAGGCCGTGAAGAAGGCCATCGCCGAAATCGGCGCTCAGGCGGACATCATCCTGGTCTCCGCCCACATGGGCCTGGAGGCCGAGTATTACATCAATGAGGACGACCGCCGGGATTCCGCCGCGAAGATTCTGGAGGTCAACCCCGAGGTGGACGTGCTCCAGGTAGCCCACACCCATACCACCGTCAACGAGACCGTGGGCGAGGTGCCCGTGGCCGGGGTGCGCAGCACCGGCGTGGAGATCGCCCGCTTTGACCTGACCCTGGACAAGGACAAGAATATCACCGAGGCCAAGGTGGAGATCGTCCCCATGGAGGGCGTGGAGCCCAGCGCGGAGATCCGGGAGCTGGAGACCGTGGCCTCCGCCCACACCGAGGCCATCAAGTTCATCAACGAGGATGTCCTGGGCAGCACCACCGCCAGGTTCCAGCCCGACAATGAGATCGACGGCATCGCCCAGGGCTGGATTGAGGACACTGCCGTGATGGACCTCATCAACCAGGTTCAGCTGGAGAAGTCCGGGGCCGACGTGTCCGCCGCCGCTCTCTTCAAGTACGGCAGCGACCTGCCCGAGGGGGACATCAAGTACAACAACATCTTTGACATCTACAAGTACGACAACACCCTCTACCGGGTGAAGCTCACCGGCGCGGAGCTCAAGGCCTATATGGAGTGGTCCGCCGGGTACTACAACACCTGGAAGGAAGGGGACATCAACATCTCCTTTGACCCCGAATTCCGGGATTACAAGTACGATATGTTCGCCGGTGTGAACTACGAAATCGACATCAGCCAGCCCGTTGGCTCCCGCATTAAGAACCTGACCTTCAAGGGCGAGCCCCTCAAGGATGACCAGGAGCTGACCCTGGCGGTGAACAACTACCGCTTCTCCTCCACCGTCAAGGGGATGCTGGCCGCCGGCGACGAGGCCAAGGAGTGGGAGTCCTCTGAGTCCATCCGCGATATGCTCAAGGCCCACTTTGAGGCCAACTCCCCCGTGGAGCCCAAGGTGGACAACAACTGGAAGATCGTGGGCATTGACCTCCAGCTGGAGAACCCCGAACGGGCGGAGATCATCGCCAAGATCAACGCCGGGGAAATCGAGTCCCCCAAGAACAAGGCCTACAACCTCAACGGCGTTCAGGGCAACGTGGTCTTTGACGGCGAGGGCGCGGATATCGCCACTGTCGCCGGAGCCGACGGCGTGACCTACTACCGCCTGCGGGAGGTGGCCGGGCTTCTGGCCGGCACCGAGGCCTCCTTCGACGTGACCTGGAGCCGCGAGGACGGCGTAACCATCGTCAAGGGTACCGACTACACCGCCGAAACCCCCGCCGCTGCCGAGGGCGAGGCCGTTTCCGGCACCCTCACCGTCACTGTGGGCGAGGAGGCCGTGGAGGTTGCCGTGATGGATGTGGGCAGCAGCAACTATGTCTCCGCCGAGGGCCTTGCCGCTCTGCTGGGCCTCGACGCCCAGGAGGCCGACGGCGTCCTGACGCTGGCTGTTCCTGTAAACACCGGCATCGGCGGTTAATCGAAAGCAAACAGATCAAGGCCCCCGGTACGAATCGTACCGGGGGCCGTTCTTATTTCGCGTGTATCTGCTTACAGGGTAACGTCCAGCTTCCGGACCACACCGGCGCACCGGGCGCAGAGGGCGGGGTGCTCGCTGTCCGTACCAACAGAGGGCAGGATCTTCCAGCATCGCTCGCACTTGGCCCCCTGGGCGGGGGCGACGGCGACACTGTCCGTCTCCCCGATCTCCGCCTGGGAGACGATCAGCAAGTCTGCCAGCTCGTCCATCCCAAGCTGCCTGCTTCCGGCGATCATGCCGGTGGGCAGAGTGACCTTGGCCTCCAGGCTCTTGCCGATCTTCTTCTCGTTCCGGGCAGTCTCCAGCGCGCTGTTGACCGTGTTGCGGACGTTGATCAGACCGGCCCACGCGGCCATGGCGTCCCCGTCCAGGGCGTACGCTGTGAAGGGCTTGTTCATCTCGTTGAGCAGCACGTTCCGTCCGTCGTCGCCCTCCCGGTGGGGCATGGCCTGCCAGATCTCGTCGCAGGTGAAGGCCAGAATGGGCGCAAAGATCTTGGTCATGGTGTCCAGAATCATCCACAGGGCCGTCTGGGCGGAGCGGCGGGGGAGGCCGTCCTTCTCATCACAGTACAGCCGGTCCTTGATGATATCCAGATAGAAGCTGGACAGCTCCACCACGCAGAAGTCATTGATGGCGTGGGAAACCACGTGGAACTCGTAGTTGTGGTAGGCTGTCTCGCACCGCTCCATGAGGGCGTTGAGCTTCGTCACCGCCCAGCGGTCCAGCTCCAGCATCTCCTCCGGCTTGACCAGGTTGTTGGCATCAAAGCCGTCCAGGTTGCCCAGGCAGTACCGGGCGGTATTGCGGAACTTGAGATAGCTCTGGCTGAGCTGCTTGAAGATGTTGTCGGAGCATCTTACATCCGCGTGGTAATCCGCGGACCCGGCCCACAGCCGGATCATATCCGCGCCGTACTTCTTAAAGATGTCGGCGGGGTCCACGCCGTTGCCCAGGCTCTTGTGCATGGCCTTCCCCTCGCCGTCCACCGTCCAGCCGTGGGTGACGCACTCCCGGAAGGGCGCGCCCTTTCCCAGAGCGCCCACGGCGGTCAGCAGGGAGGACTGGAACCAGCCTCTATACTGGTCCAACCCCTCCATATACACGGTAGCGGGCCAGAAGCCCTGGTCCTTCTGCATGGAGGCGAAGTGGGTGGAGCCGGAGTCGAACCAGCCGTCCAGGGTGTCCTCCTCCTTGGTGAAGTGGACGCCGCCGCAGTGGGGGCACTTGTACCCGGCGGGCAGGATTTCCTCCGCGCTCTTTTCATACCAGGCGTTGGAGCCCTCCGCCGCGAAGAGCTTGGAAACAGCCTCGATAGTGGCGTCGTCGCAGACCGGCTTGCCGCAGTCCTCGCAGTAGAATACCGGGATGGGCAGGCCCCACCGGCGCTGTCGGGAGATGCACCAGTCGGAGCGCTCCTGAATCATGGATTTCATCCGGTCAATGCCCCAGCCGGGGACCCAACGCACCTTGTCGCAGGCGGCCACGGCGGCGTCCTTGAACGCCTCCACGGAGCAGAACCACTGGGGGGTGGCCCGGAAGATGATGGGGTGCTTGCACCGCCAGCAGTGGGGGTAGCTGTGGACGATGTCCTCGCTGGCAAACAGCGCCCCGCTCTCCTTCATATCCGCCAGGATGACGGGGTTGGATTCATCGGTGGTCATGCCGGCGTACTTCCCGGCGTAGTCGGTGTGGCGGCCCCGGTCGTCCACGGGGACCACCATCTCGATGTCATAGCGTTTGCAGGTCTGATAGTCGTCCGCGCCGAAGCCGGGGGCGGTATGGACGCAGCCCGTACCGGAATCCATCGTGACATACTCGGCGTTTACCAGACGGCTGGCCTTGTCCAGGAAGGGGTGCCAGGCCATCATGTCCTCGAAGAAGCTGCCGGGGTGTGTCTCCAGGACTTCGTAGTTCTCAACGCCGCCCGCCTTCATGACCTTCTCCACCAGGGCCTCGGCCAGAATATACATCTCGCCGCTTTCAGCCTTCACAATGGCATAGCTGTCCCGGGGGTGGAGGGCGATGGCCATATTGCCGGGGAGGGTCCAGATCGTGGTGGTCCAGATGAGGAAATAGAGCTTCTGGTCATCCAGATGGCCCAGCTTGCCGTCGTCGTCCAGCATACGGAACTTCACATACACTGTGGTAACGGGGTCCTCCTGGTACTCGATTTCCGCCTCCGCCAGGGCGGTCTCGTCGTGGGGGCACCAGTAGACGGGCTTGAGGCCCTTATAGATGACGCCCTTCTTGTACATCTCGCCAAAGACCTTGACCTCCTCGGCCTCGAAGGCCGGGTCCATGGTCAGGTAGGGGTGCTCCCAGTCGCCGATGACGCCCATGCGCTTGAAACCCTCCCGCTGGACATCCACGTAGTGCTGGGCAAACTCGTGGCAGGCGGAGCGGAACTCGGGGACGCTCATCTTTTTGCGGTTGAGCTTGTTTTTCTTGATGATAGCGGACTCGATGGGCATCCCGTGGTTGTCCCAGCCGGGGATATAGGGGGTGTAGTACCCCCGCATGGCGGCGGAGCGGACCATGAAGTCCTTGATGGACTTGTTGAGGGCGTGGCCCATGTGCAGGGCGCCGTTGGAGAAGGGAGGGCCGTCGTGGAGGGAGTAGAGCGGCTTGCCCTCGTTCTTTTTGAGCAGCTCGTGGTAGAGGTCCAGCTTCTCCCAGCGCTCCAGCATCCCCGGCTCCCGGGCCGGCAGGCCCGCCCGCATGGGAAAGTCTGTTTTCGGCAGGTTGATTGTCTTGTTGTAGTCCATGGGTGGTATATCCTCCTAAAAGATGGTTCTTGTATGGATTGGTTTTGGTGGGCGCCTGGAGGCGGCCTGAGACAGCCCCCTTTTCCCGGTGCCGATTGCATCGGGGGGGGGCACTGCAGCGCCCCCTTTTTGCATTACTGTAGTACTGACGGGAAACGGTACTGCTCTGCGACGAATCCCCCCGCCACGCCTGCGGCGCGGCCCTCCCCCCTTTCACAAGGGGGGCAAGAGGGCGAATCTGCCCTTTAGTTTGGTATGCTCCGCCCGGGCGTTAGGCTGGCTCCAGCACTAAGCCGGCCGAAGGCCGGCCCACGGGTAGTCGGGGCCCACAGTCCTACCCACAACCCCTATTTTCCTCAATCCTTGAAACATTTCAAGGACCGCACAATCCTCTCGCCCCCCTTGTTAAAGGGGGGAGGGCCGCCGGGCGAAGCCTGGTGGCGGGGGGATTCGTTGCAGTGAACCCCCGTCCTCCCTCAGCACCATGCAAAGGGGGGCGTCGCGGGGAAGTCCCGGCATTCGGCATTTTCATTCAATTCCGGGGCGTGGGGTCATCGGACAGCCCCAAGAGATAATCGGCAGATAAGTGATAATGTTGACAAAGGATTGCGAATTTTTCCATAGTGGTCGTATTTTTCCCGCTCTCCATTTCACTGACACGGCTCTTCCCAACACCAAGAATCGCCGCAAGCTCTGCCTGCGTCTCTTGGTGCTTCATTCTAGCCTCATATAAGCGTTCCCCAAAAATTTTTCGTGAAAACATATTTCCTCTTGACAGATTCAATTTTTTAGAATATACTGCAATCACAGGGAGTTCTAAAAAATACAACTCCAGAAAGGAGCACCTGATGGACATCCTAAAAGCAATCTACAAAGGCGAGTACCGCACCGAACACTTTCTCACCGAGGAGTATGAAGCTGCCCAGCGAAAAAACACCGAGTTGGTGGAAACCCTTTTGTCCTCGCTTGCCCCGGAGGACCTGGAACGGCTCGACGCCAGCTACGCCGATATGGCAAACGTAGAGAACTATGAAAACTTTCTCGCCGGCCTCCGCCTGGGCATAGCGGTAATGTTGGAATGCTGCCAATAAAGCCCCGCCCCGGCCGGGGCGGGGCCTTTCTCCCAGTATGGATACAATATATATGGATTTCCCTGTTTTGTCAAGAAAAATCCTACATTGCCAGTCCCAGCAGCCGTCTTCTAATCATATCGAAGGCGTTCTGGGCCGCGGCGGTCCGCACCCGGTCCCGTCCCCGGCCCTTCCCACAGGAGAGCTGCCTGCAAATCGTCTCCTTTTCCCAGGCCAGGGCGATGTACACCGTCCCCACAGGCGTGCCCCGCTCGTCGCTGTCCGGTCCGGCCACGCCCGTCACTGATACCGCCAGGTCGCTGCCGCAGATTTTCCGGCACCCCTCGGCCATGGCCCGGGCCACCGGCTCGCTGACCGCGCCGTACTCCTCCAGCAGCGCCCGGTCCACGCCCAGCACCCCGGCCTTTACGTCGTTGGTGTAGCAGACCACACCGCCCCGGAACACCTGGGAGGCCCCGGCCAAATCGGTCATCCGCTTGGCGATGAGCCCGCCGGTGCAGCTCTCCGCCGCCGAGAGGGTCAATCCCCGCTCTCTCAGGAGCCCGGATACCACCTCTTCTATGCTGTTCACGTCCACGCCGTAGACCACGTCCCCCAGAATCTCCTTCACCTCGTCCATCAGGGGCCGCAGCATCTCCTCGGCCTTCTCCCGGGTTTCCGCCTTGGCGGTAGCCCGGACCAGGCACTCGTTGGTCTTGGCATACGGCGCGAGGGTGGGATTGGACAGCCGGGTCATAGGCTCGTGGAGCGCGGCCTCCACCTCGCTCTCGCCCTTGCCGAAAATGCGCAGCTCATGGCTGACAATCACGCCGTCGGTGAGCTTCTCCAGATACTGCCTCGCCCGGTTCTCAAACATATACCGGCACTCATAGGGCGGCCCCGGCAGCATCAGCACATGGACGCCGCCCTCCTCAAAGGCGCACCCCGGCGCGGTGCCCACCGGGTTGTCGAACACGGTGCAGTTCACCGGCAGCATGGCCTGCTGGATGTTGTTGTCGGTCATCTTCCGCCCCAGCTTGGTTTCAAACCAGGTCTTGATCTCCTCCAGGATATCCTCGTGGAGCTCCAGCTCCCGCCCGAAGGTCTTACAGATGGTCTGTTTCGTCAAATCGTCGTAGGTGGGCCCCAGCCCGCCGGTGGTAATAATGATGTCCGCCCGTTTCCTGGCCGTCTCCAGGGCCTCCGCCAGCCGCTCCGGGTTGTCCCCTACCACCGTGTGGTGGTGGACCGTGATGCCCAGAGCGCTGAGCTTCTCGGAGATTATCTGGGCGTCGGTGTTGGCGATGTTCCCCAGCAGCAGCTCCGTTCCCACCGCGATCAGTTCCGCTCTCATAGCCTGCCTCGATTCTTTTTTATAGATTGATTGTGACCCGCTCGATGCCGTCCACGGCCCTCTGGGTCAGCCCCTCGATATCCAGCGCGCTTTCAAAGCCCACCACATCCTCCAGCACCGGATGGGTCCTGGGGTGCCGGGGGGTAAACACCGTGCAGCAGTCCTCAAAGGGGAGGATAGAGGTATCAAAGGTGCCGATTTTCCGGGAGATGAGCACGATTTCCTGCTTATCCATCCCGATCACGGGCCGCAGCACCGGCAGCGAGCACACCGCGTCGGACACCGCCAGGGCGTCCATGGTCTGACTGGCCACCTGGCCCAGGCTCTCACCGGTGACGAGGGCCTTGGCCCCGGTCCGCCGGGCCACCCGCTCCGCCAGACGCATCATGAACCGCCGCATAATCAGGGTGAAGTACTCCTCCGGGCAGTCCCGCCGGATGGCCTCCTGAATCTCCGTAAAGGGAACGATGTGCAGCGTCATCCGCCCGCACCAGGGCACCAGCTCCTTGGCCAGCTCCTTCACTTTATCCAGGGCCTGCTGAGAGGTATAGGGCGGGGAAAAGAAGTGGACCAGCTCCAGCTGGACCCCCCGCTTGGCGATCATATAGGAGGATACCGGGCTGTCGATGCCGCCGGACAGCAGGCTCACCGCCGTCCCCCCCATGCCGATGGGCAGGCCCCCGGCCCCCGGCTGGCTGGGTCCGTGGACGTAGGCGGCCTTCTCCCGGACCTCCACATGGACGCACAGCTCCGGCTTGTGGACGTCCACCTTCAGATGGGGGTACTCCTCGTGGAGCAGGCCCCCTACGTACTGGGAGATCTCCATGCTGTTCATGGGGAACTGCTTGTCCGCCCGCTTGGTCTCCACCTTGAAGGTTTTCGCCGCTCTCAGCTCCGCGTCCAGGTAATGTTTCGCGCAGTGGAAAATGGCGTCCTTGTCCTTAGGACAGAACCGGGCCCGGGTGGCGGCGATGATGCCGAACACCTGCCTGCAGGCGGCGTAGGCCCCCTCCAGGTCGCACCCGCCCTTTTGGGGTTCCACATAGATGGTGCTCTGCTTGGAGTAGACGTTGAAGCTGCCGTAGTGCTGGAGCCTGCGGCGGATATTGGAGAGCAGCTTATCCTCAAAGCTCCGCCGGTTGAGGCCCTTGAGGACCACCTCCCCCAGCTTGAGCAGGATGATTTCGTTCATAGCAAAGGTTCCTTTCCCCGTTCTTCCAGGCTATTATAGACCATCGCAGGGGGAATGTCCAGAGATTAGGGAAATAACCCGGAGAAATCAATCCTTCCCCCGCATCACATCCACCAGCCGCTCCAGGGCCTCGGCCTCGGCGGGGCTCAGGCCCCCGGTGTGGATCACACCGCCCTCCCGCCGCTCCGGGAACACCAGCTCATCCACCGACAGGTCCAGAATTTTCATCAGCTCAAACAGCAGGGGTACCGACGGAAGCCGCCGGTGCCCCTCTATGTTTTTCAGGTGGATGGGCGTGATGTCCAGCTTTTCCGCCAACGCCTCCTGGGTCATGCCTTTTTTCATCCGTGCAGCACGGATGGCCTCTCCCAGCTGCCGTAAATCAGTTGTCATTTCTCTCAGCTCCCTCTGACGTTATCTTACAAATAACATTCCCCCTTGCAAAACGTCTAAAAGAATACTATAATAGATTCTAAAAGAAAATCCTGGAGGGACCATGTGGAGCATCATCAAAAAAATCCGCCGGCCTGTGCCGGCGGAGCCATCTGAAAAACCGGCGGACAGCCGTGCCGCCGTCCGCCTCTGGCTGGAGCGGGAGGAGGCATCCCTGCTGACGGCCATCGACAGTCTTGCCCGCCTGATGAAGGACCCCGTCCTGGGCGGACCGGGGTTTCTCACTGTTCAGCTGCCACAAAGTGCGGGCGAGGCTGTTACCGTTACCTGCCAGTACCCCAATATCAGCGAAGTCCTCTGCCGCGCCGCCTGCCGGGGCGGGGCAGAGGAGCTGCTGGCGGCAGGGGTTCCGGCGGACCTGTTGGACAGGGGCCTGCGGTGGGAGACGGAGAGCGGGACCGTTGTCCTTCTTACCCTGGACGCCGCTGTGGTCAGCGGGGAGCTGGCCGCGCGGCTGGCCCAGCTCCATAGCCGGAACGAGGTCCTTCGGAGCCTGGCGGAGGAACTGTCCCGCCGCTGCAAGGGCTTCTCTGTCCGCCCCCTGGCAGGGTATCTTTTGTTGACACCGGAAGGATCATCATAATGGGGGAATGCCCCGCCTGCGGGGAGACAAGTGGACATTTTGACAGGCTGAGGGGAGGGACCAAAAGGTCCCTCCCCTCTGATAACAGAATTTGCGAAGCTTACGCAGCCTTTGCAGGCTCGGCAGCCTCGGCGGCCTCACCGATGAGGTTGGCAGTGAAGAAGTCAACAAACCCGCTCTCAACGGCAGCAGTGACCTCGGGCTGATCGGAATAGAAGCCGTAACCGTGGTCAGCATCGGGAACAATAATTTCCTGAGCGTCGGGGTAAGCGGCAATAATCAGCTTGTTGGTCGCGTCGGTGACCACATCGTCCTTGTCACCGTGGAGCACCAGCATGGGGCCGGTGTACTTGGAGATGTTGGCCAGAGGATCAACCATCATATCCTCAAACCACTGGGCAGACAGGCTCAGCTCCTGACCGTACTGGGTGGTGTAATCAAAGGAGCCAGCAGCCGCGGCTGCCTTGGCCTCATCCAGAGTGGTGTCGCCAATAACGCCGGCGATGCACTCCTCGCCGGGGTTAGCGGCGGCGGACAGCAGGGCCGCAGCGATGTAGGGGTTATTCTCCTCGCTGATGATCTCCAGGCTCAGACGGCCGCCCATGGAATAACCCAGGATGCCCAGCTTGGTTTCATCAATGGGGTAGTTGGCCAGCAGGTAGGCCAGGGAAGCGTTGGAGTCGGACTTCATGTTGGTCAGGGTGTTGGCGGTAAAGGGCTCAGTGGAATCGCCGCAGCCGGGGAAGTCCATGCGGATGGAAGCGATGCCAGCCTCGGCCAGAGCCTTGGCAATGCCGGGGAAGCCGGTGTTCTCGTCCTTATTGCCGCCATGGCCGTGGTTGATGACAACTGCGGGGAAGGGACCCTCGCCAACGGGCAGGGTCACAACAGCGGGAACCTTGCGGCCATCGTTGTCGATGGAGACAGTCTCGGTGGTGAACTTGGCGTCCTCAGCAGGCTCACTGGGCTCACTGGGCTCAGCGGGCTCCGCAGCCTCGGGAACGGAGGCCAGGATCTTGCACAGCTCGGCGCGGGTCAGCTCGTTGTCGGGGTTGAAATTGCCCTCCGCGTCGCCGTTGATGACATCCAGCTCCGCCAGAGCCACCACATAGCCGTCGGTGGTGTCGGGGAAGGTGCTCTCCGCCTCGGAGGCGGCGACGCCCAGGGTCTTGGCCAGCAGCTGGCAGACCTCCAGACGGGTGATGTTCTTGTTCTGCTCCACCTCGGCGTCGATGAGCTTCTCCTCCACGGCCTTGGCAATGTAGCCGCTGGCCCAGGTGCCGCCCTCGACGGGGGCCTGCTCGCCGTACTTCTCGGCCATGACCATCTTCAGGGCCTCGCCCCAGGTCACGGTGTTGCCGGGCTTGAAGGTGCCGTCCTCATAGCCCTTGACAGCGCCGGCCTCGACCATCTTCATGACGAACTCATAGTGCCAGTTGGCCTCGGTCACGTCGGAGAAGGCGGGAGCGGCGGGCTCCTCAGGCTCCTCGGGCTTCTCAGCGGGCTCGCCCACCAGGGTAATGCGGCCCTGGGGCTTCTCATACTCGGCGGGAACAACGCCCTTGAGGTTCTCAGTGATATAGGCCAGCACGCAGTCGGTGTCCAGCATACCGGTGCCCTGGAAGGGAGCGGTGCCGAACATGGTCATGCCGTCGCCGCCCTCGTCAATGATGTACTTGGTGGAGGCCAGGACATAGGTCTTCTCCAGATCCAGGGGCTCCTCGCCGACCATCACGTCCTTGACGCGGTAGTCGCCGTCCACGCTGACAAACTCGTTCTTCTCATTGAAGACAACGCTGGAGGGGACGGAGCGGTCCACGGTGTAGGTCATGCCGGAGACCTGGAAGAAGCCGCCGTTCTCCTCGGGGTTGTTCTTGGCGCCCATCTCCAGGGCGTCCAGGATGGTCTGACCGGTGACCTCGACAGTACCCATCTCGCCGAAGAAGGGCTGGAGCTGGGCCACGTTGCCGTAGGTGATATCGCCGGCGGGGATGCTCACGCGGACGTTGCCGCCCTGGACGATGGCGATCTCCGCGCCGGTGACGATACGGTAGGCGTCCGCCACAAAGTCGCCCATGTTGGTCTCCTCGCTGCGGACAGCGCGGGAACCGTCGGCCTTGTTGATGGTCAGCTCAAAGGTGCTCTTGCCGACCACCTTCTGGGTCTGCTCCTCGTACTCGGCCTTGATGCCGTCGATGACGGCGGTAACGGCCTCGTCAGTCTCGGTCAGGCCGCTCACCAGCTCGGAGGTGATCTCCTTGCTCTCAGTGTCAATGATAATCTTGCCGATGTTGGCCAGCTTGGTGCCGGTCTGGTTGGTCAGAACGTCCTTGCCGTCCTTGTTGGCGACCTTCTCGCCGGGGACCACGCTGTGGGAGTGGCCGTCGATGAGGGCGTCAATGCCGGTGGTGTTGGCAATCACCTCGCTGGAGGTGTAGGGGGCCTCGATGCCCAGGTGGGCAACCGCGATCACGTACTCCGCGCCCTCGGCCCTGGCGGCGTCAACGGCGGTCTGCACGGCGGTGTAGAGCCCGGCGCCGTCCTTGCCCTCGGAGAAGCCGTAGACATACTCGCCCTTCTCATTCTGGAAGTAGGCGGGGGTGGAGGAGGTGTAGGTCTGGGGGG
The DNA here is from genome assembly GCA_022795905.1 of Oscillospiraceae bacterium. Classification (GTDB taxonomy): domain Bacteria; phylum Bacillota; class Clostridia; order Oscillospirales; family Oscillospiraceae; genus Pelethomonas. Next base: position 28,486 of record JAAWHO010000005.1, read on the forward strand.
TGGTGATTCCCACGTAGGCGACCTTCACATCGCCGTAGGTGACCAGCTCATAGCTGTCAAAAACGGTCTTCTTGGCAGTCAGATCCTGGAAGTTGCAGCTGATGTAGGGATACTCAGCCTTCTTCACCAGGTTCAGGAAGCTGGGGATCTCGTAGTCAAACTCGTGGTTACCGGGGATGGCCAGGTCATAGCCCACGGCGTTCATGATCTCGACGATCCACTCGCCCTTGCTCAAAGAGCCCACCAGGTCGCCCTGGATGTGGTCGCCCGCGTCAACGAGGGTCACGTTCTCCTCGCCGTACTGTGCCTCCATAGCGGCCTTGTAGGCGGCCACGGTGGCATAACCCATGTTCGTGACAACGCCGTCCTCGGCCACGCTGGGCTCGACCTGGCAGTGCACGTCGTTGGTGTGCAGGATTACGATTTTGCCGGTTTCTGCTTCTGCGGCTGTGGGGGCCGCGTCGCCCTCCTCCTCATCTGCGAAAGCGACAGCGGTCATGCCGAATGCCATAACCATCGCCAGCAGCAGGGAGAGGAGCTTGTTCCACTTTCTCATAGGGGTTCCTCCTCATTCAATTTTAGGCAGGTTGCCTCCGGGAAAAACGGGGCCCGGAGGAACGGGGAAATATCCCGCCCGCCTCTATCCGTAGTGATTATACTCCATCTTTGCCGGTTTGGCTAGTCCTGAATGAAAAATTTTTGAAGAAAAATGGTGACTTCCTGGCAAAAAATTTGCTTCCAAAGGGCAATCCCCCCTGGATATAGCGGCATCCGTATGGTATACTCTTCCTAAGGAAGCCAAATTTTCCAGTGAGGAGGATCAGCCATGAAAATTCTACTCAAAGGCGGCCGGGTGGTCAGCGGCCAGGGCTCCCGTCCGGCGGACGTGCTCCTGGACGGAGAGACGGTGGCCGCCGTGGAGGAGTGCCTTTCCACAGAAGGGACCCAGGTGGTGGACTGCGCCGGGAAGCTCCTCTTTCCCGGCTTTATCGACGGCCACACCCACTTTGACCTGGAGGTGGGGGGCACCATTACCGCCGACGACTTTGCCACCGGCAGCCGGGCCGCCCTTCGGGGGGGCACCACCACGGTCATCGACTTCGCCGCTCCGGACAAGGGGGAGCCCCTGGCCGCGGGCCTTGCGCGCTGGCGGGGGAAGGCGGAGGGCCGCTGCGCCTGCGACTACGGCTTTCACATGACCATCGACGACTGGAACGGAGGCATTTCCCAGGAAATTGGGGAGATGGTGGCGCTGGGCATCCCCTCTTTTAAGATGTATATGACCTATCCGGCCATGATGATCGGGGAGGGGGATATGTACCGGGCCCTCCTGCGGCTGAAGGAGGCCGGGGGTATCGCCGGGGTCCACTGCGAGAACGACGGTGTGATCCGGGCCCTGGTGGAGGAGGCAAAAGCGGCGGGGAGACTGAGCCCCGGGTCCCACCCCCGGACGAGGCCCGCGCCTCTGGAGGCGGAGGCGGTGGGGCATCTGCTGCGGCTGGCCCAGGTGGCGGATGTGCCGGTGATTGTGGTCCACCTGTCCGCCAGGGAGTCCCTGGAGGAGGTACGGGCCGCGCGGCAGCGGGGGCAAACGGTCTATGTGGAAACCTGCCCCCACTACCTGCTGCTCAGCGACAGCCTCTACGACCAGGAGGAATTCATGGAGGCGGCAAAATTTGTCTGCGCGCCGCCTCTCCGGAAGCGCGAGGACACGGAGGAGCTGTGGAAGGCCCTCAAGGCTGGGGAAATTGACACCGTGGCTACGGACCACTGCCCCTTCACCACCGCGCAGAAGCGGGCGGGGCAGTACGACTTTACCAAAATCCCCGGCGGCCTGCCGGGGGTGGAGCACCGGGGGCTGCTGCTGTACAGCTATGGCGTAAAGCAGGGGCGGATCGACGAGGGAGATATGTGCCGGGTGCTGTGCGAGAATCCCGCCAAGCTCTACGGGTGCTGGCCGGAAAAGGGGGTCATCGCGCCGGGGAGCGACGGGGACATCGTAGTATGGGACCCGGAGGCCAGGGGTGTCATCACCGCAGCGGACCAGGCGCAGAATACAGACTATACCCCCTATGAGAACTGGGAAACCCAGGGGGCAGTGGAGCAGGTCTATCTGCGGGGGAGTCTGGCGGTAGACCGCGGCCGGGTCCTGGCAGGCATGGAAGGAAAATTTATCAAACGGAGGAATTTGCTATGAGTATGGATACACAGCTGGTGGAGCTCTGTCAGGCGCTCATCCGCCGGCCCAGCGTCTCCGGCGAGGAGAAGGGCGTCGCGGAATTTTTGAAGGGGACCATGGAGCAGCTAGGGTATGACCAGGTGGAGATCGACCGCTACGGCAGCGTATTGGGCCGCATCCACGGGAAGCGCCCTGGCCCGACGGTGCTCATGGACGGGCATATTGATACCGTGCCGGTGGAGGACCCCGGCGTCTGGAAGCACGACCCCTTTGCCGCAGAGATTGAGGACGGGAGGATCTATGGCCGGGGGGCTTCGGATATGAAGGGCAGCGTAGCCAGCATGGTTCTGGCGGCGGCGCGGTTTGCCCAGAGCACGGGGCGGGATTTTGCCGGCACGGCGGCGGTTTCGTGCTCGGTCCACGAGGAGTGCTTTGAGGGGATCTCCTGCCGGGAGGCGGCGGACAGAGCGAAGCCGGACTTTGTGATTATCGGCGAGGCCACGTCCACCACGCTGAAAATCGGACAGCGGGGCCGGGCGGAGGTGGTGGTGGAAACAAAGGGCGTAAGCTGCCACTCCTCCAACCCGGACAAGGGGGTCAACGCGGTTTACCATATGATGGCGCTGGTGGATGAAATTCGGAAAATCACGCCGCCGGAGCACCCTATGCTGGGGAAGGGGATTCTGGAGCTGACGGATATCCACTCCTGGCCCTACCCCGGGGCCAGCGTGGTGCCCAGCCTGTGCCGGGCGACCTTTGACCGCCGGACCTTAGCGGGGGAGACGGCGGAGAGTGTTCTCGCGCCGATTCAGGAAGCTATCGCGCGGGTGAAGGCGAGGATTCCGGAGTTGGAGGCAGAGGTGTATCTGGCGGAGGGCAGCGCCTCCTGCTGGACGGGGGAGACCATTGAGGCTACCAGATTTTTCCCCGCCTGGACACTGGAGGAAACGCATCCGCTGGCAGAAAAGGCTCTGGCGGGGCTGCGGGGGGCTGGGATTGAGACGAAGCTGTCTCATTTTGCTTTCTGCACGAATGGAAGCAGTTTCTGCGGGGAGAGAGGGATTCCTACGGTTGGGTTTGGGCCTTCGCTGGAGAGTTTGGCCCATGTGGTGGACGAATATATTGAGATTTCTCAGCTGGAGGATTCCTGTAAGGGATTTCAGGGGATTTTGAAGGAGATTTTGCGATAGTGGGAAGTGTCCCTCTGCGACGAATCCCCCCACCGCTTCGCGGTGGCCTACGGGGGCGAGAGGGCGAATCTTGTCCGATAGCTCTTTAAGTGAAACGACACCCTCTGCGCTTGGTAAGACGCAGAGGGTGTCGTTTCATTTCGTTGCGCGGGG
>JAAWHO010000136.1 GCA_022795905.1 Oscillospiraceae bacterium
GAATATGTTTGACCCCATGGACGAGAACGGCATTTGGTCTGCCGAGGGTCTGACCTGCTACACCACCTATCGCATTGTAAAGGCGCTGTATGGGGAACGCGAGGCCCAGGCCAGCTTTGTGGACGCTTGGCAGGAGGCCGCAGACGACTACTACAAGGATTTCTATATCCGTCATCCGGAGTATCTGTCCGCCTTGCCGGAGCAGTATCAGGCTGACATTGCCAACAGCCTGCGAGGAATGCGGCAATACAACGAAATGCCCTTGAAAATCTGGAAGGCCGAACAACTGGTGGGCGGGGAGGAGGCTATGGACGAGATTTTGAAAGGTCTCTTTAGCCGGGAACTGAACCCGGAATATCCCTATCTGACTTATCAGGAGTTTTTGGATGCCTGCCATCTGACAGAGGAGGACTTAAACCTTGAATAAGATATTTCGATATGAGCTGCGGCGTTTGCTGTGGAACAGGCTGTTTTTCGGTATTCTGCTGGTGTCCCTGGGCTATGGCTGGCTGACGCTGACTGGCTCTGTGGTCCGGGGCGTGGCGCACACGGCGCCTTTTTCCCCATGGAGCTTTGGATACTATCTCAGCCAAGTTCTGCCGCTGGTCTGCCTGGGAGAATTGTTTTTCCTTGCGTTCTTCTTCTCCAAAGAGGAGCGTCTGCTCCGGCCCTTGACCCGGGCCACCCCGGTCAGGCAGCGGCGGTATGCGGCCCTGCGGTGCGGAGCGGTGCTGACAGCGACCCTTGTCCTCTGCCTATGCGCCGCAGCCCTGGCGGTCGGATTCTATGTGTCGCTGTTTGGATGGATGAATTATGGGGAGCTGGTTCTGCCTGCGCTGTTGACTCTGATTCCGCCGATTATTTTCTGCCTGGGGGCGGGCCTGATGCTGACCCGCTTCAGTTATGTTCTGATTTACGCTCTTATGGCGGCAGTGATTTTATTGACCGTGTTGCCCCTGCCCCCGGCAATCGGTTTTTCATTGAGCGGCTTTTTCTCTCAATTTCCGTTGACCATTGGAACATTAGACCCAGCGTTTCATATTCCGGGCTGGCTTGCTGTATCTAAAATTGTATTGGTTTTTTTGGGCAGCATATTCACAATTTCTGCCATAAGTGTGCAAGATTATAAACTTAATAAATTCAAGTGACCCAATGACAAAGCCGAAAAAACTATCGTACTATTATAGCGGTTTCAAAATTGCGGACAGCGGGCCGCCCGGCATACGCCGGGCGGCCCTGGTTCTGTGAAGCCGGATAGATTATCAGATGATGCCCTGAGCGGCCAGGATTGCCTGGGCGATAAGGGCGGAGCCCACATAGGTGCCGACCATGACGAACAGCGCCACGACGATCCCCCGCCAGCCGATCCTCTTAAACTCGGTCCAGTCCTTGCCGATCGAGACGCCGGCATAGGCCAGAATGGGGGTGCAGGTGGGCAGAATGCCGATCTTGTTGACCTCCGCTACCACGAAGGGAGCGGTGACGGTGTTATAGGGCATCGCCACCAGCACGCCGATGAGGGTGATCCAGATAGCGGTGGGAATCTTAGGGATGACGGCGCCCAGAATCGAACCGGCCAGCGCGATAGCCAGCAGGATCAGCACGCCGGGGATGCCCGTCAGAACGGAGACGAAGGTATCCGGGTTCTTGTCAGTAATGGTGTTGATCATGTTGCCGATAAGAATCAGCACGCCGCTGATGGTGAGAATCAGCACATATTCGGTCAGCTTTTCGCCAGTTATCTTTTTCATGTTCTCCCGCTCCTTTCCTTACGCCTTCTTCTCTTTTTTGCCCCGGCCAATGGCGGGATAGAGCTTGTTATACATCCAGTTGCACATGGGCACGCCCAGGATGACCGTCATGACAACGCCGTCGGCGTTGGAGAGAACGTTGCTGGTGCCGGCGTAGGCGGAGATCTGCTCCGCCATCTCCGGGAAGGCCGCGGTTAGCGAGGCGGAGGACGCCGCCATCATGCTGCCGGAGCCCACGCCGCAGGCCATAGCCAGGGAGTAGGGGTGCAGGATGCCCAGCCCGCCCAGGACGCTGGCCATCAGGCCCATGAAGATGGTTCCCAGAAGGGTGCCGACAATGTAGGTAACCATGACGCCCCGGAACTCGGCGGACTCGGAGCCGTACTTGGTGGCGATGTAGGCCACGTTGGGCTCGCGGGAGATGGAGTGGGTCATGCCCACCGCCTCACGGCCGAAGCCCAGCAGCAGGGCCAGGGGCAGGGCCAGCAGGATGGTGCCCAGGTTGCCCAGCTCCTGAAGGATCAGGGCGGGGCCGGCCTTGAGCACGTTCTCCAGCTGGATGCCGGTATTCACCGCCACCTTGGCCAGCAGGAAGCCGATGCCGATCATGACGAAGTCGCCGCTCAGGTGGGACTGCTCCTCCTTGATGCACTTGAGGGGCTTGATGAGGAACAGGACCAGGCCGGCCACCATGGCAAAGAGCATGGGCAGCAGGGAAATGCCGCCGATGGGGGTGGGGATGGTGATGGTGTTGATGGCCTCGAACACCACCACGATGGCCAGCATCGCCAGATGCAGCGGCCAGTTCTTGAGCAGCTTTTGGACCTTTGACATATGTACTCTCTCCTTTTTCTCTCCCTTGCGGGAGGCATCAAGGCGGGACCTCCCGCCAGGGTCAGTTCTTCAGCGCTTGAATAGCCTCAAGGGCGGTGTTGGCGTAGAGCCGGGCGGCCACGGAGATGGAGTCCTCGTCGGCCCGGAAGTGGGGGTTGTGCCAGGCCCAGGTACACCCCTTTTCCTCGTTCCGGGAGCCGAACCAGTAGAAGAACCCGGGGACATGGGGCAGGTAGTCGGAGAAGTCCTCGCCGCCGGTAGAGGGCTCGGCGGAGGCGGTCTGGGCTCCCGCCGCCTCCACAGCCGCGGCGGCGATCCCCGCCAGGTCGTGGCTGTTGAGGGTGGTGTCGATCATGTGGAAGAAGGTCAGCTCCCCGGTGCAGCCGTAGGCCTTGGCGATGGTCTCCACCAGCTCCCGCAGCCGCTTTTCAATGAGGGCCTCCGTCTCCGGACGGTAGAAGCGGACGGTTCCTGCCATTGTCACCTCATCGGGGATGACGTTGTTGGCGTCGGTACTGCCGGCCAGGAGGTGGCAGATGGACACCACAGCCGAGTCCACAGGGCTCACATTCCGGCTGACAATGGTCTGGGCCCCCTGGATGACGGCGGCGGCGCAGACAACGGGGTCGATGTTCCCCTGGGGGATGCCGCCGTGGCCGCCCCGGCCCTTGATGCGGATGTCAATGCGGGTGACGCCGGCCATAATGGGGCCGTCGATGACCGCCACGGAGCCGGTGGGGAGCAGGGGCTGGTTGTGGGCACCGAAGAGGGCGTCCACCCTGGGGTTCTCCAGGGCCCCGGCGGCGATGAATTTTTTGGCCCCCACGTTGATCTCCTCCGCCGGCTGGAAGAGGAACTTGACGCTGCCCTGGAGCTGGTCACGCATCTGGGAGAGAATCTGAGCCGCGCCCAGCAGGCCGGTGATGTGGGTGTCGTGGCCGCAGGCGTGCATCTTGCCCTCGATCTTAGACTGGAAGGGGCCGTTGGACTGCTCCTTTACCCGCAGGGCGTCGATATCCGCCCGCAGGCCGATGCAGGGGCCCTCCCCGGTCCCCCGGAGCAGGCCCACCACCCCGGTCTCCAGCCCCAGCTCCAGGATCTCAATGCCCATGCCCTCCAGCTTCTCCCGGATGAAGGCGGTGGTCTGCACCTCCTCCAGGGCAATTTCTGGGTTCTCATGCAGGTGCTGGAACCAGGCGAGGCGGTCCTTCTCAAACCGCTCCGCCAGCTCCCGCACCTGTGCCGCAAATTTTGTCACAGCAATTCCTCCTATCTCTCTCAAAAAATAAAGAGGAAAGCGCGGAGAGCCGTGTTTTCCTCTTTTGTCAGCAAAAATATTCGCGTATCCATATTGCCGGTATGGGGCTTCCCATACCGCAGAGAGGGCCGGCCCTCTC
>JAAWHO010000006.1 GCA_022795905.1 Oscillospiraceae bacterium
TGTTTGATAGTCTGCACCACGCCCCCGCACAGCGGGGAGTTGCCAAGGAGCGAAACCAACCGCTAATCCCGCCTTGCTCCCAGCCGCCGACACCCCAGCAGCGCCACTTTCAAAACAATAATGGACAGCGCTTGTTATGCCATGTAAAAAGACTGGCCAAACTCTCTTAGAGCAGTGTCATATTGCCCTTTTGTCCATTTCCCTTTTGGCAGCGGCGGGACTCCTTTTGTGCCGCTCGCTTAAAATTCATCCCGCCGCTCCTTGTTTTTCAAGCTCGTTCAGGGCTCTACATCCAGCATCGCCATGGTGGCGGGGATCTCGTGGGCGGTGTTGACCTTGTCGTCGTCGGTGACGAGGTCGAAGCAGGAGACGATGATCTTATCTCCCCAGACGATGGGCTCGCCGGGCTGGTCCAGCTCGCCCTTGAAGCCGTCGGTATCCGGGGACACCGCCATGCGTGTCACGGAGCCGTCGGGGGCGATGCGGCCAATGGCGTTGGCGGAGAAGTCCGCCACGTAGATATTGCCGTACCGGTCGATGGTCATGCCGTCGGTGGATTTGAGGTTGGCGGGGTCCTTGGCCCAGATGACGTTCTCCTTCACGCTGCCGTCAGCGTTGAAGGTGATCTTATGGACCGCGCCGTCGCCGAAGTTGCCGATATACAGGTTCCCCTGGTGGTCAAAGACGATGCCGTCCACGCCGTACTGACACTTGGGATTCTCGGTGATGAAGGTCAGGAGAATGTCCGGATCCGCCAGGGTATTGGTGCAGTGGATGCCCTCGGCGTCCAGGGGGAAGCGGTAGACACAGCTCATGAGCTTGCCGTTTTCCGTTTTCTGCCGGTTCATGCAGCTCTGGGTGACGTACAGATAGTCCCCCCAGATGCGGATACCGTTGGGGTGCTCCATGTTGTCGGCCACCACCGTACACTTGACCACTCCCTCGTCGTTCAGGCGCAGGCGGAGAATCCGCCCGGTATAGACCAGATCAGGCCGCTCGGTCCAGCCGGGGTTGTCCACCATATAGAGGTCTCCATCGGGGCCGAACTCAATGCCCATGGACCGGGCCTCGCCGGTATAGGGGTTCTTGGGCACGTCGAACCACTTGCGGATATTGCGGTCCTTGTCGATTTTCAGCACACAGCTGGGCATATCCATGTTGGCGAAGTTGGGGCAGGAGAGGATCAGGTTGTCGTCCTTGTCAATGGCCATGCCGTCGGGGGTACAGACCAGCTCCTCCGGGAGCAGGGTGAACAGCTTCGAGTTCTGCATCGCGAATCTCCTTTCCGTTTACGCAAAAAGCTTCTTGAGGAACGCGCAGGCATCGCCGGCCATGCGGTCCAGCTCCGCCTCCGAGGCGCCCCCGCTGAGGTCCCGCCAGACCTTGATATCATAGGGGATGCTGCCGCCCATGAGGACGAAGGGCTCCATGACCACCGCGCCCTGGTAGCCGATCTGCCTGAGGGCTCCGGCCATCTCCTTCCAGGGCAGGCTGTTGGTGGACCCGGGGGGCTTGCGGTTGCGCTCGCCCACATGGAAGTGGCCCAGCAGATCCCCAGTCTCCAGAATGGCCTGGAGCAGATCGTCCTCCTCGATGTTCATGTGGAAGGTGTCCAGCAGAACCTTTGCGTTGGGGCTCTCCAGCTGTTTGACAAAGGCGGCGCCCTCCCTGGCGGTGTTGAGCAGGTACTGCTCGAAGCGGTTGACCACCTCACAGCAATAGTACACCCCGCAGTCCTCCGCCACAGGCATGAGCCGCCGCATGGAGTCAAGGGCCAGCTCCTCCTTCCGCCGCTTCTCCTCCAGGGTGATGCCGTGGTCCGGCATGGCCTGCCAGCCGGCGTAGGAGACGCCGTTGAGGATCGTCGCCCCCACCTTGGGCATGGACTTGAGAATTTCCGTCACGTGGCGGACGCCGTTGTCCCGGACGGCGGGGTCGTCGCTGGCCAGGTCGTACTCCTTCTCCAGACCGATGGAGTAGGTGAAGGTCAGGCCCAGATCGTCCGCCCGGCGCTTGAGCTCCCCCAGCGTCTCATCGCCGTATTTGCAGAACTCCGCCGAGGCCACCTCGCATACGTCAAACCCCAGCCGCGCCACCTTCTCCATCAGGGGGACATACTGGATTTCATCCCAATTATGGCTCCAAAAGCCGTAGTGCATTCCAATGGCGTTCATCGCCGTCCTCCTTATCTCTCAGACTGTCCGGCCATGCGCTCATAGACGGGCAGCAGGGCCTGATAACACGCCTCAAAAGTCTCCTTCACCGGTCCGTAGGCGGCCGCGGCCGCCGGGTCCGGTACCAGCTCCTGGTTGAGCTCCAGCATCTGGTCGATGGCGGTGAAATCCTTGAAGATCCCCGCGCCCACGCCGCCGGTGACGGCAGCGCCCATGCTGGTGGCCTCCTCCAGGAGGGCGGGAACCTTGATCCGCGCGTTGAACACATCCGCCAGCATCTGGCACCAGACCTTCCCCTTGGCGCCGCCGCCCACAATCAGCAGCTCGTCAATGGGGATGCTCCTCCGGAAGGACTCCAGAATGATATTCAGGTTCAGCGTCACCCCCTCCATGACGGAGCGGAAGATGTCGCTGCGCTCGTTCTCCATCTTCAGGCCCAGCCAGGCGGCGGTGGCGTTGGGGTTCCACCGGGGAGCCCGCTCCCCCAGCAGGTAGGGCAGGAAGATGACGCCGTTGGACCCGGCGGGGGACTTCGCGGCCTCCTGGTCGATGAGCTGATAGGGGCTCTTGCCCTCGGCCTGGGCGGCGGCGGTCTCGTACTTGCCCAGGCGCTGCTTGAGCCACTGGTAAGCCCCGCCGCCGGACTGCATGGTCCCCGTGGGGGAGTAGAGGCCGGGGACGATGTGGGCCCAGGTGAAGGTCCGCATCTGCTCGTCAAAGAGGGGCTTGCTGCTGGTGGTGGCAACCCAGGCGGAGGAGCCGATACAGCAGAAGGTCCGGCCCGGGCTGATGGACCCCGCCCCCACGTTGGAGCACAGCCCGTCGCCGCCGCCCATAACCACCGCCGTGCCGGGCTTCAGTCCGGTCCGCTCCGCGGCCCATTTGGTGACCTCCCCGGCCACGGTGGTGGAGGGGACAATCTCCGGCAGCTTGTCGCCGTCGATGCCGGAGGCGGCCACGATCTTCTCCGACCACTGGAGCGTCTCCAGGTCAATGCAGGCGTTGCTGGTGGCGTCGGAGGGCTCGGTGTACCACTTCCCCGTCAGGCGCAGGACGATAAAGTCCTTGGCGTTGAGGGTCTTGTAGGTCCTGGCGTAGACCTCCGGCTCGTTGTCCCGGACCCACATGAGCTTCTGGATGCCGTAGGAGGCGCTGTTGCGGTGCCCGGCGATGCGGTAGAAGTCCCTGAGGGGAATCTCCTTCTCGATAGCCGCCGCCTGGGCCTGGGCCCGCTGGTCGGCCCAGATGATGGAGGGCCGCAGGGGGTTGCCCTCCCTATCCACGCACAGGCAGCCCATCATCTGCCCGGAGAAGGAGACAACGGCGATATCCCCGGCATCAATGCCCGCCTTGTCAATGAGGTTCTTTGTGGTCACACAGATAGCGTTCCACCAGTCCTCCGGGTTCTGCTCGGCCCAGTTGGCGTTGAAATAGTGACAGTCGTAGCTGTGGACCTCGCTGGTGACCAGCCGGCCCTCCTCGCTGAAGAGGGTGGCCTTGTTGCCGGAAGTGCCCAGGTCGTGGGCCAGAATGTATTTCATATCGTCCTCCTCCTTCTTTCCGTCTTACAGTCCCAGGTCGCGGATGATGTTCTCCGTGGCCATGCGGCCCATCTTCCGCGCGGCCCCCTCGGTGGAGGCGGCGCAGTGGGAGCCCAGCACCACGTTCTCCAGGGCAAACCACCGCTTGTCCTCGGGGGGCTCCTGGGCGAAGGCGTCGATGCCCGCGCCGTAGAGCCGCCCCGCCTCCAGGGCGTCCAGCAGGGCGTCCTCGTCGATGAGCCCGCCTCGGGCGGTGTTGATGAGGATGGCGTCGGGCTTCATCATCTCAATCTCTTTTTTGCCAATAGTCCCCCTGGTCTCCTCCGTCAGGGGCAGGTGGAGGGAGATAACGTCCGCCTGGGCGTAGATCTCCTCCGGAGCGGCCTTTACGATGTGGTTGGCGGCGGCGTACTCCTCGTTCCAGAAGGGGTCGTAGGCCAGCACGGTCATGCCGAAGCCCTGGGCCCGCTTCGCCACCAGCTTTCCGATGGCCCCCAGTCCCAGCAGGCCCAGGGTGCCGCCGCTGATATCCCGGGTGGTGATTTTCTTCCAGTCCCCCTTCCGGCACCGGGCGTCGACCGCCGCCGCCCGCCGGGCCACCGTGAGCATCAGGGTCACGGCGTAATCGGCCACGGCCTCGGCGTTGGCCCCCACGGTGCGGGAGACCTTGATATCCCGGGCCTTCGCGGCCTCCAGGTCTATGTTGTCCACGCCCACGCCGTACTTGGCGATGGCCTTGAGCCTGGGGGCGGCGGCGATGACCTCGGCGTCCAGGGGGTCCACCCCCACAATAACACCTTCGCAGTCCGCCAGCAAGCGTTTCATGTCCGCTTTGCCCAAAATGCCTCCGGTGGTGTTGCGGATCACCTCCAGCCCGGCCCCCTCCAGCATCCCGAAGACGGCGGGGTCGGCCTTGCCGTAGGAGCGGGGCGTCGTCAGAACCTTCATGGCTTCTCCTCCCCTCCCTCAGCGCATTTCCCGGGCAATCCGGTCGCAGGCGGCGAGCCGGTCCCCGGTGATGTCGATATGGAACACCTCGGCGATGACCTGGGTCCAGCCGTGGATGAAGTAGGTCCAGCCGTCCTCGATAGTCAGGTTTTTGCCCGCCCTCTGGTCCTCTGCCTGGTGCAGAAACTCCAGACTTCCCCGGTAGTTCAGCTCCCAGACGATGCCATTCTCCGGAAATTGGCAGGCGTCGGTGAGGGGCGAGCCGGGCCGGTCCTTGCCCAGGCCCGTGGCGTTGATGACCAGGCTCCCGGCGGGCAGGGACTCCACGATCTTATCGTTCAGTACAGGCTCCCTGCACATATGGTAGCTCATAGGTACGTTCAAATACTCCAGCACCCGCACGGCCTCCGCCAGACGGGGGGCGGAGCGGTTATCCAGATGGATGCGGCTGGGCACGTCGGCCCCGTGGCGCTCCTCATTGCCTAAGTACGCGGAGATGGACAGGGCCGATCCCCCGGCCCCCAGCACGCAGGCCTGGGCCCCGGTTTTAATCCAGTGGTCCTTCGGCACAAAGCTGTCCAGAGCCAGGCCGCTGGAGATGGGGTCCTTGGCGTGGGCGCAGAGCTTCCCGTCCTTCTTGGAGATAGAGGAGAGCTCCCCGAACCGCTGGGCGTAGGGGTCCAGATAGTCAAAGAGGTCCGAGGCCGCGTTGTACATGTCAATCTTGTGGGTGGTCACCAGGGCCCCCAGGGACAGGGGGTCGTCCCGGATGAACTCCACCACCCGGCGGTACTCCTCCGCCGGGGCGTGGATGGGCATATCAATCCCCTTAATCACGGCGTCCAGGCCCAGCTCCTTTGCCCAGACGGGGAACACCTTCATAATAGAGGAGCTTCCAGTGGTCACGCCCACAAAGTACATGGTGGGACGAGCCGCTTTTTCCGGCAGTCTTGTCATAATCAACACCCTTTCTTATCTTCTATTGATTGTCGGTTATCCGGCGAAAAGCCGCCGGCAGTTTGCCCGGCAGAAGCCGTCCACAGCCTCCTCCGGCGCCCCCTCCCGCCGCAGCCGGGGGAGGAAGCTGTTTAACAAGTAATCCAGGCCCAGCGCCCCGCCGTAGGCGGTCAGCCGCTGGGCGGTGGTGTCCAGGGCCAGCAGGATCCGGTCCCCATAGCCGGCCTCCAGACCGTGGCGCAGGAGGGCAATCTCCTCCTCGTCGGAGTGGTACTTGAACCGGCCCACCGTGTCATAGTCCAGGTATACCCCCGCCGAGGCAATGCCGTCATGCACACTCCAGTCCCCGGCCTGCCGGTCCGCGTGGCAGACCACGATCTTCTCCGGCCTCATCCCGGCGTCAAAACAGATCGCCAGGGCCTCCAACGCGCGCTCCCCCCGCTCCGTGTGGAGCATCAGGGGCACGCCGGTGTCCGCCGCCGCCCGGGACGCTGCCCGCAGCAGCACCTCGTACCGCCCCGCCGGGCCCTGGGCCGGGATCGCCGCCTTCACCAGCCCCGCCCGGATGAGCAGAGCCTTCTCCGGCCTCCGGGCCGGGTCCGGCTCCCAGGGCAGGAGGCCATCCTCCAGCTCGCTCCGGCAGAGCGCATAGAACCCCGCCTCGTCCAGCCGGTGGACCCAGCAGTCCGACCGGTAGAAGTCCAGCAGGTGGTACCCCGTGGAGGCGATCACCGCCACGCCGCTCTCCCGGCTCAGCCGCTCCAGCGCCGCGCCGTCCCGCCCCGCCGCCACCGGCTGGGCGTCCGCCAGGGACGTCCCCCCAGCAGCCCGGTACCTCTCCAGCTCCTCCAGGGACCGCCGGAGGTCGTCAAACCGGAGGGCGAGGTTCCGCTCCGCCATGGGGGTGGGGCGAAGGAAGATGTGCTCATGGATCTGGCAGTGCCCCAGCGCGTCCGGGCTGACGGACCCGCACACGCTCTGTATCTGTTCCATCCTGTCACCTCCTATCAATCTCATGACATCGCTTTATTGCTATGTCATGACATTATGTCTATAAAGCCGGACCCGGCTGTGCCGGGTCCTTGTCAAACTGCCCCATTCAGTAGGAGGCGGGGCGCGCCTCCTTGTGAAGCTCCACCCGGAACGTGCTCTGGTCGCCCCGGTACCGGGCAATGGAGTACTCAATGAGCCGTCCCTCCCGATTCCTGCCCTGGGAGATAAAGTAGTGGATGGGACGGCCCCGCTTCATATTCAGCACCGCCACGTCCTCGGCGGTAGCCAGCCGGGCCTCGCAGGTGCGGGTGACGTGGGTAACGTCCGTCTCCTCCCGCTCCGAGAGCACCTGGTAGAGGGACTCTGTGGCAAAGTCGTGGGTCAGGGTGAAGCTGCACAGCTCATAGGGCAGATAGGTCTCCACCCGCACGATGGGCTCCCCGTCGGCGCAGCGCCGCCGGTAGAGGTACACCGCCCTGGTCCCGGCAGGCACCCCCAACTGGAAGGCCACCTCCTCCGGCAGCTCCAGCTCCCGCAGGTCCAGCACCTGGGTGCTGGGGTTGCGCCCCTCGCTGCGCACATCGTCGTCGAAGGACTGGATAGACTGGATGAAGCCCTGGCTGATCTTGGGCCGGGCCACGAAGGTGCCCTTGCTCTTGATGCGGTAGAGCTGCTCCTTTCGCACCAGGTCCGCGATGGCCTGCCGCACGGTGGTGCGGCTGATGCCGAACATCTGGCTGAGCTCCTTCTCCGTGGGGATCATGCTGCCCACGGGGTAAGCGCCGTTCTCAATCTCCTCCATAATCAGCTTCTCCAGCTGAAAATACAGGGGAATGGGCGTATTCTTATCCAAGACCTTTTCCTGAAGCATGGGCTTTCTCCTCTCCGCAGAGCGTAATGAAGCACAAAACACTATGTTATAACATTTATCTCAGTTTAGTATAATTCCAGTCAATTTGCAAGAGCCTTTTGGGTTTTCTCCAAAAATGCCAAAAACCAGGCAAATAAACTGTTGGATTTCACGGGGAAATCAGGTCTTACAGGATCTGGCCGAACTCCAGCTTCTCCCCGTTGGGCCCCAGGATATTGAAGAAGCGCACCCCTCTGTCCCAGAAGGGCAGGGCCTGGATCTCACTCTCCAGGGGCTGGTACCCGGCGTCTCGGACAGCGTTCCACGCGGCCTCCACGTCCTCCACGTCCAGGCAGATGTGGTTGATGGCCCCGTGCTTCCCCACAGCCTGGCCGTTCTCATAGATCTCCACGCACACGCTGCCCAGCCGCAGGAAGCAGACCTTCTCCCCGCCGTTCACCGTCTCGTGGGCGATCTCAAAGCCCAGGGACTGGTAGAACCTCACCGTGGCGGCCATGTCGTTGGTGGGCAGGCCGATGTGCTGGAGCCCGGTGACCATTTTTCCGATCTCGTTCATTTTTATCTCCTCCTTTTTTCAGTCGTCGGCGGGAGCCGCATCCACAACCGCCTCCATAGGCGGCTTCCACGCAGGCCCCATTCCTTCCGTTTTTCTCTGCCGGAGGCGGTCTGCGGAACGCCGAGGGCATATCCGGCAAATACCCCTTAGTTATAATGTAACTACATTATATGTTAAAAAACACCTCATGTCAACAGGACTTTCCCGATCCGGACAGATTTTTCCGAAGAAGCCGCCTGCGGGCAGGGGCGGGAACCGGACAAATCCCGGCTCCCGCCCCTGCACGAGGCGGCTCCTCACGTTTTTACAGGAATATTCAAATTTGCAAGGGCCGGCCCCCCCTGGGGCGCTCAGCCGCCCACCCTCTGGGTGAAGTCCTTGAGGAAATCGTCGAAGGCTTTGGACTCCTCCCCCTGGGCGATGTTGAAGGGCTCGTACCGGTCCTGGTTGGTATACATAGCCAGGACCCGGAAGTGGCAGATCTCCTGTCCGTCCTTACCGAAGATCACCGGTCCCGCGCCGTCGTACTCCACCCTTCCCACATTCTCCGGCGTCAGCAGCACGCCCCGGCTCTGGGCGCTGACCTCGCCGCCGGCGTACTGGATGGGCGCCACGAACAGCTCCCCGGGGCGGAAGGCAATGGCGTAGTGGTAATACCAGGTCTTTTTGCTCCGGCCCTGGTACTTGCTCCATTTGTAAAAGGCGTAGGCCGTAGTGTAGCTGGTGCTGTCCGGCAGCAGGCGGGAGAGCACCGCCCGGACCTTCGCCAGGTCCTCTCCGGTCCTGGCCTTCTTCTCGTTGATGTGCTCCTTGATGAGAACAAAGATGGTAATCCCCACGATCAAGATAACAAGGAGTATAATTTGTTCCTTTGTCACTGGTTTTCCTCCTTTTAATAGGCCGCAAAGCCATAGGCCCGGTTGAACAGCTTCCGTGCATCCTTCATGAAGGACACGTCGATACGCTGTCCGCAGCCGCTGACATCCAGGTAGGTAGACGGCAGGAAGCTCAGCCCCGGCCGGCTTCCCACCCACGCGATCCGGGTCTCCCGCCCGATGGGATAGAACATCCCCTGGCAGAGGATGCCGTTCTGGTAGAGCTCCATCCGGTCCCCCATGTGCAGCAGCGGCCAGAGGGTGTACACGGCAAAAAGGGCCGCCGCCAGCCACAGCATGGACGTCCGGCTGCTCCCGGTATCCCGGACGGCAAAGAGCGCCACGGCAAAGGCGGACTCCGCCAGACGGATGAGCATATCCAGCCCTACCCGCCGCCGGTCCGTTTCAGCGGCAAAGAGGAAGCTCCCCCGCCCCTGCCCGGCCCCCCGGCCGGAGGCTGTCTGCGGCTCGATATCCGTTACAACGCATTGCTTTGGCAATCTGTTTCCCTCCCGTCTCCGCTCAGCCCAGCTCGGGGTCGTAAGCGGCCTGGGCCTGGCGGTAGGCGGCGCTGATCTTCCTCCACCGCCGCACCAGCAGGAGAATCCCCAGCAGGAGGAAAGCAAGCCCCAGGCCGCAGATGACACGCACCGCGGTAAAGGCCCTGGGCTCCACCATCAGCGGCGTGCCCATGCTCTCCAGCTCCTGGTCGGTATAGTCGTAGTACTCCTTCATCTCGTCTCGGAACAGCTCCACCAGCTCCTCCTCCATCTCCACCACCCGGGCGTCGATCTCCAGGACGGTCGTGGGCTCGCCGGCGCCGGCGAGGTAGCCGTAGGTCTCATCCACCAAGTTGCCGGCTGCGGGGATATTCTGGGTCCCCACCCGCAGGCCCGCGTAGTTCTCCCCGGCGGGCAGGACATAATAGCGCGCGCTGGTCTTGGCCGGCGTCCTGGAGTTGTTGGCGCTGTTTTCGGTCCAGGTCTGGAGGCTGCCGAAGTAATCCAGCAGGTAGGGGACGCGGCCCGAGACATGGTCCCCGGCCTTCAGGCCGTCCTCCAGCACATCGTCAAAGCTCCTGGCGGGCTTGAAGGAGATAATGGCATCCCCCAGGGCGAACCACAGCAGCACTCCTCCGATGATGGCCAGGATGAGCCCCGCCCTGCTGATTTTGCCCATAAAATTGTTCATTGCTCTGTCCTCCTGTTATGCTTATATGTCTGTTTCCTTTATTCCGCCGGCTGCTCCGGCTTGAAGGTCTCCGTCACGCAGCTCGCCCCGTCCCGGGTGAAGCCGCTGATGGTGCTCTCCAGGCTCAGCCAGCTGCTGGAGGTGACGATGCTGTCGGTGAGGCCGATCTGCATCAGGTTGTAGGAGCTGGCCGTTCCCAGGTCCACCCCCAACCGGCTGATGAGCAGGTCGTCCTGGACCTCGCCGTGGGCCCAGACGCCCTCCATGGACGCGTAGGAATCCTCATACATCTGGATAGACAGCTCCAGATCCTCCTGGGCGTACTCGCTGGCGCCGGAAACGCTCTCCTGCTCAACCAGCCCCACGATCTCATCCCCCTTGGCCGCCAGCTCCCAGGTGGTGCCGTCCAGGAAGGTGCAGGTGGTCATAGTGGCGTCCAGGTACTCCCGCAGGCCGCCGCACAGAAGGATGAAGAAATTCCGGTTGGTGTTGGTGTCCATAACCATCTCCCCGTCCCGGTTGCCCACATTGACCTCATAGGTCTCGTGGACCATCTCCACCTCTCCGTCCAGGGCCTTCAGCAGCCAGCCGGGCATATCGTGGAACGCGCCGCTGCCTGTGTTGGTGTCCTCCTCGATGGCCGCCGCCATGGCCGCCTTGACGGCCTCATAGTAGTTGGGGATGGTGAGCTCCAGCTCCACGGTTCCCCAGGCCTCCTTGCCCTCCACAGCCTTGGCGGTCCAGGTCACGGCCTTCGTCTTCTCATGAAAGGCCTGGTAGACCGGAGCCATCTCCCCGCCGACCTCGCTGTCCATGCCGCCGAAGAAGACGTGGAGGGGGTTGTCCTCGGATATGTAGGGCTTGATGGCCTCATAGTCCCCCTGCTGATAGGCCTGGAGGAGGGTGTTGACCACCTCCTCGTCGGAGAGCTTCTCCTCCTTGGCCCCGCAGGCGGCCAGGGCAAGGCACAGTGCCGCTGCCAGAAGCAGCATGATATACTTTTTCATATTCATTTTCCTCTTTCAGGTTTATTATATTTGTTGCAGGTTCTCTGTCTCTGTCTGACGCTGCCGTGCTCAGGACAACTCCATAGGCTCCACCTCCGGAAGATTGATGGCATAGGCATCACAGAGCTCCGCAAGCAGCTCCGGATATGTATCGTCCAGCTGCTCCAAAAAATAAGTGATCCTCGCAGACAAATAGAAGCCGTCCTGCTTGCAGTCCGCGTACAGGATCGCGATGCGGGCCCTGCTCTGGCCGTCCTCCCAGTAGGCCGCCTGCTTGGCGGCCACGTCCTCCTCCTCCAGGAAGAAGGTCTCGGTGACGCCCTCCGCGACAATCTCCAGGCCGGAGGCCGCCATCTCCTCGTAAGCAGCCTCCACCACGTCCCTCGCGTCCCCCGCCGAGGGCGTAATGGTCACGCTGACCTCCATCCCGTGGGCGGCGGCGCGGAGGACCGTACCGTCCTCCAGGTACTCCGGCCTATCGCTGTAGGGCACGTGGGCGTCCACAAAGGCGTCATAGCCGAACATCTCCGCGGGGACCCTGATGTAGCCCACGGCGGTATGGCTCCAGCCCCACTCCGTCCCCAGGTGGAACAGGGACTGATAGTTCTCCTCCGTGATCTCCACCTGGGCAGGCCCGGTGATCTCCACCTGGGAGGAGCCGGTGCGGCGCAGGCTCTCCAGGATGTACAGGATCGTGCCCTTCACCTCGTCCTCGCCGTCCGTTTTTGTTTGATTGACCTGCACCTCCACCAGAACGCCGTCATTGGCCAGGGCCACGGCCTCGTGGACCGCCGCGCCGGTGGTGAAGCGCACGGTAAGAATCTCATACTGCCAGACCATGCCGTCCGCCGCCGTCAGGGGTACCAGGGTGTCCTCCTCGTCCGCATGGGCGAAGGAGAAGCCCTGGAAGCTGCTGCTCATCCGGTAGTCGCTGATGGGCTGGAGCAGGCGCTCGACGGCCGCGTCCTCGTCCATGCCGGTCTGGACGCTCAGGGT
This sequence comes from Oscillospiraceae bacterium, assembly GCA_022795905.1. Classification (GTDB taxonomy): domain Bacteria; phylum Bacillota; class Clostridia; order Oscillospirales; family Oscillospiraceae; genus Pelethomonas. Next base: position 12,110 of record JAAWHO010000006.1, read on the forward strand.
GTACTCCGTCAGCGTGTCCGGGTCCTGGAAGGTATCGGCGGACCTCATCTCAAAGGTACTGTCAATCTCGCAGCTGACGCCGTTTATCTCATAAGTAAGGGTGGACCCCGGCGCCTGCCCCGTCAGCTCATTTCCGGAGGCTGTCTTCCCGCCGGAGGGGCTGCCGTAGAGCTTCCCCTCCAGGGCGCTCCCGCCAATATAGCCCACAGCCCCCAGAGCCGCGGCCAGGACCAGCCCCAGGGCGATCCGCCTCCACTGGAAGGGCGCAGGCTCCTGGCAGGGCTCCAGGCCGGGGGCGGGGGCGAAGCCGGGATAGCATTTGGGGATGGTGATTCTCTTCCGCCTCCCGTTCCGGAGGGCATAGGTCCCTCTCCAGCCCCAGTCGGTCTCCCTCTCAAACTGGTAGTCCGTCAGGGGCAGCACCGCGCGGCTCAATGCGCTGCCCGGCATCACCTGCCCGCCGTTGAGGAGGGAGACGGCCCGCAGGACGGAGGCCCTGGCCCGCTCCTGCTCCTCCATGGACAGGCTGTCCCAGCACATCCCTGTCAGCGTGACCAGCTTGTTGGCGAAGCGGTAGGTGTCCATATTGTTCAGCATCGCCAGATTGACCCGCCACAGGGTCCCCGCCGCCCGGACATAGAGATAGCTCTCCGCCTGGTTGGCCTGCATCATGGGCAGGGCGCAGAATATCATCACAAAGCTGCTGACGATGCACCCCAGCCCCGCCATGGAGACGGAAATCGGGGCCCCCATCTGCGCCGCCGCGATGATCGCGATCACGCCCAGCACCAGCCCGGGGACCATAGACAGGCTGGCGCCAAAGCGCAGGGGCCGGGTCCACTCCCTTCTGGCGGAGCAGAAGACGGCCTCCGTCTCCGGGGCCTGGGCCGGGCCTCCGGCAGTCCGGGGAGCCTCCGGCATGGCGGTGTTTTTCAAGCCGTTGATGATCGTGGGCACCGCGCCCAGCAGGGTAAAGAGGTAGAGCATCACCAGGTCCCCCCAGTAGGGGCGGCTCTCCAGGATGCCGCTCTCCAGCATATAGGGGATAGCCCGGAAGCTCTCCAGGATTGTCAGCTCCTGCTCCAGTGCGATGGCCAGGGCCACGGCCCAGCTCAGCCGGTGGGCAAACCAGGTCATGGCCAGAATCAGCACCGCCGAGACCGCCACCCCCTTCTTGCTCAGTGTGCCCCCCAGCAGCTCATAGCCCTTCAGGGCGCACACCGCCATGATAAGGCCCGAGATGGCGGCCACATACCCCAGCTGCCCGATGACCACCGTGCAGACCACGCCGATGAGGGACCCCAGAAAGGCCCCCACCACACCGGCCACTATGTTTTCCTTCCGCGTTCTCTCTTCTTCCATCCGAGTCCCTTCTCCTTCCTGTTTTCCGTCAAATCTGGACAAAAATTATATTTCGCATACAAAAGAACCGGCGGCCCTCCCGGCCGGTTGGGCCGGGAGGCGCTTCTATTGACTTTAAGGCTCCATCCGGACGCTCTCCGCCATCCGCAGCAGCTCCTCATCGGAGACCGGGCCATAGATCCAGTAGAGCTCGCCGGCCCCGCCGGACCAGGTCAGGTGGCCGGTCCCGTCCCCGGCGCGGAGGAGCCGGGCGGCACTCCCGCCCAGCCGCACCTCCCGGGCCTCCAGGCCCGCCGCGGCCTCTTCCAGCTCCTCCAGGAGCGCCTCCTGTTCCCCTGCCCAGGCGTAGCGGAACCAGAGCTGCCCCTCTCCGTTCTCCAGTCCGAGGATAATGCTGGCGGTGCCGCCGGCGCTGATGAACTCCGTATACCCCTCCGGGAACCACGACGGCCGGTTGGGCGGCGGCTGGCGGGGCAGGGCCCGCACGCTCTCCGCCACCCGCAGCAGCTCCTCCTCCGAGAGGGGGCCGGTGAGCCAGAGGAGGCCGCCCAGCTCCCCGTCCTCCCAAATCAAGCCGCTGACGCCGCCCTCCCGCCGGGCGGGATAGAGGTCCGCCGGCCTTCCCCGGACGGACACCGGCTGGGGGTCTGTATCATAGATGGACAGCGCCGAGCCGTCGGAGGGCAGGCAGTGGAAGATGATCCCCCGCCCCTCCTCATCGGCATAGGCCATCAAAATGCCGTCCGTCTCCGTGATGTTCTGGAGCCGGTAGCCCTCCGGCAGCCAGGCGGGACCGCAGAACAGCGGCCCCTCCCCGCCGGCGGAGGCATCCTCCTCCCCGCTGTCATAGCGGTAGAGCAGAAAGTCCTCACAAAACTCCCGCACCCAGCCGGCAAAGGCCGCTCGGGCCTCCCGGTCCACCGACAGCACCAGCCCGCCGCCTAAAAGCGCTGCCAGAAGGAGGACTGCCGCAACCCGGCCCAGCCCGCGCCTGAAAGACATCTGACGCCGTCCGGACGGGAAGTCGGAGTGACGCGGCTTGACAGCCGCGTCCGAGCCGTCGGGCGGCTCGGCGTCCTCGTAGAGGGAGCTGCCGTCCCCCCGGAAGGGGAGGTACTTCTCCCGGAACGTCTCCCACGCCTGTCCGGCGTTCCCGGAGGAGGGCTCCCGCCGGGCCAGCTCCGCCGCCGCGGAGAAGAGGCCGTCCCCGCCGCCGCTCTCCTCCCCGTAAAAATCCCGGAGGAGCAGCTCCTCCAGCTCCGCTGTAGTCATTCGCTCATATCCGGAGCCCTTCGCTCCTGTGGGGTCCTCCACGCGCATCCCTCCTTTCCCGCGGATTTGCGGCCTACCGGGCCAGCTTCTGCTGCAGACGCTTCCGGGCCCGCTGGACCCGCTTCTTGCAGGTCTCCACGGAGATGCCCAGGTCCTGTGCCACCTCCAGCATGGTGCAGCGGTCCAGGGCGATGCGTTTGAGCAGCTGGAAGTCCTCGCTGTCCGACACATCGCCGAACAGGACGTCCACACTGGCCATCTCCTGAGGCCCGGCGCAGACGCCCTCCTCATCGTCCAGGGACTGGAGAAGGCTTTTCAGCTTCGCCTGAGTGCGGAGCATATTCCGCATGACAAATTTCAGGGTACACATGATCCAGCCGTGGGGGTTCGCACTGGAAAGGAACTGCTCCCGCTTGGCGCAGGCGATGCAGAAGGCGTCCTGGATGGCCTCCTCCGCCAGGGCGGGGTCCTCCAGGATCCGCAGGGCGTAGGTATGAAGCGCCGGATACATCTCCTTATACAGTTGTTCCACCGGCGCCTCCCAGCCCTCGCGGTCCTCCATTGCCTCACCTCCCGCCAAGTCGGAGCAGAATACGCGCTGTATCAGGGCTTACTGCTGGATTTTCTCCTGGAGAAACGCCGCGATCTCCTTGCGCTTCATTACGGAAATGGTATAGAACCCGCCGCCCCTGGCATAGAGGCGGATGCCGGTGGGGATAAAGAGCCCCACCGTGCAGTTCTCGATGCGGGTCACCTCCCCATAGGGCAGGGAGAAGGCCGGGCGCATGGACGCGATCAGGCCGCCGCCCTGGAACAGGAGCCGCCGGTCCGTAAAGATGAAGGTCCCGGAAATCTGCCGCCCGGTGCGGCCGGGGGTGCCCCAGCAGTCCCCCTTAACCCGCCGCAGCTCCGTTTCGCCCGGCGCCAGTTCCATAAAATCTGTTTTGTCGCTCACGACTCTGTAAACTCCTTTCACCGGCGTTTTTCGCCTGTGGTTTTAGTCCGCTCATTGTCTATTATGTCGAAACCGAGTCTTTTGGGGACATCCAAAACAAAATTTTTACATCTCCGGCAGGCGCTTCCAGCGCCCCGAAGGCCCTAGGAGACGATGCCCAGCACCTGGGCGAACAGCGGCGCGGCCAGGATGGTCAGAAGCCCGGTGACAACGATGGCCAAACTGCTGGCCGCCCCCTGGACGTCCCCCAGCTGGACGGCCTGGGAGGTCCCCGCCGCGTGGGACGCCGTGCCGATAGCCAGCCCCTGGGCCAGGGGCTCCGTCACCCGGAACAGCCGGAGCAGTCCGGGGGCCGCCGTCGCGCCGAAGAGCCCCGTGACCATGATCGCGGCCATGGTTACCGCCGGGTAGCCCCCCAGCTCGGCGCTGAGGCTCTTGCCGATGGCGGTGGTGATGGACTTGGGCAGCAGGGTGATATACTCCGCCCCCTCCAGGCGGAACACCGCCAGCAGCAGGACGCACAGCAGCATATGGGTCAGCACCCCCGCGGCGCACCCGGCCAGGGCCGCAAAGGCGTTCTCCTTCAGCAGGCGGAACTGTCGGTAGAGGGGGATGGCCAGGCAGATGGTGGCCGGCGTCAGGAGGGCGTCCAGCAGCCCGGCGCCGCTGTCGTAGTAGGCCTGGTAATCAACGCCGAACCCCAACAGGAACAAACAGCACAGGATCGTGGCGAACAGCAGAGGACTGCACAGCTCCCGGCCGGCCCTCCGGTTGACGGTCCGGGCCAACTGAAAGGTCCCCAGGGTCAGCAGAAGACCGAGATAGGCGGACGATGAGAAGAAATCACTCATTTCCGCGCCCTCCCCTCCTGGACCGGATGATCCGCTGGGCCGTCCGTCCGGCGGTCAGCATGACCAGGGCCGTCCCCAAAAACCCCGCCAGCAGCAGCGGCGCCAGCATGGTCCGGACCGTCTCCAGGTCCGCCAGGACACTGACCGAGGCGGGGACCAGCAGCAGCGGCATCAGCTCCAGCAGCAGGTTTCCCACGTCCTCGACCTGCTCCAGCCGCAGAAGCCCGGTTTTCAGGAGCAGGAAGAGCAGGAGAAGGCCATAGATGCTGGCCGGGACCGGCAGGGGGAGCAGGTATTTGATAAGCTCCGCGGCGGAGGTGACGGCGGCCAGGATAACGGCCTGCTGCAAATATTTCATACTGTACAAACTCCTTTATTGTCATTATTATATGGTATACGATTCCCAAAAACGAGCAGGAAAGCGGTCCCGTCTCCGAAAAATCAATTTCGGCGGGACCGCTTTTCATCATAGCAAGTATGGGAAGTGCTGTCAACGCTTTTTTCCTATTTCTCCGGCCGATAACCCAGTTGGCTGTTTTGATAGTCGCCCCGGCGCTTCTTTTTCTCTACCCACTCGGTCCAAACGCCGTTGGGGTCCTCAATACCCACCGTAGCGGGGTCAAAAATGGGATCGAGGCCCGCCCTTCGCTGCTTCTCATAGTCCTGGAAGATCTTAAATGCCATGGGAGAGATCAGAACGATGGCCAACAGGTTGGTCCATCAATGATAATAGGTGCGATATTCGCGTACTTTGTGATAAACTTAGGCGTAAGCGCCTGGAACATCCCGATTGTGTCGGCAAAAATAATGTCAAGTGCGGACGGACAAAACTGTCAGACTGCCCAAAAAAAGCGCCTGCTTTCAGGCGCTTTTCACAGATGAAGCTCTACCCCCGAGAGACGTCTGGAATACTGGAGCAGGGCGGCCCGGCACTGCTGGATCTTCACGTCGGTCATCCTGCCCACGGGGCCGGAGCAGCTGACGGCAGCGACTGCACGGCCCGTGATATCCAGTATCGGCGCCGCCACACAGACAAGTCCGTATTCCAGCTCCTCACGCTCCACAGCGTACCCATCCCGGCCGATCTGTGCCAGGTCCTGTAAAAGCGCCGATTCACTGGAAACCGTATTTTTTGTAAACGCCTTGTAGTCAAACCCACCGGTAATCCGGCTTCGCTCCGGCTCCGGCGTAAAGGCCAGAATCGCCTTGCCCACCGCCGTGCAGTACATCGGCAGCCGCTGGCCGATCTGTGTGCAGATGCGCATGGAGTGCGGACTCTCCTTCTTCACCAGGTAGACCACATTTCCGCCTTCCGGCTGTACATAATTGACGGTCTCCTCCACCACTGCCAAAAGGCCATCCAACTCCTGGCTGACCAGGCGGCGCAGCCCCGGGCTCACCCGGTTCCCCAGGCGGAAGAGCTCCAAGCCCAGGCGGTACCGGCTGGTTTCTGCCTCCTGCTCCAGAAGACCGGTGGCCGCCAGGGTCGTCACCAGGCCGAAGGTTGTGGACTTGTTGAGCTGCATTTTCGTGGCAATCTCCGATATCCCCAGCGTTTCCGCCTCCTCAAAGCAGCGCAGGATGTCCACTGCACGCGCCACTGACTGAATCATACTGTTCACCTTCTTTTATCCCGTATATTTTCCCGCTTCCGCAGACTTTTCCCCAAAAAAGCAAAAGAGAACCCTCTGCGGCCGCTGTCTGGAGTATAGCACACTTCCGCAGATAAATCTACACCATTTTGCCCTGTACCGCCTGCAGAAAGCGGCCCCGCTGGAGGAAAACTTCCTCCGGCGGGGCCAGGGTGCTGCCCTGCCGCCCTTACCGGGCGATCTCCGGCAGCGACGCCGCGGCGGCGGACTGTCCCACCCGGCGGAACTTCTCATCGGGCAGGGTGGGGTTAATCTGCTCGGCGATCTCCGGGTACTCGTCGGCCAGCACATCCCTGCAGGCGGCGAGGATCCGGTCCCCGCCCTTCCCGGACATGACCCGGCCCAGCAGCAGCACATGGTGGAAGCGGTACAGGTCGAAGTACAGCGCCAAGGCGTGAGCCAGGTAGACGCCGATGGAGTCATAGATATCCGCGGCCCTGGGGTCGTCCTCCGCCATAAGGGCCTGGACCGCCTTCAGCTTCTCGGCGGGGGAGAGGGCCTCGTCGAGCGCGATCCCGGCGGCGGGAGCCAGCTTGATAACCGCGTCCTGGGAGAAATACTTGACTCCGCAGCCGATATCCCCGCTCCACTCGTCCTGCATGGCGCCGGGAGCCGCGTCCACGGGGACGAAGGCCAGCTCGTTGAGCCAGCCGGTGATCCGGCCCTGGGGATCCACGAAGCCCACCGCCTCGCTGGTACCCATAGCGATGCCCAGCACGTTGTCCTCCCCCAGGCTCATAGCCCCAGCCAGGGCCGTGACATCCCCGTCGTTGGCCACGGCGTAAGGCACATCCCCGAAGGTATCGGTAATCGCCCGAATATAGATATCCTTCACCTTGGCCTCAAAGAGGTCCTGGGGCACCTGGAGGAACAGGGAGGCGCTCATGGTCCGGTTATTGATGTACACCCCGGCGGAGGAGACGCCCACCGCGTCCACCCGGGGCATATGCTCCGCGGCGGCCTTAAGGGCGGAGACAATGCCGTTGTAGTGGTAGTCCGGGTCGGAGGCCGTCTTGGGGAACCAGACCACCTCCTCGGAGAAGACGCTCTCGCCGTCGATGACGGCGGAGACCTTCCGGTCGCTGCCGCCGGCGTCAAAGCCGATGCGGCACCCGTCCAGGTGGCGGCCAATGGCCTGGGGGCTGTCCTTGGCCTGAGGCAGGGTCTCGCAGGAGACCACCTCGAAGGGACGCTCAAAAACATTTGCCATGTAGTCCCAGTCAAAGGCCTGGCACCCGCCGGCGGAGTACGCCTCCTGCAGATAGGCGCAGATGTCCTCGCTGCCCCGAACGTAGATTTTGAAGCCGCCCTTCATCCACAGGATGGTCTTGACCACCCGGTTGACGTAGTAGCAGTCGGCCTCCCGCATCTCCGGCGTGCCGTGGATAAACGTCTCGCACACGGCCATCTCGCCGTTGGAGCGCTCCACGGCCAGGCCCAGGGGCTGCTTGGCGTCCTTGAGGAACGCCTGGTTGAACTTATACAGGGGCAGATAATCCGGGTCCAGCTTGGGGCTGCGCTTGACAGGGACTTCGATATTCAGATGCTTCATTGATGGTACCTCCTTTTTTCTGTGGACCATGCCGCCCGATGGGACGGATGCGGCTGCCATCCCTACTATCATACCACGTTGCGGACGGGCTGTCACGCCTTTTCCGCTTATTTTTTGCCGCCCCCATCAGCCGGCGGATCTGCCGTCCTCCGGCACGCTATACGGACCATCAAATTGATTGCCATGTCTGGAATCCGGGGAGCACAGGGCCGGGCCTGCCGCGGAGGCATCCGGCGGCAGGCCCAGGGCTTTCAGCTCTCTTTTTTCAGAATAATCCGCTCCAGAAGGTCCGGGGACACGACCTCCCGGATGATCTTCACGCCGGTTTTCATCGACTCCACCGGGATATACTCAAACCGCCCGTGGAAATTGTAGCCGCCGGTAGGCAGGTTGGGGCAGGGCAGCCCCATATAAGTCAACCGGCAGCCGTCGGTGCCGCCCCGGACGGGGGAGTGGGCGGGCCGGGCCACGCCGGCCCTGGTCATGGCCTCCTCCGCCAGGCGGACGATCTCCATGCGGTCCTTCAAAATCTCGTACATATTGTAGTACTGGTCCGTGATCTCCGCCCTCACGGTGCCGGAGCCGTAGCGCAGGTTCATCTGCCGGACGGCCTCCTGGACAGCGGCCTTGCGCTGCTGGAAGCGCTCCATGCTGTGGTCCCGGATAATATACTCCATATGGGCCCGCTCCACCTTGCCGCTGAGCTCCGTCAGGTGGAAAAACCCCTCATAGCCCTCGGTATGCCCCGGCGTCTCCAGGGCGGGCAGCAGGGCGTTGAGCTCCATGGCAATGAGCAGGGCGTTTTTCATCCTGTCCTTGGCGGTGCCGGGGTGGATGCTGAAGCCCTCGATGTCCACCGACGCGCCGGCGGCGTTGAAGGTCTCGTATTCGCAGTTCTGGATCTCCCCGCCGTCCACGGTGAAGGCGAAGTCCGCGCCGAAGCCCTTGACGTCGAAGCCATTGGCCCCCCGGCCCACCTCCTCGTCCGGGGTGAAGCCCAGGCAGAGCTTCCCATGGGGCTTCCCCTCCGCCAGCAGCTCCTCCACCGCCTGGAGAATGATGGCGATGCCGGCCTTGTCGTCCGCGCCCAGGAGGGTAGTGCCGTCGGCACAGATGAGCTCCTGGCCCTTGAAGCGCTCCAGCTCCGGGGACATGGCGGCCTCCAGGACGATATTCTTCTCCTGGTTGAGCACGATATCGCCGCCCTCATAGCGGATAATCCGGGGCTTGACGTCCTTTCCGGTGACATCCGGCGAGGTATCCATGTGGGCGATAAGCCCCACCGCCGGCAGGTGCTCGTATCCGGGCGCGGCAGGGATGTGGGCATAGACGTAGCACTTCTCGTCCACACGGGCGTTGTCCACGCCCATGCTGTGGAGCTCCTCCACCAGCAGGCGGGCCATATCGAACTGCCGCTGTGTGCTGGGGATGACATCGGCGGGGGTGTGGGGATCGCTCTCGCTGTAGATCCCGGCGTAGCGGATAAAGCGATTGACAACAGTATCCATCGGAAATCTCCTCCTTAGCTTATCGCAAACGTCAAACATCCAGGCAAACGGGCTGGCCAGGGGGCGGTGATTCGCAGGGGCCTCCGCCCTTGGCGGTCCGCCGGCCGGGATTTTGAAGATTGCTATCGTTCAAAAGAGGACCCGGGGAGCGCCCGGGTCCTCTCTTCTCTTTTTCGTTTTTCTCTTTCCCGGCCTGCCCTCAGAAGCCGGCAATCAGCTTCGCGTCCATCCGCTTGAACAACCGGCAGGCCAGCTCCACCTTTTGAATTCCTCCATGAAGTCCACAATATAATCCGCGCAGGTCCGCGGCATCTTCTGCCCCCACTCCTCGGTAGCGGTGTTGGGGCGGTCGGGACCGATTTTTATTACAGGTACCGGTCCACCAGCATCTGCCGCCGGGGCGCGGCCTCCTCCAGCAGGCAGAGAAACCGGTCGGGGATCGTATCCGTGTAGCTGATCTCCAGCAGGCTCCGCCCGGTCTGGGCCACAGCCTCCCGGGCCAGCAGCTCCGGGTCCAGAAAATCCTCATGCTGAAGGGAAACGCTGATATCCGTATCCAGCGCCACCCAGATTCCGTAGTCCTCCAGCAGGCTGTAGGACTCCCGGTGGTAGAAAAGCAGCAGCCGGGGCAGGAGCATCCTCTCCGTCAGTCCCGTGTGGAAATCCCGGAGGACCGGGTCGTGGCGCTCCGCCAGCCAGTCCGTCTCCCCCGCCAGCAGGGCCCGGCACTCCGCCTCGGTCACCATAGCGGTGGAGGTCGTCCGCCCCTCCCGGCGCTCCAGCATCAGAAAGGCGGGGTCATTGTTGTAGTAGCGCAGGGAGAAGCAGGACTCCATCCGCTCCTCCCGGTCCCGGCCCGGAAGGGCCTTATTTATGTAGCTGGCAAAGCCCAGGGTGTGAACCCAGCCTCCGCCTCTCTCCGTCTCCGCCGTTCCCGCAGCCAGCAGCCGGCCCCGGATGGCCTGGTAGTCCCCCGGTGTGAGGGCATATCGCAGCTCGTGTCCGTTGAGTTGTGCGTTCTCCATTGGGGTATCCTCCTTTTACATTTGTAAGGATAGACCAAGAAAAAGAACTGGTCGTGACCGAAATTTGAACAAAGTGTTAAAATCTGTGAAAAATTTACCATCACAGTCGAACCCGCTCCGTCACAAGCCCGCCGGCCAGCCCCACAGCCACTCCCGCCGACACGCCGGACACCAGCAGCACCGGCAGATAACCCGCCGCGTATCCCGAGCGGAGCGCCGCCATAGCCACCAGAATCTGGCCGATATTGTGGCCCGCGCCTCCGGCAGCGCTGACCCCCAGAATGGAGAACTTCCCCGTCCGTTTCAGGCCCAGCATCACCGCCAGGCTCACCGCCGCCCCCGCCAGGGAGTAGGCCAGGGAATACATATTTCCGAACATCGCCGCCGCCAGCAGCGCCCGGACGAGGCCCACCCCCGCCGCCTGCCCGGGGCCCAGCCGGTACAGGGCGAAGATCACCGCCAGATTCCCCAGTCCCAGCTTCACTCCCGGCGGCGCTCCGGGGATGGGGACCAGGCTCTCCAGCCAGGAGAGCGTCAGAGCCAGGGCCGTCAGGAGGGCGTACCGCGCGATATCTCTGCTCTTCATGGCATTCCCCCTTCTAATTGGCCGCGGCGTCCAGCGCCGGGGCCCCGCCGCCCTCGATGTAGACCACCAGCCGGTGGGGCAGACAGATAACAGCCTCGCCCTGCCGTCCGATCCAGCCGGCGCCGACGCAGGTGTGGTCGCCGCAGTCGGCCTCCGTTACCGCCGCCCGGCCCCCGGAGATGGTCAGGATATTGTACCCCTCCCCCGCCTCCAGCCGGACCTCCCGGTCCTCAAGGAGGCTGTACCGGGCGATCTCCCCCCCGTCCACCGTCACCACGGCCTGGACGCCGCCTCCCGCCGGGCGCAGCGCCAGCCAGCCGATCCCCGCCGCTGCCAGCAGCACCAGCACCAGCAGCAGATCATTTCGTATGCGGCCCAACGGGACACCCCCTTGCAAAATTCCGGATTTGGGTTATAATCGTGCTGTAACAATTATACCAGCGCCGGGCCCCCGGCGCAAGGAGGAAAAACCATGCGCCGGATGCTCTCTCTCGCTCTGCTCCTGCTGCTCCTGGGCGGCTGCGCCCCCGCGGCCGCTCCCGTCCCCGTGGAGGCGGGAAATTTCCTGCTGGACACCTATGTCTCCATCCGGCTCTACGACGGGGACGAGGAGACCGCCCGGGAGGCCCTGGAGCTGTGCCGGACCTATGAGACGATCTTCTCCCGGACGGACGCGGACAGCGAGCTCGCCCGGCTCAACCGCCGCGAGAGCGATACCGTCTCCCAGGAGCTGGCGGATGTGATCGCCCTGGGGCTGGAGTACGGACGGCTCACCGGCGGGGCCTTCGACATCACCATGGGCACTGTGACTCGGCTGTGGGACTTCCACGCCCAGGAGCCGGCCCCGCCGGAGGCCGCAGCCGTCGCGGAGGCCCTGACCCACGTGGGCTGGGAGAAGGTCCATGTAGAGGGAACCTCCGTCCGTTTCGACGACCCGGAGACCGTCCTGGACCTGGGCGGCATTGCCAAGGGGTACATTGCCGACCGGCTGGCGGAGTACCTCCGGGCGGAGGGGGTGACCTCGGCCATCATCGACCTGGGCGGCAACCTCTGCTGCATCGGCCGGCGGCCTGACGGCCGGGATTTCCAGGTGGGAATCCGTCGCCCGGAGGGGGAACAGAGCCAGTCCATCGGCACGCTGCCCATCCGGGACCGGTCTGTGGTCACCTCAGGCTGGTATGAGCGGTGCTTTACCCTGGACGGGACGGTCTACCACCACATTCTCTCCCCCTCCACAGGCTGGCCGGCGGAGACGGGGCTGGCCTCCGTGACCATTGTCAGCGGCCTGGGCGCGGACGGCGACGCGCTGAGCACCGCCTGCTTTGTGCTGGGGCAGGAGGCCGGGCTGGCCCTGGTGGAATCCCTGGAGGGCGTGGAAGCCGTTTTTATCGGCAGGGACCTGACCGTCACCGTCTCCTCCGGGCTGGCGGGCCGGTTCAGCCCCCTGTAGTCCCTGGGATGTCTATGAAAACGGGCGGACGATATCCGCCCCTGCAGGCCCTTCCCCGATGGAAGGGGCCGTCTCTGTTTACAAATCCAACCGAAAGGATATAGTTCTCATGTTAGATCAAATCGTCCCCATTGTACGGCAGGCGGCGGAGATCATCCTCTCCGCCCGGGACATCGCCGCCCACACCCACGACAAGGGCTCCCCCAGCGACCTGGTGACGGAGTACGACCTGGCGGTGGAGAATTTTCTGAAGGAGAAGCTGCCGCCGCTGGTCCCCGGTTCCGTGTTCTTCGGCGAGGAGGAGGCGGAGAACGCCGACCCCAGCCGGGGCTGGGCCTTCATCGTGGACCCCATCGACGGCACCACCAATTTTGTCCGGGGCCTGCGCCAGAGCGCCATCTCCGTGGCCCTGGCCAGGGACGGCATGGTGGAATACGGCGTGGTCTGCGACCCCTACAGGGACGAGCTGTTCACCGCCCGGCGGGGCGGCGGGGCGTTCCTCAACGGCCAGCCCATCCGCGTCAGCGAGCGGCCCCTGGCGGAGGGCATCTTCCTCATGGGCACCGCCATCTACAAGCGGGAGTACCTGGAGCCCACCATGCGTCTGACGCAGGCGCTGTTCCGGCGCAGCTGCGACTTCCGGCGGCTGGGGTCGGCGGCGCTGGACCTGTGCTATGTGGCCTGCGGCCGGGCGGAGCTGTTTTTTGAGTACAGCCTGTGCCCCTGGGACTACGCCGCCGGGAGCCTGCTGGTCGCCGAGGCCGGCGGGAGCGTCTGCACCCTGGAGGAGGCCCCCCTGCCCATTACGGAGCGGAGCAGCGTCTGGGTCAGCGGAAAAACCAACCGGGGCATCCTGACGGAGCTGCGGGAGGCGGGGCTGTAAAGCGAGGAGGCTTTCTATGGAATACGCGCTCATCACCGGCGCCTCCGGGGGCATCGGGTATGCCCTGGCGGAGGTATTCGCGGCGGAGGGCTGGGGCCTGCTGCTCAGCGGGTCGGACCCGGCGCGGCTGGCGGAGGCCGGGGCCCGTCTGGCGGAGCGGTTTGACACGTCGGTACGCCTCTTTGCCCAGGACCTGTCCCGGCCCGGTTCGGCCCGGCTGCTCTATGAGCAGGTCAGCGCGGCGGAGCTTGAGGCCGCCGCCCTGGTCAACGGGGCGGGCTTCGGCCTGCTGGGCCCGGCGGAGGCGCTGGATATCGACCGGGAGGAGGCCATGCTGGAGGTCAATATGGTCAGCCTGACGACGCTGACGAAACTGTGCCTGGCGGAGATGAAGGCCCGGGGGCGGGGGTATATCCTGAATATCGCCTCCACCGGGGCCTTTCAGCCGGGCCCCTACAACGCGGGGTATTTTGCCAGCAAGGCCTATGTGCTCAGCTACACCCGGGCGGTGCGGCATGAGGCCCGGGGGAGCGGGGTCCATATCTCCGCGCTGTGCCCGGGCACCACGGAGACCGGTTTTTTTGCCAGGGAGGAGGTCCCTATCCCCGGCGGGGCGATGGCCGCGGGAGAGGTGGCTCTGGCCGGGTACTGGGGCGTCATGCGGAACAGGGCGGTGATTGTTCCGGGACTCCGGAACCGGATTTTGCGGCTGGCCCCCGTCGGGGTAAAAATGGACGCCGTGGGGCGGGTAAAGCAGCGGCAGATACGGAAAAGGGAGGGCGCGTAGGCGCCCTCCCTTTCCTCGTCCCTCAGTCCCCCAGTCGGATGATCCGGAGCCCCTGGGACTGCGCGTAGCCCACCGTATACGCCGTGCCGCCGGTGCCGCTTTTCAGATAGCAGACGCAGGCGGCGCTGCTGTCCACCAGATGGCGGTTGCGGCGGTGCATACACCCTCTGTCATAGGCCCGGGCGGTATAGACAACCTTATCCGCCCGGGTCTTGATAAGCACGTACAGCGCGGCGTCCTCTGTCCGCCAGCCCTTCGTCTGCTCCGGACAGGGGAGGACGAGGATGAGCCGGATCTGCGGGAACCTCTCCCGCAGGCGCAGGACCGCCTGGGCCGCCATGGTGTCAAAACCCAGCGCGCCGCCCGCCCCGAAGAAGCGGAACCCCTCCCCGATCAAACCTATGATCGTCTCCTCCAGCTCGGCGGCCAGGCGCTCCCGGTCCTCCGGCGGGATCTGTCTGTGTCCTGTAAAGCAGCAAGTTTTTTCCCGCATAAAACCACTCCTATCCGATTAAAATAGATATGCCTTCCATATTATCATGTTTATTCAGTTATTTCAACTCTATCTATTGAATTAACATGATAAGGCGCACCTCGCTATGTAGTAAAATTTGACCGCAAGTGAGGTGATTGTCTATATGGAGAAACCGGAATTTATTAACAGACTGGTTGAACTTCGACTGGCTAAAGGAGTTTCCGCAAGGGACATGAGCCTATCCATCGGACAAAACCCAGGCTATATCAACAATATAGAGTGCGGTATCAACTACCCCTCCATGACCGGCTTCTTCTATATCTGTGAATACCTGGGCATCACCCCGCAGGAATTTTTCGACACGGAGAACGTCGCTCCAACCAAAACCCGCGCCCTCCTGGAGGCCGCAAGAGGTCTGGACGGCGAGCAGATCGACCACCTGATCGCTATCGCAAAGGGCTTGAAGCGAAAATAAAAAGCGCACCCCTCCAACCTCTAAACAGAGTTGGAGAGGTGCGCTTCGCTTCTCAAAAAAGTCCGATAGAGCCTCAATCGAACAAGGCAGCAGAGTCCTCTTGCCTCCCCGTGGGCGGGCCGAAGGCCCGCTTAGGGCTGGGGCCGGCAAAGCCGGCCTAACGCCTTGTGAAAGGGAGGGGGACCGCCGGGCAAAGCCCGGTGGTGGTGGGATTCGTCGCAGCGAACCTCCGCCTGCCGAAACTCTTCTGCAATACGGACCTTGGGTGCAGAATCCCCCCGCCACCGCTTCGCGGCGGCCCTCCCCCCTTTAACAAGGGGGGCGAGAGGGCGAATCTATCCTTTGGAATACCCCAATAAGGCGAGAGGCCGTCCGCTGCTTCCCGGCGGTCTGCCGCTTAATCCTCAATCGCCCGGAAAACAGCGATATTCTCATTTTCAAACCGCAGGGTCTTATCATAATCGGTATTGATGACCCGACCCATACCGCTGTCGGGCAAACAGTAGAGCACATCCCCCTCCAGGGTGAGGTAGTAGCTGACCTCCTTCCGCTCCCCCGCCTCGTCGATGCCCACGCAGGTGATGGAGAAATAGGTCTCCCCCTCCCCGCCGGTGGCGAAGGCCCCCGTCAGATCCACCGTCTCCCCGGCGAAGTCCTCCTTGGCTAGGCCGCCGCTGATGACTACATTCTGTAAAAATTCAAAGGGATATTTGTCTCCGTAATACTCCCGCAGGCCGTCCCAGTCCATAGTCGTCCAGTTGCTCTGGTCCATGGACGCCAGCACCATCCCGCCGTGGTCCAAAATGAGGATAAACTGGGGCGGCAGGGTCTGGTACCAGTCCTCCTCCGCCAGCGCCTCCAGGGTGTCCTGCACGTCCTGGATAAACTCCTCCGCCCCGACGAGGGGGATCTCAAAGAGGAAGAAGGTGGGCGGCTCCAGGGGCATTTCGCCGTAGGGCACCACCAGATTCCGCTCCTCATTGTACTGGAGCTTGAAGTCCGGCCACCGCCGCCCCAGCTCCCGCATGGCTGTGAAAAAGTGGATGTCGGTATAGTTGGTAGTATAGCCCAGCTTCCCGTTCTCCACGTCCCGCTCCCCGGTGTAGGCCGCCACAAACCGGTATCCGTCCCCGTCCACCGCCGGGCCCAGGCGGAAGCGGTTTTTCTCCTTGTCCAGGGTGGAGTAGAGCTTGAAATCCTTGCCGAAGTCCTCCTCCATGTACTTCAGCAGCAGGTCCAGGGGCTTCTCCCGCCTCTCCCCGGAAAACACAATGGCAATCGTCAGAATACCGGCAATAAGGGCCATCAGGATCGGCCACGCCTTCCTCCGCCGGGCCCCGCGCCGCCGGGTGTTCTGCTGCTGCCGGATCTCCGTCCGCTGCGCCGCGCTGTAGGCGGGCAGGAGCAGATTGTACAGCCCCATGTACTCCGTTCTGGGCCTCTCCCGGTAAAAGCCGTAGACCAGGAACATACTCCGCTTAATCTCGTCCGGAAGCCAGAGGTGCTCGTTTAAGAAGTCCTCGAGCCCGAAGATGAAATCCAGATTGTGCTGGGCGTTGCGGAACACATCGCTGTGAAGGAACTGCACCCAGTCCTGGACCGACGCCCCGGCGTTGTAGAGCACCTCCAGGGCGTGGAGGGCGGCAAAGGCGGCCTGCCAGGCCTCCTCCGTCTCCAGCGCCCGGTCCCGCTGGGCCTTCTCCTGGGCCTTGCGCCGCTCCCGGGCGGCCCGCAGGCGCTCCTCCGCCTGACGGCGCTGGGCCTGCTTGCGCTCCTCGTCCCCCTCGGCGAACAGGCGCTCAAAATCGAACTCCTCGCCCTCCGGCTCAGGCCGCCGGGGCGGGGCATCGCCCAGCAGCGCGTCGTAGTCCCAGCCGTCCTCTTCCTCCTCCGGCTTTTCCGGCCCGGGACGCCGGGGCGGCGTATCGCCAATAAGCGCGTCGTAGTCGAAGTCTTCCTCTTCCTCCTCCGGTTCCGGCTTCCCCTGCGGGGGAGGCTCCTCGTTGAGCAGCTCGTCAAAGTCGATCTCCGGTTTCCGCTCCTCCCGGTTGAAAAGGCGCTCATATGCCTCGTTCCGGGACTCCGGCGGCGTCCAGCCGCCCCCCTGCTCCCTGGCCTTGGCCAGCTTCCGGGCCTGCTGGTAGGCCGTGTGGAGCCGCTGAAAGCCCTCCGGGTCCTCCTCCGGGTGGGTGGTTTTCAGCCGCTCGGCATAGGCGTGCTTGATTGTCTCCAGGTCCGCCGGGCCCTCCAGGCCCAGCTCACTCCACGGCCAGTTCATTCTTCCTCCCACCAGCTCTCCATATCCTCCGGGCCCTCAAGGCCGGTCTCCCCCATGCACCGCTCCACCTGGCTGAAAAAGTCCGAGGCCCGCCTGGCGGCTTTTGCGATGCGCAGGGGCTCCTGGCTCTGAAGCTGCTCCTGGAACCACCCCAGCATCAGCAGCACCTGCCCCCGCAGCTCCCCCACGCAGGAGGCGTACAGCCGCCCGCCCCTGGCGAGGATCGCCTTGGCCTCCTCCTGGTCCCTGGGGGCGATTTTCAGCCGGGAGAGCTCCTCCATCCGCTTCCGGGCCTCCTCCTCGCTGACGCCGCCGCCGCGGAGGAGCAGCTTATCTGTCCTCTGGTCCTCCTGGGACAGGACCTCCACCTCCAGGATGCCGTTGATATCGTAGGTGAACCGGACCCGGATCACCTGCCTCCCCCGGGGAGCGGGGGGAACGGAGATGTGGAGCATCCCGAGCTGGGTATTCTCGTCGCAATGGAGGTTTTCCCCCTGGTAGATCCCCACGTCGATGTTGGTCTGGTTGTCATAGCTGGTGCAGTAGAGCCCCATCTTGCTGGAGGGCAGAACGCTGTTGCGCTCGATAATGGGGGAGAGAATGGGGCGGGCCGGGTCGGCGGGATTGGCCACATTGGTGCCCAAGGTGAAGGGACACACATCGGTGAGCACCAGCTCCCGGAGCCCCTCGGCCCGGGCCTTCATCCCCCCGCAGATCCCCGCCCCCAGGGCGATGGCCGTATCCGGCCTGGCCCCGGCGGCAGGCTCCCGGCCCAGGGTCTTGGCGATGTACCCCCGCACCGAGGGCATCCGGCTGGACCCGCCCACCATCACCAGCTCGTCCAGGCTCTCCGCCCGCAGGCCGCTGTCGGCCAGCACCCGGCGGATGGGGGCGGTGAGGCGCTTGAAGAGGGGCGCCCCCTTCCGGATGAGCCACTCGTTGGTCAGGGTCAGGCTCGCCGGCTCCCCCTCCCCCAGAGCGCAGACCATCAGCACATTTTTCTGGTTGGTGAGGGCGATCTTGCACTGCTCCGCCTGCCGCAGCAGCAGCTCCCGCCGGGGGCGCTCCAGGCTGTCCCAGTCGATCCCGCAGTCCTCGCAGAAGCCCTGGGCGATGGCCTTGTCAAAGTCCCGGCCTCCCAGGCGGTTGTCCCCGCTGACGGCGGTGACGCTGACCACGTTGTCAAACCGCTCCACCAGGGACACGTCAAGGGTCCCGCCGCCGAAGTCGAACACCAGGCAGGTCTTCTCCTCGTCCCCCTCCCCGATGCGCCCGGCCACCGCCGCCGCCGAGGGCTCGTTGACCAGCCGCTCCACCGTCAGCCCCGCCAGGGCCCCGGCCCGCTTGGTGGCGGTGCGGGCCGCCTCGGCGAAGTAGGCCGGAACGCTGACCACCGCCTCGGCCACCGGCTCCCCCAGATACGCCTCCGCGTCCTCCTTGAGCTTGCGCAGCACCAGGGCCGACAGCTCCTCCGGCGTGAATTTCCGTCCGCCCAGGTCGAACTGCTTCTCCGTGCCCATGTCCCGCTTAAAGACCGCCGCCGACCGCTCCGGGTGGGTGATGAGCCGGTCCCGGGCCGCCTGGCCCACCAGGACGGTCCCGTCCTCGTCGATGCTCACCGCGCTGGGGGTCAGGTACTCCCCCGCGCCGTTGGGGATGAGCTCCGCCCTTCCGTCCCGCCAGACCGCCGCCAGGCTGTTGGTGGTCCCCAAATCAATTCCGATGATCGCCATAGCATCCTCTCCTTGCCGGTTTTTTTCCAGAGCAGTATACCACATTTCTCCAAAATGGTCCACCGGGTTTTGCAGACGCCAGGACGCCTTTTTTCCATCCGCCCCGCTTTTCCGGCGGGGCCGGCGGGGGCAAATTCCCGCTGATTTTGTCCGATACCTGGATTTTTTTACCATGGCATGGATATTTTGACCACATAACCAGAGAAAATTCCATATAAAACTGGTAATATTCACGTAATTCGACTTAATTTTTTGTAGCTTTTGCCGTAAAGAAACTCCAAATGTTCGCCTTGACGTTAGACAGTTGCGAGGAGTATAATGTCAATAATTAAGCTGAACGGAAAAATTTAGCCGTCAGCCTGTACAACGGAGGATTATCATGCCATATAGAGAAGCAGATAACAATAGCATTTATTACTTTCACCAGGGCACGGATGTCAGCGCCTATGAGTTTTTAGGCGCACACGCTGCTGCCCGCGACGGGGTTGAGGGCTATATGTTCCGCGTCTGGGCGCCGCGGGCTCGGGCTGTCTCCGTTGTGGGCGATTTCAATGCCTGGAACCCGGAGACCCATCCTATGGAGAAGGTTTCCGATGAGATCTGGGAGCGCTTCATCCCCGGCGGCAAGACCTATGACGCCTACAAGTTTGCCGTCACCGGCGCGGACGGCGTTCTGCGGATGAAGGCGGACCCCTACGCCTTCCACGCCGAGACCCGCCCCGGCACCGCCAGCAAGCTCTACACCATCGACGGCTACCAGTGGGGCGAC
>JAAWHO010000137.1 GCA_022795905.1 Oscillospiraceae bacterium
GCGGCCGCCCACCTTGTCGGACTCGATGATGCGGTTGATGACGTCCGCGCCGTAGCGGATCTGGCCGTTGCCGCCGCTGGCCTTGGCCAGGATTTTCCCCGTCTCCAGGTCCACCAGCACCCCCGCCAGGGAGGTGGTGCCCAGGTCCAGGGCGAAGCCCACCATGGGGTCCGTGTTGCTCTGGGGCAGGACGTCCCGAATAAGGATGCGGTTCTGGTCCCGGGAGATGACGCACTTGACCTTGAACTCGCTCTCCCGCAGGACCCAGGCCAGGTCCTTCAGCACGGAGTAGGGCAGCATGATGGCGCTCTCGTCCACGCCGGTGGCCGCCTCCACCGCCCGGAGGAGGCGCTCGTTGTCGGGCATGGTGTCCTCCAGGGTGGGCTCGGACAGCTCCAGGGGCAGGAAGCTCAGGTCGCTGCCGAAGGTGATGCCCGCCTGCTCCAGCTGGGACTTCAGGTTCTCGAAAATGGCGATCTCCTCCGGGGAGCTCAGGTCCGCCATCTTCATGCGGCTGCGGTAGGCGGAGGCGATGTCCGGGACCTCGATCTCCGCGTCGCCGGTGACCACGGCCAAACAGGCCAGCCGCCAGCCGGCCTTGTACTCCTCACTGGTGATGTGGCGGTTGATGGGGGCGTTAAGGGTGCCGGAGGCCAGGCGGACCCGGCACTTGCCGCACACACCGTTGCCGGAGCAGGGGGCGTCGATGGCCACGTTGGCCTTCCGCGCCACGTCCAGGAGCTTTTCCCCCGGGTTGGCGTCAATGATGACGGGATCGCCGGATTCAAAACAAAATTTGATGGTATACATAGCGGCTTTTTCCTTTCTGAGGCTATTTGAAGCGACAGGAAATTATAGATCCATTATAGCCGCCGGGGGGAAGATTGTCAAGGATTTATCAAAGAGCCGGCAGCAGCTCCGCGCTGTAGGTCAGGGTCCTCTCCTCCCCGGGGGCCAGGGTGATGACGTGGGGCTTGTTCTTGAACTCCCCGGTCTCGTTTACATAGGCCCCGCAGCCGTGCCAGGGCTCGATGCACAGATAGGGGGCGTTGGCCTCCGGCTTGGTCCAGAAGGCGATCATGGGGAAGCCCGCGAACTTCACATAAACCCCCCGCCCCGTTCCGGGGTGGACCAGCCTGACGCCCGCGGAGCGCAGATTCTCAAACACCAAGGTGTCCAAAAGATCAAAGATCCGGTGCTGGAGGCGCAGGGCGCCGCTCTCCTCTATCCAGCGCTCCCGCTCCCCGGTGTAGTGGCCGTGGGCATCCAGCAGCAGGGTGTCCGCTGTCCCTGAGCAGTCGAACACCAGCTGGTAGTCCTCAAACCGCTCCCCCTCCAGAAGAGGGCAGCGGAAGGCCGTATGGGCCCCCACGCAGAAGGGCATGGCCTCGCTCCCCGTGTTCTCCACGGCAAAGGAGGTGGAAAAGCCCTCCTCCGTCAGCTGGTGGCGGACCCGGAAATGGAAGGGAAAGGGATACTGTGCCAGAGTTGCCTCGCTCTCCCGCAGGCCCAGAACGGCAAAGTCCTCCCCCCGTTCCTCCAGAGTGAAAGCGCTGCGCCGGGCGAAACCGTGCTGCTTCATGTGGAAGGGCGCTCCGCCGATGCGGATCGTCTCGTCCAGCAGAGAGCCCACAATGGGGAACAGAATGGGGTTCCGGCCCGTCCAGCTGGCTGGGTCTCCCTGCCAGATATACTCCAGGCCGGCTGCGTCCCGCAGGGAGATGAGCTCCCCGCCCTGGTCCGTCACCACCGCCGTCAGCCCGCCGCGCTTTAACGTATACTCCATATCACACCTCCATAGAAAAGAAGCGGCCCCACATCTGTGAGGCCGCTCTGTTTGTTACTCGGTCACATAGGGCAGCAGCGCGATCTGCCGGGCCCGCTTGATGGCCTCGGTCAGCTGGCGCTGGTGCATGGCGCAGGTGCCGGTGGTCCTGCGGGGCAGGATCTTGGAGCGCTCGGAGATGAACCGGCGCAGCTTGGCGGCGTCCTTATAGTCAATGTGCTCGCACTTGTCCACACAGAACTGGCAGACCTTGCGGCGCTTACGGGGCGCGCCGGAGCGTGCGGGTCTATTTTCACGTTCCATAGCCATGGTACTTTCCTCCTGTCAGAATGTGGCGGCTCCCGCCGCCCGGTATCAGAACGGCAGGTCGCCGTCCTGGTCGTCGATCTCAGAAAAGCCGGGGCCCTCGCTGTGCCCGGCGTAGCTGCCGTATGAGGGCTGCTGGCTGCCTCCGCCGTAGGAGGCGGGCGCGCCGTAGGGCGGTGGGCTGCCATAGCCGTCTCCGCCGCCGTCCCGCTTGCTGTCCCCGAAATAGACGTTGTCCGCCACCACCTCGGCGGAGCGGCGGTTGTTGCCCTCCCGGTCCTTCCAGTCCCGGATCTGCAGCCGGCCCTCCGCCACGGCCATGCGGCCCTTGGAGAAATACTTGCAGACGAACTCCGCCGTCTGCCGCCAGGCCACCACGTCGATAAAGTCCGTGCTCTTCTCACCGGAATCCCGGTTCTTGAAGTCCCGGTCCACCGCCAGCGTAAAGCTGGTCACAGAGATGCCGGACTGGGTGGTCCGCAGCTCCGGGTCCCGCACGAGACGGCCCATGACGACGATACGATTGAGCATACCTTCCCCCTTACTCGCCCTTGCAGACGATCATGGAGCGCAGGATGCCGTCAGTGATCCCCAGGATACGGTCAAGCTCCTTGGGGAAAGCGGGATCGCTGGTGAAGCTCATGAGAACATAGTGGCCCTCGGTCTTGTAGTCGATGGCGTAGGCCAGACGACGCTTGCCCCACTCCTCAACCTCAACCGCGGAGCAGCCGTGCTGCTCGGCCAGAGCCTTGAACTTCTCCACCGTGGCGGCGATTGCCTCCTCACCCACGGCGGGGTCGACAATGTAGACGACCTCGTAGTTATCGGAAATCTTTGCCATTGGTTGTTGCACCTCCTTCTGGACAAATGGCCCCCATCCTCTGATGGGAGCAAGGATTTATGCCTGCCTTTTTTCACAAGCTATTCTATTATACTGGAAATATGCCGGAAGTCAAGAGGAATTTCCTCTTTTTTGAGAAAATGCTGGTAATGCCATAAAGTTACGCCTCATTTTCCAATTTGTCACCGTGGCCGGGTTGATCCCCATAGCAAGGGAAGATTTATCCCGCTGCGCCTGCGCCTCCACCGCCCGGGCCACGAACACCGGCACGGTCTCTCCTGCAGCCTCCTGGGCCGCTTTGATGGTATCGGGGGATAGAGATACCTCCCCGGCCCCCGCAGGTGCTCCTGCGGTCTCTGCGGAGCTTACAGAGGCATCCCGCATCAGCGCAAAAGCGCTGAATAGACGGATAGGTCTCAAACGCTTTTCCCGCAGCCAAAATTCCCGTCCTGGTGTCATGTATATTGGCAGCATGAACTACGGCGGTCGCTCAAATCGCTCCCATAACTGCGTCTCTCATTTTTCTGTTTCATGTTCCTTATTATAGCTAATCAATCTTCAGAATCAGCGCCAGCACCCGCCGAGCGCAGGTCTCCAGATCGGTGCGCTTCACCGCACCCTGATCCACGGCCTCCCGCACCCGCTCCGGATACCCGTTGGCCATCTTCAGGTCGTTTCCGGCCAGTAATTCCTTGTAGTGCTCACCCCTTGTCCACCAGTCGGTCATCACCATGCCCGTGTAGCCCCACTCAGCGCGCAGAATATCCGTCAGCAGCTCCCGGCTCTCCGAAGCCCGGCGGCCGTTAATGATGTTATAGGAGCTCATGATGGCCCAGGGCTGGGCCTCCCGGACAATGATCTCAAAGGCCCGCAGGTAGATCTCCCGCAGCGCCCGCTGGCTGAGGCGGGAATCGCTGTTTTTCCGGTTCGTCTCCTTGTTGTTGCAGGCAAAATGCTTGACTGTGGCGGCCACGCTC
>JAAWHO010000007.1 GCA_022795905.1 Oscillospiraceae bacterium
GGGCGGCGGTAAACTTGTAAGCGCCGTGGCTGGTGCCGATGGCAATGGCCAGAGAGTCGCAGCCGGTCTTGGAGACGAACTCCTCCACCTCTTCGGGACGGGTGTAGTGGGACTCCTCAGCGGAAACCTGGACATCGTCCTCAATACCGGCCAGAGCGCCCAGCTCAGCCTCTACCACTACGCCGTGGTCATGGGCGTACTGAACGACCTTCTTGGTGATCTCAATATTCTCGGCAAAGGGCTTGCTGGAGGCGTCGATCATAACGGAGGTAAAGCCGCCGTCAATGCAGCTCTTGCAGGTCTCAAAGCTGTCGCCATGGTCCAGGTGCAGGGCGATGGGGATCTCGGGGCACTCAATGGCGGCGGCCTCCACCAGCTTCACCAGATAGGTGTGGTTGGCATAAGCCCGGGCGCCCTTGGAAACCTGAAGGATCACAGGGGCCTTCTCCTCTTTGCAGGCCTCGGTGATGCCCTGGACGATCTCCATGTTGTTGACGTTGAAAGCACCGACAGCGTAGCCGCCGTTATAAGCCTTCTTGAACATCTCAGTAGTAGTAACAAGGGGCATGGTATTGTCCTCCTTATAGTGAAGTTAGGTATATTTTACCACAGTTTTCGGGAATTGCAACAGGTAAGTACGAAAAAAGTCCCGCGAATATGGGGAATAGCTTTGTGATTTTTGTGGAATTTTCCAATCACGGACACTGGAAGCGGCCTATAGCCCCTGGCTAATTTTTGGAATATGCGCACAACCTCTGGTCAATACGGTAGAGCGCATGACCAAAAAAGGTACAAGCTATCGCAAAAATTGAAATCCCGGCTGACCCAAAATCCGAAGAGGACAGAAAAATGTCCCCTAAATACCCGCCTATTACCAGAGCGGCAGCCAGCAGCAGAAGTCTACATAAAATTTTCATAATGATTCTCCTTTAATTGTATTATACCACACATTTGTTCTGGTGTCCAGCCATTTTTATGGGTTTTGACGCGCGCAGCACTGTTTTACCGGGAAAAAGCGGAAACACCATGCAAAAATGTAGTTTACAAATCCGGAAAAAGTTGCTATACTAAACCCAAAAGCAAAGCGGAGCTTTGCGCAGAAGTTCTTTTGATTCTTTTCTTTCAAGAAAAGAATGTATACCGAAAATTGGAGGTTAAAAACAATGAGTGTATTAAAGGGCGCGTGCATCATCGGCCAGTCCGGCGGTCCCACTTCCGTCATCAACGCCAGCGCTTACGGGGTCATCCGCACCGCGCTGGACAACGAGAACATCACCAAGGTCTACGGCGCGGAGCATGGCATCAAGGGCGTGCTCAACGACCGGCTCATCGATATGTCTCAGGAGGACGCCGAGGAGCTGGAGCTGCTGCTGTATACCCCCTCCTCCGCGCTGGGCTCCTGCCGGTACAAAATCGCGGACCCCGATGTGGACGACACCGACTACAAGCGCATCCTGGAGATCTTCAAGAAGTACGATGTGCGCTACTTCTTCTACAACGGCGGCAACGACTCCATGGATACCTGCAACAAAATCAGCAAGTATATGCAGAAGGTGGGCTATGAGTGCCGCGTCATGGGCGTGCCCAAGACCATCGACAACGACCTTTTCGGCACCGACCACTGCCCCGGCTATGCCAGCGCCGCCAAATATATCGCTACCTCCTGCATGGAGGTCTACCACGATGCCCGGGTCTATGACACCGGCATGATCTGCATCATTGAGATCATGGGCCGCCATGCCGGCTGGCTCACCGCCGCCGCCGGTCTGGCCACCGCCATGGGCGCGGGTCCCGACCTCATCTACCTCCCCGAGACCGACTTTGATATGGACAAGTTCCTCTCCGAAGTCAAGAAGGTCTATACCGAGAAGGGCAACTGCATGGTGGCCGTCTCCGAGGGCATCCACTACGCCGACGGCGCCTTTGTCTCCGAAGCCAAGACCAGCGCCACCGACGGCTTTGGTCACGCCCAGCTGGGCGGCCTGGCCGCTATGCTGGCGGAGGTTGTCAAGAAGGAGACCGGCGCCAAGGTTCGTGGCATTGAGCTGAGCCTGCTCCAGCGCTGCGGCGCACACCTGGCCTCCCAGACCGATATCGACGAGTCCTTCATGGCCGGCAAGGCCGCTGTGGAGAACGCCGTGGCCGGTCTCACCGACAAGATGGTGGGCTTTGAGCGCAGCTGCGAGGGCGGCCAGTACGTCTGCAGGACCAAGCTCTTCAATCTCACCGATGTGGCTAACACTGAGAAGAAGGTGCCTGTCGAGTGGATCAACGCCGAGCACAACGGCATTACACAGAGCTTTGTTGACTATGCCCTCCCCCTTATCCAGGGCGAGACCAAGATGAAAAAGGCGGACGGCCTGCCCCGCTTTGCCAAGCTCAAGAAGATTATTGCGAAATAAACTGGTTGTACATTCTTTTTCTTTTGAAAAAGAAAAAGAATCAAAAAGAAAACCTTGCGCCGCCGGCCTTCAGGGCCGGCGGCTTTCTGCACCCCTCCCCTTTTCCCGCATAGACTGGGCTGAGGGCGCGGGATGGCGCCCCGACAATTCCTGAAGGAGGAATCCCCCTTGGAGAATCCAACCACCGGCGCTTGCGGCGCTATGGAGGGCTCCCTGCCCGGAAAGTGCGCTTCGCTGGTTTTCCCTTACATTCCCATGCAGGGTGCTGTCAGCGAGCTGTACAATCAGGAGATGGCTCTGGAGACGGGTACCCTGTTCCCCGGATTGAATCTGCCCTTTTTTAAGGCTACCAAGGCTAAGATGAACTGCAGCAACACCGCTCTTTGCGAACTGATGGCTCTCGGCTTCGCTGTTACGGAGCTGGGGCTGTATCTGGACACACACAAGGATGACAAGGAGGCGCTGAGCCTCTATGTGAACTACGCCGCCCTTCTCAAGGACGGCAGGGCCCGGTATGAGAAGGCCCACGGTCCCCTGCGGCAAACCTCGGTCACGGAGGCCGGGTATACCTGGGTCAACGACCCGTGGCCCTGGGAAGGAGGCGCGAAGTAATGTTTGTTTACGAGAAGCGTCTGGAGTATCCTGTCAACATCAAAAACCCTAACCCGAGGCTGGCCGCCGCCATCATCAGCCAGTACGGGGGGCCGGACGGCAATAGGCTATGATAAATGAGGCCCCGGGCGTCAAGCCCGGGGCCTCCCCTGCTCTTTCTGCGCTTGTTGGTTTTACTGCTCCTTCTTGTTCCTGCGCTTGGTCACGGCCAGGACCACGATCCCGGCCAGGGCCAGGGCGCACACGCCGCCCAGCAGCACAGTCTGGGAATTGTCGCCGGTCTCCGGAGTCTCAAAGCCAAACAGCGGCACCTCATCCTCCGGAATGTACATGAACTCCTCGGTCTCGGGATCCCATACCTTCACATAGGTGGTGGGGACGTCGTCCTCCGTAATGGTAACAGTCTCCGGGCTGTCCGGATCGTTGGGGTCGGGCAGCTGCGGCCTCTCGGGCTCATCAGGGGTCTCGGGCTCCGTGGGTTCTTCGGGTTCTTCGGGTTCTTCGGGCTTGTAGGTGTTGGTGACCGTCACCTCCGCCGTCTCTCCCGCTGTGACCTCGACGGGACCGGTCCCATCGACTGTCAGCGTGTATCCGCCAAGCTCCGCGCCGCTCTCGGTTACGGTATATGTGCCAAGGGGCAGGCCGCTCAGCGTCTTTGTCTCCCCTGCCTTGAGGGTCACGGTCTCAGAGTAATTGTCCGGTCCTGTGACTGTGAAGGTGAAGGTCTTATCCCCTGCGCTCTCCGGACCGCCGGAAACGACCTTCTTGATAATCAGGCTGCCGGTTTCTTCCTCTGTCTGGGTGTTGGTGAAGACAGCAGCGTCCTTCTTAGCTCCGGTGTACTCGGCTTTCGTTACCTTCAAATCCTTCACTGTAACGGTCAGCTTGATTTCCGTCTCGTCGCAGAGATAGCCGGCCTTCTTCTCCTCGCGGATGGTAAACTCGTAGGTCCCATCCTCCTCAAAGGTAATGGCTCCAAATTTGCCGGGCTTCGCGGCGCTGGCTGTCGCTGTGGTTTCGCCCAGGGTCACTTTTTCGCTGTCCCCATCGTAGGTCAGCGTAAAGCTGAATTCCTCTGTGCTGTCGTTCAGCTCGGTTTCGCCGTCCGGCGCAAGCAGGATCTTTTCGACCTGGGGAGTATAAGTGCAGGGAACGTCGTCCGTATACTGGTTGGTGAATTTGACCCTGTTTTCCTCTGCAAATAGAGTATCTGGTTTGTACAAATCGCCGGTAGCTTCAAACTTTTGACGATTCTCGGTCAGCCTTCCAGCTTGCCAGCTGACCAGCTCTGCCGTCAGCTTGCCGCCGAATTCTTTTTCTACCTTGACCGTCAGTTCGTAGACAGTATCATCATACCGGATACCATCCACTCTGTTTTCATCGGTCTCCCAAAGCCAGAAGATATAATCCCCCTCGATTGTATCCTTGGGGAAAATAATTGCCTTGTCAAAGCTCTGCCGTCCCGGCTCATCCACCGTGTACTCCAGGTCGATATCCCGGCCTGTCTCGTTCGGCTTATCTTCCACATAGAACATCTCGGAGGGAAGCTTCACATTAGCGGGCTCCATACGGAAAGTAAACTTGTTGCCGCCAAAGCTGCTCTGCTCCTTGTCGTCCTTGTCCAGAAGGATTTTCTCAACCTCCGGAGTGAATTTGCATTCGCTGAGAACATTGGTGAATTCAGCAAACTCATTTTCGCTCGGCTCATCTTCCCCTATTTTCTTGTATTCGCCGGTCGCTTTCAGTTTTCCTTCGTTCTCAGGGTCATTCTCTACCGTTACAGTCAGCTCCCACTTGACTCCATCGGGATTGTAGGTATAACCGTTATTCCCCTCGCCGGGCTTCTCAGTAATGGTAAAGGTGTAGGTCTCCGACTCATTCTCCGTCTCTTTGAAGGTAATGGTCCCTATGGGCTGCGCCTCGCCGATTCCAGAGACTGTGCCGGTCGAAGAACTGATACTGACCACATCTCCATAATCTTCCTTTGCGGTCAGCTCGAAGGTGAACGTGGTATTGTCCGTGATCGTTTCGCCGTACTGGGTTACAGTCTTTTTGACCTTGGGGGTATACTCAACATTAGAGGGTTCTGGAGGTATGGGAGTAAAATCATTAGTAACATCTATTTTCAATCTTGTTACTACATCTCCATTTGGAATGATAAACTCTGAGCCCTCATACGTCAAGGTAAAAGATACTGTTTCTGGAGAATCATCCGAAAGTGGTACGGGATTATCAGAAATATCCGTATTGGCATCTATTTCAGCATTCGAAGTTGGGTCTGTAGTCTGGGGTTCAGAGTCAGGGGCAGGTTCAGAGTCAGGGCTAGGATCAGGATCAGGGTCAGGGTCAGGGCTAGGATCAGGATCAGGATCCGGGTCAGGCTCAGGCTCAGGCTCCAGGTCCGAATTCTTAAGTGTAATAGTAATGGTGCCCCTCTTTTGCACCCAGTCAAAATTTTCACCAAGTTTAGAAATATTAGCTCTAATTTCAGTTGGTATCTTAAATTCATATTGACCATCAACAATAGGAGCTTCAAATATCATTTCAATATTATAGGCAGGGTTACACTCATAGCCATCCACCGAAGTTGTAGTTTCTTCAATTTTGTAGGTCCCAGCATCTAGTTTTTCTATTGCTGTTTCGTACGTGTTCTCTGGTGATGTCGAATACGTATACGGTCCTCCAGGGCCTATAATTTGGAACTTATAAGTTTTTTTATCAGTTCCTTGCGGAGGATTATCACTGGCAAACCCTTTATAAATTCCTCCCACAAAACTGTCGCCCGCCATTGCGACTGTTCCTGCCGTGACCAACAGCAGCAGCATGACTACCAGGGAAACTATCCTCTTCCCGTTTTTACCTTTCATTGCCTGCAGTCTCCTTTCATAAAGCAGTCAACATTGTGGCAAAGTCTCCAGAGGAGACTTTGCGCTTATATATAAGCGCGTTTCCGCGATTATCTTCCCATCCTACGCACCCTTGAGCCGTTCCGTCACTTCCCGGGCGATATCAGGCATCCGGCTCTCCAGGTAGGGCCCGGGGCACTCGGTATCCTCGTTAAAAAACTTATGAATGGTCAGGTTCCCCTCCGCGTCCCCAGTGTAGACCAGCTCCTGGATCCCATTGCGGCGGCAGATATCCACGCACAGCTCAATAAGCGTCTCATAAGCCGTATCGCTCACGTGCCAGTCGCCTCCGATCTCGTCGTTGGCCACCTCGATGGTCACCGCCTGATGGTCGTTCTCCCGGCTGGAGGAGGTCCACGCCCGGTTGTCCTCCTCCACATAGAGGGCAACCCTGCCGTCGGTGCCGATGGCGTAGTTGGCCGACGCCTGCCGGTCCCGATTGCCGAACACCAGCCCCAGCCGCTCCGGGTCCAGGTCCTCCGCCATATGGTGGATGGTAATTTTTTTGATCTCCTCCGCCCGGGGGAAATCCGCGTTTGGACTCAGGTATATATAGTCCGTCAGCGGACTGTTCCGGGCAATCACCGCCTCCTTTTCCTCCTCTGTCAGCGTCCGTCCCACCAGCTCCGGCAGCTGCGCCCTGTTGACCAGGCAGGCCCACAGGACCACCCCTGCCATCACGCACAGCCCGGCCAGCAGAAGCCAGACATCCAGAAACGAATCCTTACTTTCCTTCATACCCTCCCTCCTTAAAACCTTATAACAAAATGGCATACTGTACGGAGGAAATGGACAAAATATACCCCAAACAGTATCCTCCGCAGGCCGCTGCCCAGCTGCTTTCCACCCTGCCTTGGCTCGCTTATGCTCAGCAGGAGCATTGCCGAAATTGACGGCACAAAAAAGGTTACATCCAGCATATTGTGGGCGAAAAATGCCGCCAGCATCCCCCTCTCCTCCGCCGTTTTCCGCTTCCTGCAGAACCGGAGGAGGACCAGCAGCACCGCGGCCGCCGCAATAAGCCCAAGCTCTACGCCGATATGGATAAGAGAGTTGTGGATAAACCACGTATTGAAGTACTTCTCCCCGCTGTATAGATTCAGAAGCCGCCAGTGATAGGGCCCCACGCCCAGCAGCGGACGCTCCGTCAGGTATCCCAACCCATCCCGCATCATCTCCAGCCGCTCCAGGAACGTGGCAATCGAGCTCGGCCGCATCACGACAGCGGCTCCGGCCACCAGCACGCCCGCCCCGGAGAGGAGCGCCGCCATCCACGGATAGACCTCCAGAAATCTTCCGAAGCTCCGCCAGCACGCCGCCGCCCAAACGCCGCAGACCAGCACCGGCAGGCACAGCCAGGGGCATCTCGTCCTATCCGCCGCGAGGAACAGCAGCACACCGCTTCCGATGCCCAGCGCGGCCTTCGCCAGGACACGGCAGGCGCAGAGGGCCGTGTCCCGCCAGGAGCCGCGCCGTTTCCGCTCAATCAGCAGCACCAGGATCCCCGCCGCCATTGCCAGGAAGCTCTCCATGGACAGCGTCAGGGCCAGCGCCATCAGGAGCACTGGCTCCAGCTGCGGAAGCCGCCCCCAGCCGGGGCGTCTCCCCTGCGGCTCCGGGAGTTCCTCACAGCAGTTCAAAAGGGCGAACCAACCCAAAACGAGGAGGCACCCCAGCGCGTTGGGATTCCCCAGAGGCCACCCCAGCCGCCCCGCCCCGCTGTACATCGCCAGGCCGGTAAACCGGAGAATTCCGGCCGCCGCCGCCGCGCCTGCCCACAGAACGCACAGCCGCCGCAGCAGAATCCGGCCTCCATCGTCCAAACAGGCCAGCAGGAGGTAGATGACCGGAAGAATTGCCTGCATGGAGACATATCCCTCCACGATGCTCTCCCCTGCCGCATAGGACGCTGCCATGGAAATGGCGTTATAAAAAATCAGCGGGAGCAGTATCCGCAGGTCCACCGCCGCAGGCTGCTGTATGGCACCCACCACGCACAGCATCACCCCGACAATACCGACTATCAGCGAGCTTCCCGCCCCCAGCAGTGTCATGATGAACAGAGCGAGAAGGAGTGAAATTTCAATATCATGATTTAGCAACCGATTTATATCAATTTTTAATCGTTCAATCGCACTCTCCTCCTCCGTTTTCTATCCAAAAGCACAGAGCTGGCCTGGAACCGACATCTGTTTGCTTTTCTACATCTACAGAATACCACAGGAAGGAAAATTTTTCAATATTATTTTGTAAAACTTTCCTGAAAAAAGGCGCTTTTTATTGGGCAGAATTTTGAAAGCGGTTACGCAAAATGCTGATTTTCTTCGCCTCCCTGACGGCCGCAGGCACCCTCCTCCTTCTTCTGAAATACAGCTGAACCCTGAAACATATGATTTAGATATGTAATCTTCAGCCATGTGCCCAATTCCCGCCTCTGTACCCCGTCCAGCTTACCGGTGTTTACTTGCTTATCGCCAATATGGACGTAAGAAACAGTCTTTATGCTCCGCTTTTCCATAAAGCACCTCCCAGCCCACCATACGCCGGGACAGCCTGTCCTATGTGCGGCCTTTGGAGCGGCCGCGCCTCCGGCATCTGCATGAAAGGTGATGATGGTATGCCGATAATCCCTGCCTCTCCCCTTCCCGCCGCCGCTTATATCCGTGTATCCACCGAGGAACAGGCGGAGCTCTCTCCGGACAGCCAGCTGGAGGAGATCGAAAAATATGCCTGCCGGGAAGGGATCACCCTCCTCCCCGGTCACATCTACATAGACGCGGGCATCTCCGGCAAAAAGGCCCGGCGGCGCCCGGCATTTATGCGGATGATCGCTGCAGCCAAGGAGAAAAGCTGCCCTTTTTCCATAATCCTGGTCTGGAAATACTCCCGATTCGCCAGGAACCAGGAGGAGAGTATTTTTTACAAATCTATTCTCCGCTCCAAGTGCGGGATCGAGGTCCGCAGCGTCACCGAGCCCCTGGCCGCCGGTCCCTTCGGCTCTCTCATCGAACGCATCATCGAATGGATGGACGAATTTTACTCCATTCGTCTCAGCCAGGAGGTGAAGCGCAGCATGGCGGTCAATGCCCAGCGAGGAAAACTCCAATGTCCCGCCGCCTTCGGCTACCGTGTGGAGGAGGGCCGGTTGGTGCCGGAGGCGCGGGAAGCCGGACTCGTGCCATATATTTTCAACCGCTTCCTGGATGGAAAGGGCCTTTTTTCCATTGCCAGGGAGCTGAACGACCTGGGAGCGCGTACCCACCGCGGAAACCGCTTCGAGAGCCGTACCGTAGAGTATATCCTGCGTAACCCTGTTTACATCGGGAAGCTGCGCTGGAACCCTGCGGGACGTACCCGGCGGGATTTTTCAAATGAAAATTTGATCATTGCGGATTCAGAGCATCCGCCGCTGATTTCCCCGGAGCTCTGGGAAGCTGTCCAACAGCGTCTGGATACCCTCAAAGCACAGAAAAAGCCGAAGGCCCGCCCTGTAACGGAGGAAAAGAGGTGGTTGTCCGGCATTGTCCGCTGCTCCGCCTGCGGCGCGCCCCTGATTTTCGCAAAGCCGCACTATTATAAGTGCGGCAATTACACCCGCGGTCGGTGTACCCATTCTCAGCATATTCGCTGCGATTTGCTGGAGGAAGCGGTCATCTTCCAGCTGGCGGCAGATGCCCGAGCGGCCGGACCTTTGGAGTACAGAATAACCTGTAGGGCATCGGAGGACAGCGAGGCGGATGCGGAGCGCATTCTGCGGCAGATACAGATGAAAAAAAACCGGCTCCAAGAGGCTTACCTCGCCGGTGTACTGGATCTGGAAGAATTCTCTTCCACAAAAAGGAAGTTGGAGGAAAAAGAGGCCTCTTTCCAGAAGGAATTCTCTGATTTGCAGGCAAAAAAGGAAGCGTCAGGACCGCAGCCGCCGCTCCAGACTGCTATCGAGGGCGCATTGGAGACGCTGCAAAGCGCCTCTGCCACCCTGGAGCAGCAGCATAACGCCGCATATGCGGTTATTGAAAGCTGCTGCTTTGACAAGACTGCCTCTCTTTTATCCATCACCTACCGCGCGAGGCTCCCCTCATTCCAATAGCGTATTGCAGTACGGGGGGCCGGACGGAGAGCTGGGGGCGTCTCTGCGCTATCTCAGCCAGCGGTTTTCCATGCCCTACCCGGAGCTGAAGGGACTGCTGACGGACATCGGGACCGAGGAGCTTGGGCACCTGGAAATGGTTGGGACCATTGTCCATCAGTTGACCCGAAACCTCAGCGAGGAGCAGATCAAAGCCGCAGGCTTTGACAGTTACTTTGTGGACCACACCACCGGCGTCTTTCCCCAGTTTGCCTCCGGCACTCCCTGGACCGCCGCTACTATGCAGGTCACCGGCGATACGATCGCCGATCTGACCGAGGATTTGGCCGCGGAGCAGAAAGCCCGTGTCACCTATGACAACATTCTGCGCCTGAGCGATGACCCGGATGTAAGCGATGTCATCAGATTCCTTCGTGCCAGAGAGATCGTCCACTTCCAGAGATTCGGCGAGGGTTTGCGCCTTGCCAAAGAGCGCATGAACCAGAAAAACGTCTACTTCACAAACCCCTCTTTCGAATAGTAAAACAGACAGAACGGCGTAAGCCGTTCTGTCTGTTTTTTGTCCATATACAAGTTTTTCCTCTACGCGATAAACAGCTGCTCCCAGGTGTAGCCGCCGTACTGATTGCTATTCTTCTTCAAAGCGATCCCAATCTTAGTAAAGCGCTCATTCAGGATATTTGCCCGATGTCCATCGCTCTTGAGCCAGCCGGCCATTGCCTGGTCGGCAGTAGTATATCC
Source organism: Oscillospiraceae bacterium (assembly GCA_022795905.1). GTDB lineage: Bacteria > Bacillota > Clostridia > Oscillospirales > Oscillospiraceae > Pelethomonas. The sequence continues at coordinate 10,752 of JAAWHO010000007.1, forward strand.
CGTAGCGACGTTTTCTCCGGTATAGCCAGAGGAGATCCCTGCTTCTGCAATAGCCGTCTTATACTTGGTCCCGTCCGGACGGGTGTGACTGAAGCTCTTTTCGCACTCCGCTGCCCGTACTCTGGCCGCCTGGCACAGAACCGGGTCCAGCTCCAGCGCCGCAAGGCCCTCCGCTGCCCTGGCCGCATTGACCTGCTCCAGGATCGCCTTCACAGCTGTGATCTGCATCTCATCCAACCCCTCGGTCCAGTCCACAGCCGCCGTCTCTACCGGCGCTTCTCCCAGAGGTACATCCTCATCCTCGATTGTGATTCCTGGCTCCTCCTCATTCCGCAGAAGTGCCGGACGTCCCCGCAGGAACAGCGTTCCGCTGACACAGAGGGCCAGTGCAAGACAGAAAATCAAGATCCCATATCGCTTTTTCATCAATAAAAGCTCCTCTCCTTCTTCCGCCCCTCCCCTGCCGGAGAGGTGCGCAGATAATGAAAATCAAAAGTCTTCTGGAATTTCCTCACATCCAGCCCGCGGTCTATGTAGTTGAGCAGCAGCTGGGCGCAGGCCCGGCTGTCGCTGCCCGCCTGGTGGTGGTCCAGTGGAATGGACAAATACTCGCACAGGGTATTCAGCCGGTGGTTGGGCAGCGCCGGATAGCACCGCCGGCCCATCTGGACCGTGCAGGCATAGGCCGCCGTGTCCCGCCACTCTACGCAGTACGCGCGCAGGCACTTGGCCAGCACGCCCATATCAAAGGGGGCATTGTGGGCCACCAGCAGACCGCTGTCAAACATAGGCTTTAATATCGGCCACAGCTCATCAAAGGCAGGGGCCTCCGCCGCCATGTCGGGCGTGATTCCGGTAAGCTGAATATTGAAGCGGTTGAAATAGGTTTCCGGATTGACCAGTGTAACCAGCTCGTCCACCAACTCCCCGTCCTCCACCACGGTAACGCCGATAGCGCTCATCCGATCGTTGCGGGAATTGGGCGTCTCCACATCAAAGACGACGTACCGCCCCTCCGGCGGATATCCGATTTTGTCCGCCATCTCAGCCGCTCCCCTTCCGCCGCAGCGTCCGAAGGTACACCTTGCGCTCATTCGGGACTCGATAGCTCTCCACAGCCTTTTGAATCGTCTTATTGTGGACCCAGGGAGCTAACCGCCCCTCCTCCAGATAGGGCAGCGCCGCGTCATACTGCTTGGCCAGCGCCGTGGCAAAATACCAGGCGATCATCATATTGACATAGTACTCCTCGCTCCGCACCTCCGCCACCCAGGACAAATACGCCGTCTGAAATGTCACGTCCAAATAGAATTCCATCAAAACCCCGATCCCAAAGCGTGTGGTATAGGTGTGGGGCTCCCCCATCCACCGCCTGGCTTGCTCCGGCAGTTCCGGGGGATGGGCCTTGAAGGCCCTTGGGCTGATGAGATCGCAGGTAGCCCAGTTGTCCACATAGGGCAGGAACCGGTCCAGCAGCTCTACCGTCTCTTCATAGTCCTTTTGGGCGGAAATCAGCATTCCGTGGAGATTATTCTCCTCATAGTACCGGTGGGGAAGCGCCCTTAAAAAGGCCTCGGCTTCCTCCATTTTCCCAAATTCCTTCGCCAGCTTGCGCAGGGCCGGCGTCCGCACGCCGATAACAGACTCCTTCTCCACCGTCGGCATCAGCCGGCAGTGAAAATCCCGATACTCCAGGTCCTGCAAGGCAAAAAGACGCTCCCGCAATTCTCTCTCTGTCCAGCCCATCAGCGCTCCTCCCCGCTCTCCTTTTCCAGCATAGCAGCAAATTCCGCCTCCGTCAAGACCGGAATATTCAGCTCATTGGCCTTGCGGAGCTTGCTGCCGGCATTTTCTCCCGCGACCACATAGGTCGTTTTCTTACTGACCGACCCGCTGGCCTTGCCGCCCCGAGCCTCAATCAGAGCGGCGGCCTCTTCCCGGGTGAACCGCTCCAGCGCTCCGGTGAGCACAAAGGTCATCCCCCTGAACTGGTCCCCCGTAGGCTTCTCCACCGCCTCCATGGACACCCCGGCCTCCCGCAGGCGGCTCAGCAGATGCTGTGACTGGGGGGACTCCAGCCAGGCGCGGATATAGCTGGCAGTAACCGCACCCACATCATCAATCGCCGTCAGCTCCTCCTCTGCAGCTGCCGCCAGGGCATCCAGGGTGCCGAAGCGGGCCGCCAGCACCTTTCCCGCCTTCTGCCCCACCTGCCGGATGCCCAGGGCGTAGAGCAGCCGCTCCAATCCCCGTCCCCGGCTCTCGTCGATGGCCTTCAGCGCATTTTCAGCCGACTTCTTCCCCATCCGCTCCAGCCCCGCCAGCTGCTCCTTTGTCAGAAAGTACAGGTCCGCAGGATTTTTGACCAGCTCCTTCTCAATGAGCTGGCTCATGACCGCCGGCCCTACGCCGTCGATGTCCATGGCGTCACGGCTGGCAAAGTGGGTCAGATTCCGGTGGAGCTGAGCCGGACACTCCGCGCCGGTACACCGGAGCGCGGCTCCGTCCGGATCCCGGACCACCGCCGCTCCGCATACCGGGCACTGCTCCGGCAAACGATAAGGTACCGTGCCCTCCGGCCGCAGGTCGGTTCGGACAGATACCACCTCCGGGATGATCTCCCCCGCCTTCTGCACCAGCACGGTATCACCGATGCGGATATCCTTCTCGTCAATAAAATCCTGGTTATGGAGCGTCGCGTTTGTCACGGTCGTCCCCGCCAGCCGCACCGGCTCCACCAGGACCTTCGGCGTCAGCACGCCGGTACGGCCCACCTGGACAGTGATGTCCAGCACCTTTGTCAGCTTCTGCTCCGGCGGGTACTTGTAGGCGATGGCCCACCGGGGACACTTGGCGGTGCTGCCCATAAGGGCCCGCTCGGCCAAGTCGTTGACCTTCACCACTGCCCCGTCCATATCAAAGGGCAGCTCCTCCCGGTTCTCCCCCAGCCGAACAATTTCAGCGTTGACGGCCTCCGCGCTGTCCAGCAGCTTCCAGGGGATCACCTGAAACCCCTGCTCCCCCAGGTAGGCCAGCGACTCCGTGTGGGAGGCAAAGCTCCGTCCCTCCGCCAGCTGCAGGTTAAAAACCCGGATATCCAGGCACCGCTCGGCGCAGATTTTGGGATCCAGCTGCCGCAGCGACCCAGCGGCGGCGTTGCGGGGATTGGCGAAGGGCGCCTCCTCCCGCTCCTCCCTGGCCTGATTCAGGCGGCGGAACACGCCCTTCGGCATGAAGACCTCTCCCCGGACAATAAGCCGTGGGAGCTTGTCCGGCAGCACCATGGGGATTGAGCGGATGGTCCGGAGATTTTCTGTCACATCCTCCCCCACCCTGCCGTCTCCCCGGGTAGCCCCCTGGAAAAAGACGCCGTCCCGGTACTCCAGGGCTACGCTCAAGCCGTCCACCTTGGGCTCCACGCTGTACTGGAGCCGGTCCGCGGCCTCCTCCATCCTGGCGGAGAACTCCTCCACCTCCTCCGGAGAAAAGACGTCCTGTAAGCTCTCCAGCGGCACCGGGTGCTCCACCTGCCGGAAGCTGTCCAGGGGCGTCCCCCCTACCCGCTGGGTAGGGGAATCCGGGGTAATCTCCTCCGGATGCTCCGCCTCCAGCTCCTCCAGGCGGCGGAGCATCCGGTCATATTCGTGGTCGGGAATGGTCGGGTCGTCCAGCACATAATATCGGTACCCCGCCTCGTTCAGGGTCTCCCGCAGCTGCTTGAGCTCGCTTTTGTAGTCCATGGCGCCTCCTTGGGGCTTATAGAGTCATAAATCCTGTCAGCCGTTGTTGATTGCGTACTCGTAGGCATTCTCCTCCATCTCCTTGCTGGAGTTGAAGTAGGTGTAGCTGTCCGGGACGGTGCCTACGATAACCGTCTCCGCCACAGAAAAGGTATTGCTGACCTCGGTCCCGGTACGGAACCCCGGCAGCAGAATGCTCACCGACACATCCACATTCAGCAGGATGCGGTGGGTGGTCTGGTTGATCCCGGCATCGGAGAAGTCGTTTACAAACGTCGCGGCGCAGCTCCCTGTGGACTGCATCCGCACCGTAATAGTGGGCCCCCGCCCCGCCAGCAGCGCCGAGCCGGTGAGAGTCCCCAGCGGAATCTCCAGGTTGCTGGTGGACATTTCCTCCATTCGCTTGAGGATATCCTCGCTGATGTTCGCCTGGAGGGCGTTGAAGCCGGCCATGTTGCTGTGCAGCGCGGTGATATGACCCTCATTGTCCTTTTCAAAGGTGATAAGCCTGTCATACTGGACCTGACCGCTCCGGACAGCCTCGTCCACAGCGGCCACCACCAGCTGGCTGACCATATTGGACACCCGGGTCACCGCCAGATTTCCCAGCAGGCTCCGCAGGTGCATCAGCCCGATAAGGGACAGCGCGGTTATCGCGATAGCGCTGAAAAAGCACAGCAGGGCCGCCTTTTGCCGCCCGGACATAGGCGGCCGATACCTACGGCGCATAGCATCACCTCACAGCAGGCTATGCCCGACAGCTTTTCCAGTATGCGCCTTTTCTCCGCCCGGCCGGGAATTTCCCGGGAAATTCCGTCAGTCCGGAAGCCGGCCCACCAGCTCCTTGAACACGCTCCCCCGCTCCTCAAAGTTTTTGAAGCGGTCGAAGGAGGTGCTGGCCGGGGAGAGCATTACCACGTCCCCCACCCCGGACCGTTCCGCCGCCAGGGCCACGGCGGTGGGATAGTCCTCTACCTCGATTATCTCCAGGCCCCGGTAATTGTCCGCCTCCGCCACGGCCCTCCGGATCGCTCCGGCAGTCGCGCCGCAAAGGATCAGCAGCCGTACATGGTCATTGACCACCGGGCCGAGGGGGGCGTAGCTGACCCCCTTGTCCTTCCCTCCGGCAATGAGCACCACCTTCTCCCGGAAGGCGTTGAGGCCGGCGATGGTCCGGCTGGGACTCGAGGCGATGGAGTCGTTGTACCAGCGCACCCCCCGCCGCTCCCGGACCAGCTCAATGCGGTGCTCCACGCCGCCGAAGGTCCTGGCAAAGGCCCGGACCGCCTCGTCGGGAACCAGTCCCTGGACCGCGCAGATGGCCGCCATATAATTTTCCACATTGTGGACACCGGGCAGCAGGATGTCCTTCAGCGGCAGCACGGACCGCTCCCCCGCCGCATCCCGGTACCAGATGGCCTCGTCCCGCAGGAAGCAGCCTCTGGGGATCCCATGGTGGGCATTCCGTGTAAAGTAAACTACCCTGCCAGGGGCTCTGCGGGAGAGCTCTCGGGTTATCTCGTTGTCCCAGTTGAATACCGCGGTGTCTGTCGGCCCCTGGTACGCAAAGACCGCGGCCTTGGCGGAGACATACTCCTCCATATCCGTATGGATATCCAGATGGTTCGGCGCAAGATTGGTCAGCACCGCCATCTTAGGGCTCTTGTGCATCGTCATCAGCTGGAAGGAGCTCAGCTCCACCACGGCCAGATCCGTAGGCTGGATGCACTCCGCCTCGCTCAGCAGCGGATGGCCGATATTTCCGCCCAGGTGGACAGTGTGCCCAGCCGCCTGGAGCAGCCGGGCGATCATGGTGGTGGTGGTAGTCTTCCCGTCACTGCCGGTGACCGCCAGGATGGGACAGGGACAGACGTCAAAAAAGACCTCCATCTCCGAGGTGACCAGGCACCCCTGCTCCCGCAGGCGCTCCAGATATTTCGGGTGCAGTCCGGGGGTACGGAACACCACGTCCGCCTGCAATCGCTCCAGATAGTCCTTCCCCAGGTGCAGCCGGCACCCCTGCGCCTCCAGCTCATCGGCCAGAGGGCCCAGCGCGGGCCGCTCCTTCCGGTCGCAGGCAATCACCTCGACGTCCGCGCGCAGCAACAGGCGGATGAGCGGCGTGTTGCTCACGCCAATGCCGATGACTGCCACGCGCCGTCCCTTCAGGGTATGCAGATACTCTCCCAGTGTCATAGAACCGTCCTCCCGGTAATGTTTTCCATAAAAGGCCATATTGCTGATATTATACCACCTTCCGCCAAAGAACACAACGGAAATTTCAGCGCAGTTCTTCCATTCGCAAAGAACGAAAAATGGAAGCGGTACAGTTTGATTCCTGCGGCTCCCCGATACCTCATCTACTATAGGCGAGTGAGCGGTCTGTTTTCTCTCATCGGAGGATTTTCTGACGAATTGTCTTATATTATAGATTTTTTTGTCCGATAAGAACATTATAGGAGGTGTTTCTTAAATTGTATGTTCACCATCGTCCAGGAAAAAGAAGTCCCCAAAATGCGCTGACAGCCGCAGCTGAGCTTGTTCTGTTCTCTTTTGCGGCACTTTTGCTCCTGTCCTTGTCCGGCGGCCTGTTTTCTCCCCAGGCCCTTGCCTATGAGGAGGACATCGAAAAAGAGGCTGTCAAAGCTGCTATTGAAGCATTCCTGCACAGCTACGCGGAGGAGGCCATGCTGTACATCGACAGCGACCAGACGGTCTGTACAGTCGCCGCGCCGGAGATCGTCCGGACACAGGACAGCAGCCAGGTTTTTACGATCTCCGGCAAGGACGTAACGCTGGCTGAATTGCAGGAAAACATTCGCTATGTTGAGAAAAAAGCCATGTTCTACTCCGCTGTGCGCCGGATGCAGGAAATTTATCGGGAGGATCTCCGTCTCTCCTATCGGTACACCCTTACATTGAAGGAGAATACCTGCCACGCCTCTGTCACGGAGGCAGCCTCATTTTATTATACAGACAGCGAGCGTCCGTCTGTATATGAGACAATTTACAGCATTGATCTTGTAAAAATCGGGGAGCAGTGGCTGGTAGCCGACATAACCGACGGCAGCCGGTTTGACTCGCTGTACAAAAAGGACCCCGCTTTTGAGGTTGATGCCGCTTTAGCTGAATTTGAAGCAAATCTCCATACGGAGGCGTGCAGTATTTCCGCTCCATACGACGAGACGCCGGAGGCGGATGTTCTCTGGATTCCTTATTACGGAGCCAACGCTGCCGCCTACGCCTACACCTACTCCCGGCAGAGTACGGATACGGACAGAGCGGACTTCTACAACCCGCAGTTCAAGAGCTATGCCGGTCGGGGCGGTGACTGTATGAATTTCGTATCCCAGTGTATGTGGGCCGGCTTTGGCGGCAGCCAGGCACAAGCCTCTGTCGAAGGAAAGGCGGTCCCCATGGATACAGAGGGAGACAGCCAGTGGTACGGCCGCAGCGCGGGTTCCGATACGGAAGCGGCGCTGGGCTGGATCAGCTGCCAGTCCTTCCGACTGTACCTTACCGGAGCGCTGGATGGCGCTGGAACGGAGGGCTCCAACGCCTCCTGTGACACCGGTATGTACGCGACTATCCTCGATGTCGGAACCGGCAGTCCGATCACCGGCGTTCCGGCGGAATCACTGGTCGGCGCGGCCGCCCATGTGGAGGGCGTCGGCGGGAACTACGCCCATGCGATTATCCTCACCGCCGCCACGGGGACGAGCCGCAGTGAAATATGGTTCTGCTCCCACACAAAGGATCTCACCCATGTCAAGCTGGGCGATTACTACTTCGGGCCCATGAAGGTCTATATCCCCCGCTATATGCGGCTCAGCACAGAGCAGACAGCTTCCATCCAGCCGGACAGAGTTTTGCCGGCAGCTGTGTCCTCCCCTGCTGAAGTTGGGTTTCATATGGAAGGCGCGCCGGCAGATCTGACGCTCTCCATTACCGCCCCAGGCGAGACGGCAGGCGAAACCCTGTTTTTTGAAAACAGTCAGAGCTGCTCTGTGGAATATTTCTTTTCAACGGCTGGTCTGTATCGGATAGACTGCTCTGCAACCCTGGAAGGGACGGAAGAAGCCGCGCAGTCAACCTTTTACATCCTGTGCTACGAGCCGCCTGTGCGCACATCGGCCGCGCAGGAAACCGAAGCGCCGGAAGAAGCGAGCGATGAACCCCTGCCCAACAGCGTACCGCCTGATTGGCTCTTTTCCTGACAAAGAAAGGCCGGAAACAGAGAAGTCTGTTTCCGGTTTTTCCTTTACTTATTCTTTCAGCGTATCAAAAATACATCTCCGGCCAGAGCAGAGGCGCCAGCTCCCGAAGTACGCACAGGGCACTGTACCCAAGAAGGTCATTGGTCAAGAGCTTACTCCGCCAGCATACCCTCCAGCTCCAATGGCTTCCCATCGCTCCACAGGCGCTCCAGGGAGTAGAACTCCCGGGCCTCATCGCTGAACACATGGACCACCAGGCAGCCATAGTCCAGCAGGACCCATGTGCCGTCCCGGTGTCCTTCCCGGTGCAGGGGCTTCTCCCCTGCCTCCTCCGCCAGCTTCTCCTCCACCGCGCCGCACAGGGCGTTGATCTGGGTGTTGCTGGAGCCGGTGCAGATAACAAAATAGTCGGCCAGCGTGGTCAGCTCCGTGACCTCCATAACCTTGATATCCACGCCTTTCTTGCTGTCCAAAGCCCGTACTGCCAAAGCCGCCAATTCCTTCGGTGTCATAATCTTCTCCTTTTTCTATCCGTCAATTTACTGTCGCCTACTGTTTTTGTTACAGCCATCCCGGGGGCTCCGTATGAAGAGGCGCCTCCTCTTCCTCCTCCGGCGGCTCCGCTGGGCTGCCGTCTCCGCCGCCCAGCAGGTCCTGGATATCCTCCGCCGGAGGGAGCGTCGGCTCGCTATCATCAGCCCCGCCGTCCTGCCCCGGCTCTGTCCCGGAGGAGTTGGGATCTTCCGGCGCCTCCGGAGAATCAGGCTCATCCGGAGCGGAGTTATCCGGAGCCTCGCCGCCCGTTCCCGTCTGGCCGGGAGAGTTTCCGTCAATGCTGGTCAAACCTTCAAACGGACTTCCCGGCTGGCTGCCGGGTCCCGCGCCGGGGTCAGCATCCGGCAGTCTCGGCTCGTCGTCCACAGGGTCGCCGTTTTTGTCGGTAAAGACCTGGTTCCCATCCTCATCCAGGATGAAGTAATTGCCCTCCTCGTCCTGCTGGACCTCTATTTTCGGTGGCGGGGCTCCATAAACCAGGTTCCCGCCCTCATCATAATAGGCCTCTCCCCTGCGCACCGCCATGATGGCGTTGTGCCGGGTATCCCGCAGGGAGCCGGTGGAGGAGGCGATATTCCCGTTGGACAGGATACTCATGGCGTCCAGCATTCCGGTGGTCACTTTCTGCTCATAGGGGTTGAACCGCTCGTTCACCAGGGTCACCACCTGCTTGGGATAGATCGTCACGTAGGACTGGTTCTGGTTCGTGTCCCGGCTCCAGGCATGGGCATAGTAATCTGCAGGAAGGGTGCAGGTATAGATATCATTGGTATTCAGCGCCGGCGCGCTGTTCAGGCCCAGCACGTTGGCGGCAAACCAGACAATCGAGCCGCTGTCCAGATCCGTCTCCACATGGTCCATGGCCAGGTCAATATAGGCTTTGATCTTCCCCCAGTGCTGGATGCTGACACACTCCTTGATGAGGGCCTTCATAAAGCTCTGCTGGACCTCTACCCGTTTGATATCCCCCTCGGAATACCGGCGGAAACGGACCAGCTCCATGGCCTTCTCTCCGTCAAGAGTCTGGACACCCTTCTTCAGGTGGATATGGAGATTCTGATAGGGGTCGTCGTAGTTCATATCCTGGGGCACGTCAAACTCCACTCCGCCAATGAGATCCACCAGCTCTACAAACATACTCAGATCCACCTTGGCGTAGAAGTCCGGACGGAAGCCAATGAGCGTTTTCACCCGGTCCATCAGCGCGCCGATGCCATCGGAGTAGCGGGAATAGATGGAGTTGATCTTCTTGATATCCCAGCTGGCATTGACCATCGTGTCCCGTGGGATGCTCATGATATTGATATCCTGGTTGACGGTGTCATAGCTGACCACCATCAGCGTGTCGGTATTGCCGTCGTCCTTATCCGTCCCCACCAGCAGGAAGGTATAGACACCCTCCTTCCTGTTCCCGGACACCGTGGGCATATCCCCGCCGTACCCGTCGTCGGGGTAGAGCTCGTCATCCGTGGGCCCGGAGGGCTCCTCGCTGTCCGGCGCCGCTGTCTGCCCCTGCTGAACGGGATTGGACGGCTCCCTGGGGCCTGTGGGCAGGTCCGGCGGCTTAATCCAGCTCCCTAAAGCGATAGCCGCCGCGGATCCCGCCAGCGCCAGGGCCGCCAGGCATCCCGTCACAATCAGGCAGGTCCTCCCCCTTTTTGTCTGGAGAAACGCCTGTACCCGCTCTCCGAAGGAGAGCTTCTCCTCCGCAGGCGCGTTCTCTGCGAAGGGGTCCGCTATTGATTCCGTCTCCGTCGTCCGCTTGGTCGGCTCCTCCCCCTGACGGGAGGCCTCCCGCTTTCCTCTGTATCGGCCCATTGGTCTTATCTCGTCCTTTCGGCAGCTTTCTCAATCTGATATCTTGCAGTATACATCCTTTTTCCCCAAAAGGGAAGCACCAACTGAGAGTTTTTCCTGCAAACTTGTTTCAAATTTGTATATTTTCTGTGGTGTCCTCCACCTGCCGGGCTCAGACGTCCCCTCCGTCCGCCTCCGGCGGCAGGGTCGGCTCAGGGGGCAGTGTGGGCTCCGGCTCAGGATCAAGCTCCGGTCCGGGCTCCTGCGGAGGCTCTGCGGGCAATTCTTCCCCCGGCTCCTGCGGAGGCTCCGCGGGCAATTCCTCCCCCGGTTTCTGCGGAGGCGCCGGCGCATCGCCGGGCTCCTCTGTTCCGGCCCCGGAGAACTCACTCTCCTCCGGGAGTTCTGTATCGCCCGGCTCCCCGGTCTCCTCCGGCCCCTCCTGCGCTCCGGGCTCCAGATCCCCCGGCTCCGCAGATGTCTGGCCCGAACCGGTATCTCCGCCGCTGCCGGGGGTGTTTACCACCGGGTCCGCAACAACACCGGTGGGCTCCGTAGTGCTCACGCCGCCCCCCGTGGAGCCGGAGGAACCGGAGGACGTGGGCTTCCCCCACTTGGCATCCAGCAGCTCGCCGCTGGTGACATAGCAGGAGCCGTCCTTGTTCCGGACCAGAATCTGCAGGTCGCTCAGCTCAATGTCCCGACTGTACGGATTGAACTGCTCATTGACCAGAGGAACGATCTCTTCCCCGTTGGGCAGCAGATAGTCCCCGCCGCGGAACGTCCCCACCTCAATATAGGGCAGAGTGCTGGACTGCATCTTGTCCACATCCACGCTCAGCGCCTTGGAGGCGAACCACATCATATCTGTCAGGGAAAGATCCGTCTCCACATTGTCCAGGAAAATCTTCACAAAATCGCCGATTTTTGTGATATTCCCAAGCTGGAGGACCTTCTTGGCCATGGCCTTGAGGAAATCCCGCTGGGTGTTCATTCGGCCGATGTCGTTATAGCCAGGGATAGACCCGTCTGCCCGCCTGTTGTCCTTGCGGTAGCGCAGGAGCTCCATGGCCTTCTGTCCATCGAGGGTCTGCACTCCCTTATTGAAGTGGATATGCAGGTTCTGGTAAGGATCATCATAGCTCATGTTCCGGGGCACGTCGAACTCCACCCCGCCCACAGCGTCTACGATCTCGCCCACAGCCTTCCACTCAATGATGACGTAAAAGTCGGGCATCACACCGGTGAGGTAGGCCACCTGCTTTTTCAGATTCTCCAGGCCGCCGCCGCTGGACTCCTTGGCGTTGTATACGCTGTTGATCTTTTTCACGCTCCAGGGAACGTTAACCGCCGTATCCCGGGGGATGCTCATCATGTTTACCTGCTGGTTGACCACGTCGTAGGACACCAGAATAAGCGCATCCGTATTGCCGCCGCCGGCGGTATCCCGGCCTATAAGAAGGAATGTAAAGTAATCCTCCTTGCGTCCAGAGGTCCCACCGCTCTCGTCCACCTCAAGACTGTTCGGATTGTTGTTGATCACGCCGGGGCGGGTATTGTCCCCCACATCCGGCTCCCGCACCAGGGCGAACCAGGCCGCCGTTACCGCCAGGGCCAGTCCCGCTGCACAGCAGATCGCGATGAGGGCAATTTTCTTTCCTCTACCCATTTTCTTCCCGGACTTGGGGGCCTTTGTGCTCCCAGCCTCCCGCTTGCCTTTGCTCATGTCAGCTTTCCTTTCAGATAATCCCTCGCGCACACACTGTTGGGATGTACAGCCACCCCATCTTTTTTGCTCAGGTCCTCCACCGCCATGGTCAGCCCCAGCAGCAGCGCCCTGTCCAGATCCACATAGGCCAGCCGCCGCAGCTCCGTCAGATCGCAGAAGTCGCGGGTCGGCTCAATGTAGTCCGCCATATAGATAATTTTCTCCAGCAGGGTCATGTCCGCCTTCCCGGTGGTGTGCCAGCGGATGGCTCCCTCCACCTCCGGACCGGCGCCGAAAACCGCCCTGGCGACCGCCGCGCCGGTGGGGGCGTGGAGGAGATTGTCCTCCCTCAGCTCCATCTCATCCAGGCTGATACTATATTGACGGCACAGGGCCAGCTGTTGTTCCCTGTCCAGCTTTTTCGTGCAGTCGTGGAGCAGCGCCGCCCGCCGGGCGTCCTCCTCCGGGGCCCCCCACCGCCGGGCCAGGGCCGCCGCCGTCTCCTCCACCCCCAGCACATGGGGGATGCGGCGGTGCTTGAGCATACTCAGCGCCACACACCGCAGGTCCTCCAGAGAGAGGCTTTTCAGGTCCTGCTTCACCCCGTACAGCCCCTCCCGCAGGATATAGCCGTATACCACCGGGTCCAGGTACGCCCGCCCCTCCCCCTTCTCCAGCAGCTCCCGCAGCCGGGTGGAGGAGATATCTATAATATGGGGCAGGGCCAGGACCGCCACATTTGCGCCAAAAGTCCTGCAAAGGCGCTCCCGCTGGGCGGCGAACAGCTCCCCCGTATCCTCCTCGCTGCGGCCAAAGGCGCAGAGCGTGCAGAGCCCCGCGATCTCCCCCGGTTCCCGCCACTGGTGAAAGGTGAGGAACATATCCGTTCCCATCAGGAGATAGAGCCGGTCCTCCGGATGCCGCTCCCGCAGCTGGCGCAGGGTATCCACCGTATAGCTCCTGCCCTCCCGGCACAGCTCCAGGTCAATGGCCTTGGCAATCGGGCTGATCGCCTTCGCCGCCAGTTTAGCCATTGCCAGCCGGTGCTCCGGGCCGGGCGAGCCCGCCGCCAGCCGCTTATGGGGCGGGATGCCCGCCGGGATGAGGTAGAGCCGGTCCAGCCCCAGATACTCCGCGGCAAACCGGGCTGCCGCCATGTGGCCGTTATGGATCGGGTTGAAGGTCCCACCATAAATTCCAATTTTCACAAGGGGTCATCCTCTGCTCTGTTTCTTTTTCGCCCTGTCGGACACCAGCTCGATCTTTCGCTTGCTCTTGTCGTAGTGCTGCCGGTAGAGGACAAATTTGGTCCCGATCACCTGGACCTCCTCGCTGCGTGTCAGCTTTGCCAGCTGGCCGCAGGCCTCCCGGGCGGTGAGCATGGAGTTCTCCAGGACCTTGCACTTGATGATCTCCCGGGCCTCCAGGGCGTCGTTGGCCTGTTTGACGAGATTGTCGTTGATGCCGTCCTTTCCGATATGGACGATGGTGTCCAGGGTATTGGCCACGCCTCGCAGCTGGGCACGCTGTTTACTGGTCAGTTCCATTCAGTTCTTTCCTTTCAGATAGTCCCGCAGCTTTCCGTCAAAGACCTCCAGGGCCTTTCCCCGGTGGGAAACGGAGGCCTTTTCCTCCGGCGTCAGCTGTGCGTAGGTTTTCCGCAGCTCCGGCAAAAAGAACACCGGGTCATAGCCAAACCCGCCGTCCCCCTGGGGAGCAAAGGCGATGGTCCCCGGGCAGATGCCCTCGGCCTCGATGGTATCTCCGTTGGGGAAGATGCAGGCGATACAGCTGGTGAAGTGGGCTGTCCTGGTGACCGTGCCCCGCATATTAGCCAGCAGCAGGCGGTACCGCCCCACATCGTCCAGCTCCGGCCCGCCGTACCGGGCGGAGTAGACCCCCGGCGCGCCGTTGAGCGCGTCCACGCATACGCCGGAGTCGTCCGCAATAGCGGGGAGCCCGCTGGCCTCCATCACCGCTCTGGCCTTCAGCATAGCGTTCTCGGCAAAGGTTTCCCCCGTCTCCTCCACGTCCACATGGAGCCCCAGGTCCGACTGGAGGACCACCTCCACGCCGTGGGCTGACAAAATATCCTGCATCTCGACCAGCTTGTGCTTATTTTGTGACGCTAAAACAAATTTCATGTTATGTATTGCCTCCCAGAATCTCCTTTTGTTTCGCAATCAGCTCCTGAATGCCTCCCTGGCAGAGGTCCACCAGCGCCCGCTGCTCGGAAACGGTGAAGCCCCGCCCTTCTCCGGTGCCCTGGAGCTCAATGAGCTCACCGTTTTCGTTCATCACGCAGTTGAGGTCCACCATGGCATGGCTGTCTTCCTCGTAGCAGAGATCCAACAGGAGCTCGTCCTCCACAATACCGGCGGAAACCGCCGCCACATGATTTTTGATAGGGTTCTTCTCAATAGCCCCGCTCTCCACCAGTTTTTTGCAGGCGATAGCCAGCGCGGCAAAGCCGCCGGTGACGGAGGCGGTCCGGGTGCCGCCGTCGCCCTGGAGCACGTCGCAGTCGATGGTGATGGTCCGATCCCCCAGAGCCGCCAGATCCACCGCCGCCCGGAGGCTCCGGCCAATCAGCCGCTGGATCTCCGCCGACCGGGGACTGAGCTTGAGCTTGCTCACGTCTCGGCGGGAGCGCTCCCGGTTAGCCCGCGGGAGCATGGAGTATTCCGCTGTCACCCAGCCGGTGCCCTCTGGGACGTGCTTCGGGGCCCGGTCCTCCACGCTGGCGCAGCAGAGGACCTTCGTTTTCCCGCACTCAATGAGAACGCTGCCCTCGGCGAAGTCCACAAAGCTTGTGGTCATTTTTACGGGACGCAGTTCGTTTTCTTTTCTGCCGTCAATTCGATTCATTTTTATCATCCTTTGCCGTTTCTTTTCGGTTTCCTATCAGCAGTCCTGCCAGCATAACCGCAGGACCTACTATCATAAAGGCGAGTGTTGCCGCTAAGCTGCCATCTAAAGCATGCTTCCACCCTGCAAGAAATATGACCGCGCCAAGAATCATAATTTTGATGCTCAAAATACCCTTGTCCATCTCAGATCAGCGCCTCCACATACTCCTTCGCGTCGAAGGGCTGCATGTCGTTGATACCCTCCCCCAGGCCAACAAACTTCACCGGCACCTGGAGCTCCTGGGCAATGGCAACAACAATGCCACCCTTGGCGGTGCCGTCCAGCTTCGTGAGAATAATCCCGGTACAGCCGGTGATCTCCTTGAACTGCTTGGCCTGGATGAGGCCGTTCTGCCCGGTGGTGGCGTCCAGCGCCAAAAGAGTCTCCACCGCCGCCTCCGGCAGCTCCCGGTCGATGATCTTTTTCAGCTTCCCCAGCTCGGCCATGAGGTTGGCCTTGTTGTGGAGCCGCCCGGCGGTGTCGCAGATGACCACATCCACACTCCGGGCCTTCGCGGCCTGGAGGGCGTCGAAGAGCACCGCCCCGGGGTCGGCCCCCTCCTTCTGGCGGACAATCTCACAGCGGGAACGGTTGGCCCAGATCTCCAGCTGATCCGCCGCCGCCGCCCGGAAGGTGTCCCCGGCGCACAGCAGCACCCGCTTCCCCTGCTGGCGCAGGTTGTTGGCCAGCTTGCCGATGGAGGTGGTCTTGCCAACGCCGTTGACCCCTACCACCAGGATGACGGAGGGCCGGGTGGAGAGGTTCAGGGCCGCATCCCCCACACTGAGCTTTGCCGCCAGGATCTCCCGCAGAGCGGCCTTCACCGGCTCCTGACCGGAGATCTTGTCCTCGATCATGGTCTGGCGCAGCTCCTTCACCGCCTCGGTGGCGGACTCCATCCCCACATCGGCCAGAATGAGCATCTCCTCAAGATCGTCGAAAAACGCCTCGTCCGCCTCGCTGATGGCGGAGCCGAACACGTCCCCCATGTAGATTTTCTTTAACTTTTCCCAAAAGCCCATCGTTCGTTCTCCTTCAAATTGGAATTGCTGTATTTATATGATCTTCACCAGCTTTTTACACAGCGCCACTAAATCCCAGCGCACGCCCTCCCGGCTGCGCCAGCCCCGGTTGGACCACTCCTCCCCGGAGAGATCGTCCCCGCCGTAGATGAGCGCGCCGTAGACGAAGCCCCGGAACTGTGCCACGGCGATGCACCCGGCCTGCTCCATCTCCACGATCTTCGCGCCCTCCGCCTTCCTCCGGGCGATGCGGTCCGGCGTCTCCCGGAAAATGGCGTCCGTGGTCCAGGTCAGGCCCTGGAGATAGGGAACGCGGTTTTCGTCCAGGTACTGTCTGATTTTCTCCCGGACCTCCGGATTGATGTAAATCACCCTTGAGGGCGGGATGTACTGATAGGAGAAGCCCTCG
Organism: Oscillospiraceae bacterium; assembly: GCA_022795905.1. Taxonomy (GTDB): domain Bacteria; phylum Bacillota; class Clostridia; order Oscillospirales; family Oscillospiraceae; genus Pelethomonas. The sequence continues at coordinate 27,110 of JAAWHO010000007.1, forward strand.
TCCCGGATGGCCCCGTCCACCAGCAGGAGCTGTCCCACCCCGATATCCCGGTCCAGGACGCCGCCTCCGCCGCAGAACATGACCTTGGTGATGCCCATGTCGTTGAATTGATCCAGATTCCCGGCGCAGGCGGGACAACCGACCTGGCCGAGGGTCAGCAGCACGTCGGGCTCCTCAGCGAAGCGGTAGATGACAACCGGGTTTTCACCGGGGATGGTCCGCTCCACAACAATCCGCCCTGTCCCCGCCAGCTTATCCACAACCTCCGGGAAAAAGGTAATGATCATCTTGTCGGTGTCAAACCTTCCGCACCCGAAATCCGCCGGATTCAATTTGGCCGTCGGAGCGTCGTCAAATTCCAGCACCGGAAACTCGTTTTTATGAAGCATGTTTTGCCCTCCTTAGGCATCTATTTGATATTCAGTTCCTCCGAAACCTCGTTGAGGTTGATGGTCAGCACCTTGCTCACGCCCTTCTCCTGCATGGTGACGCCGTAGAGCACGTCCGCCTCCTCCATGGTGCCCCGCCGGTGGGTGATGACGATAAACTGGGTCTTGTCGGCAATAGTCCGCATATACTTGGCGAACCGCACCACATTGGCCTCGTCCAAGGCGGCCTCGATCTCGTCCATCACGCAGAAAGGCGTGGGGTGGACCTTCAAAATAGCGAAGTACAGGGCGATGGCCACAAAGGCCTTCTCCCCGCCGGAGAGGAGGGAGAGTGTTTTCAGCGTTTTGCCCGGCGGCTGTACCTTAATCTCAATTCCGCAGCCCAGAATATCCTCCGGGTCCTCCAGCTCCAGATCCGCCTGCCCTCCGCCGAAGAGCTCCTGGAACGTCTCATGAAACGAGGCGTTGATGAGCGCGAACTGCTGGGCAAAGATCACCGTCATTTCCCGGGTGATCTCCTCAATAATTCCCGTCAGCTCCCCCTTGGCCTGCTCCACATCGTCCCGCTGGCTCGTCAGATAGGTATACCGGGTATTTACCCGCTCAAACTCCTCAATGGCCCCCACGTTTACGTTCCCCAGGGTGCCGATCTCACGCTTCAATTCTCCGATGCGTCGGTTGGCCCTGGGCACGCTCTCCAGCTCGACGCGCTGCTCCGCCGCCGCCGAGTGGCTCAGCTCATAGCTCTCCCACAGCTTGTCCAGCAGCTGCTTCTCCTCCATATTTCCCGCGCTGAGCCTCTGCTCCAGGCGGCCGGCCTCCCGCTCGGCGTCCAGCACCTGGTCGTTGCAGGTCTTGATGCGCTGGTTCATGGCCCCCCGCTCCCCCTCCAGGCGGAGCTTATCGTCCCGCAGAGCCGTCAGGCGGGTCTGGCACGCCTGACTCCGCAGGCGCAGGGAGGCGGCCTCCTCCGTCCGCTCCCCGATCTCCTTCTCAATTCTCTGAATTTCCTGCTCATAGTCCTCAATTCGCCGCAGACGGGCCGCGCGGTCGCCCTCCATATCTGCCTGGACCCGCTCCATATCGCCCAAGGCCCTGATGGTGGTCTCTCTCTCCGCGGCCAGGGCGGCCTGCTCCGCCTTTTTGGCGGCGATATCCTCCCCCAGCTTCCCGGAGCGGAGCTGGAGGTCCGATTGTCCCGCCAGCTTCTCCTCAATATCTCTCCGCAGCCGGGCGGCCTCCGCCTCGAAGCCGGCGATCCTCCTCCGGACCTCCTCCATCTGGGTCCGGCTGTCCGCCTCCCTGCCGTCCAACGCGTCCTTTTCTCCCTCCAGGCTCTCTACACCGGCGGTCAAATTCTCCACCAGAGACTGGAAGTGCTCGACCTGCCCCTGGAAACGGAGCGCCGCGTCCTCGGCAATACGCCGCTGGTCCTGGGCCACCTGGAGCTCATAGCGGGCGGCATTGCGGTCCCGCTGAGCCGCCTCCAGGTCCTTCCGCGCTCCGGCCAATTCCTCCGCCAGGGCAGTCCCCCGCTTCCGCAGGGCCTCCAGCTCGTTGGCGCGGGAGAAAATACCGGCGCTCTTTGATACGCTGCCGCCGGTCATGGCGCCGCCCCGGTTGATGACCTGCCCGTCCAGGGTGACCACCCGGAAGCGGTGGCCGTACTTCCTGGCCATGGCGATGCCGCAGTCCAGATCCTCCACGACCACCGTCCGGCCCAGCAGGTTCTGAAAAATATTCTCGTACCGCTCCTCATAGGACGCCAGTCGGGAGGCAATCCCCACAAAACCGTATTCCCTCTCGATGCCGTTCTCCCGGAGCTCGCTCCCACGGATGGCGGTCAGGGGCAGGAATGTGGCGCGGCCACCGTCCCGCTGCTTGAGGAATTGGATGGCACTCTTGGCGTCCTCCTCCCGGTCCACAACGATATTCTGCATCCCGGTCCCCATAGCAATCTCCAGGGCCACGGCATACTTTTTCTCCGTCCGCATCAAATTGGCCGCAGGGCCGTGGAGCCCCCGGAGCGCGTTCCGCTCCGCCGCCTGCATAACCACGCGGACCGCCTTATTGAAGCCCTCGTACTCCTTTTCCATCTCCGAGAGCATCTTCGTCCTGGACGCCAGATTGCTGCGCTCCATCTCCAGCTTGCGGCACAGGGCTTCCGCCTCCTCCGCGCGCCTTTCCCGGCCCTCCATCCGAAGGTTATACCCCTCAATCACGTTGGACGCGGCGTCCACATCATCCCTGGCCTCCTCCAGCGCCTGTCTGGCCTGGGCGGCGTCCTTTTCCGCGCTCTCCAGCCGGGCGGCGGCGGCGGACAGCTCCTGTTCGATCGCGGTCCTGCGCTCCTCCATCTGGGCCAGTCCGGCATCCAGGGCGCTCACCCGCTCCCGGCCGTCGGCGGCGGCAGAGGACGCCAGCGTCTCCCTGGCCTGAAGGGCCTGGACCTCCTGCGCGGCGCTGCCGGCGCTCTCGGCGGCGGCCCGGGCCTCCTCCAGAAGCGCCTCCAGCTCCCGGTCCAGCTCCCCGGACCGAGCCTCAATATCCGCAATCCGGCGGCGCTGTTCGTCCATCTGCTCCCGGATCGTCTGGCTGCGGCCGGTCTGGTCCTCCAGCTCCCGCTGCAGGAGAGCGATGGACTCCCGGCTGTGCTGGGCGCTGGTGCGCAGAACGGCTACGGCGCTCTCCCGGTCCCCGGCCTGGGCGTCCAGACCGGCGGCCTCCTGCCGCACCTGCTCCTGCTCCAGGTCGTTTTGCTGCATTTTTTGAGAAAACGCCTCATTTTCCGCGTACAGGGCCTCCAACCGGGCGGCGGCCTCCTCCTGCCGCCCCTTGGCGGCGGCGCACTCCGCCTGGAGCTTGATAGAGCCGGAACGGAGCTCCTCCAGCTTCTCCATCCACACGGAGATCTCCAGCAGACGCAGCTCGTCCCGGAGAATGAGGTACCACCGGGCCTTCTCCGCCTGCTCCCGCAGGGGTTCCACCTGGAGCTCCAGCTCGCTGATTTTGTCGCCGATGCGCACCAGATTTTCCTCCGTGCGCTGCAGCCGCCGCTCGGACTCCTCCTTCCGGTGGCGGAACTTGGAGATCCCGGCGGCCTCCTCAAAAATCTCCCGCCGGTCAGCGCTGCGGACAGACAATATTTCGTCAATGCGGCCCTGTCCAATAATAGAGTATCCCTCCCGGCCCAGGCCCGTATCCATAAAAAGCTCATTGATATCCCGCAGGCGGGCGGACTGCTTGTTGATGTAGTATTCGCTCTCCCCGCTGCGGTAGTAGCGGCGGGTCACCATCACCTCACTGCTCTCCACCGAGGGAAAGACTCCCTCGCTGTTGTCCAGGACCAGGGTCACCTGGGCAAAGCCCACAGCGGACCGTTTTTCCGTTCCGCCGAAGATGACGTCCTCCATCTTGTTCCCCCGCAGGCTCCGGGCGGACTGCTCGCCCATGACCCAGCAAATGGCGTCGGAGATATTGGACTTTCCTGATCCGTTGGGGCCCACAATAGCAGTAATGTCCTCTCCAAAGTTCAGAACCGTTTTGTCAGGAAAGGACTTGAAGCCCTGAATCTCCAATGCTTTTAGGTACACAGAACCACCCCTTTCTTCTCAAATCTTCTCAAAGCGTTGCGGCGCAACGGTTTCGCGGTTTTCGTATTTTTCATAT
>JAAWHO010000138.1 GCA_022795905.1 Oscillospiraceae bacterium
CCGGTGCGGTGCGGCGAAAGGGGCAGTCTTCGCCCCTCCCTTTTGCCATTCCTCCCTAAACTTACTCCGCCCTAAAGCTGCTCCGCCCTAAAATACGAGTTCATTATACCACTCCAATACAGGGGTGTATAGTTGGAGTTTTTCCAAGTACACCTGCGGCCGGTCCTGGCGGTTGACAGCACCCTGTAAATCCTCTATGATACAAACAGAAAGCGGGAGGTGCTCGCAGCGGAGTATAAATTACGGCAAAGTCAGCGGACCCGACATATTTCGACAACACTGTTCAGGTAATATCATGTATAATAGGATGGAAAGAGCTGGTGAATTATGAAAGTTGTTTATCTGAGAGATGTCCTTCCGCAGGCGGAACAGGCGCAGTATGTCCAGCATATCCTGACGGAGCATCCGGGAAAAATTCTGGAAAAGGTTATCTTTGACGTCTCTGAGGAATTTGTAGATATCCACTATACCTTCTGCCGTCAGCGGAACCTGAGTAAAATGGGCGGCTGCTGCATTGGCGAACCTTCGTCTTGGAACAGCGCGAAGCGGGCGGAGCACCGGGATACCCTGCCAAACAGTGTTGATGTTTGAACTGAGATGCTGAGGATCAGGTGAATACAGAGTGGAAAATAAAGTTTATGAATATGAGGCGGTGCTCCAGGCGGCAGACAAATCGGGCGGCGCATATGTCGTCTTCCCCTGCAATGTACGGGAGGAGTTTCATGCCGGCCGTGTAAAGGTACACGCCGCGTTTGATGGTGAAGCATATGATGGGAGTATTGTCAATATGGGTGTGAAAAATCCGGATGGCTCCGTCTGCTTCATTATCGGGGTACGAAAGGATATCCGGCAGAAAATTGGAAAGCAGCCTGGGGATACCATCCATGTGGTGATAAGGCCGCGCAGAGAGCATCCGGAGAAGTGAGTTATAGCTTGAGCAGAAGACGCCTGTAACACAGAAAGCCAGCACCGCAGCTGTACGGTGCTGGCTTTTGCCTTACCATTTACTCAGGATCTTTCCATACATCTGCCGCTTCTCCGCATCATACCGCTGCACCACCAGGATCACGGTATCGCCCACCATAAAGTCGGCATCCTCATGCTGGTAGGAATAGCTGCACATACAGACCGTTCCGTCCGGCAGATTGCAGAACACGCCGCCGCCATACTTCCCGGCGATAGCCGCCTGCCGCCTGCTGCCCACAGGATGGCGCAGCTCCGCGCCCTCGAAGGGGTTGGATTCCGTCTCCTTTACCGAAATCCGAAGCGCGGCGCTGCCGGCATCATAGCTTTTCACGATGCAGTCCAGCTCCTCACCAGGATGGTAGGCGTTTCGCAGATCGGGGATGGCGGTATACCGCAGATCACGTTGGGTCAGATTGATGTCATGGCCGAAGCACTCCACCAGACACCGGCGGGGTCCAACGGACAGCACCCGGCATTTGGCCCGCGCTCCTTCCCTGTGCAGGGCAGGGCGGTGGGAGAAGTAATACCGCTGGGAGCGGGCGGCCATGCGCCGGGAGGCCACTGCAAAGCCGGCCTCTCTGTCCACCTTGATAACAATGAAGTCGATCATAGCCCCCACCATGTTCTGCAGCACAAAGTCCGGCCGCTCCTGGCCGCTTTCCCACATCTCTGACGCGGGGATGACGATGCGGACCCGGTACGGAACCACCACGGCGCAGTACATGGTCTGCCGGTCCAGCTCGCCGGTCTGCCTGTTACGGACACTGATGGTCAGTGGGTCAACGCCGATGATCTTCCCGGACAGTGCGCTGCGGCCCCGATAGGAGGCGTAGATGGAGTTCCACTCCTGCCGCTCCTCCGCCGTCAGGCCCCGATCCAGCTCATTGAAATTCAAATCAAAGAATGCCTGCCGGTCGCTCTTCTCCGGAACAGGAGCGGGCGGGTGTTCAGTCTCCGGCTCCGAAGGCAGGGACTCCTCCGCAGGCGGCGCATCCGGCAGCATCTCCTCCGGCGGAGTCTCCGGCGTTTCTGCCGGCGGAAGCGCCACATCCACTATTTCCCCCTCGCCAGCGGTGGGAGGAGGCTCCTCCTGTGCGGCATCTGCTGCCGGTTCCACTGAGGCATCGGCCGGGATTTCCTCCGCAGGTTCCTCTGGAACAACAGGGGCATCCATATTCTCCCCGGCAGGCTGCTCCATGATAGCGCCCTGCTCCATGATAGCGCCCTGCTCCAGCTCCTCGGGTTCCGTAATCTTCTTTCTGGGCATACTGTGGTCCTCCTTGTAAATTTTTTGATATGTTCATGGCCGCTATGAGCCATAAAACCGATGTGAGCCGTCCGGCTGCCGGGCGGCAAAGAAATGTTTGGGCGGCAGCGTCAACCCCGACGGAGCCGCGCCGCTGTCTGAGATCCACACGGTCCGCCCGGGACTGCCCCTGGCCTGTGCGCTGCTGTGCAGCGGATCGGAGAGCGTGGCCACGGTGAACAGCCGGAGCGAACTGCCCTCCAGGGAGAAGCGCAAAAGCTCCGGGCTTTGGCATCTGACGGAGAAGTCCTGCGGATGGCCCTCCGCCAACTCCAGCATCACATCCACCGCTTCCAAACGGCGAAAGTCCGGCTGCGTGTCCCCAAGCCATACGGCGCCGGCGTCCAAGCGGACATCCCCCACGGCATAGCGCAGCTGCCGCAGCATGGCCTCCATACGCTGACCAGAAATCCTGATTTCCGAAAATTTTCCCTGCACCAGCATTTGAAGCTGCCGCCGCGGGATGTATCCCAGCTTCCGCAGCGCTTCCAGGATGTACTTCTGCTGAATGGACAAAAGCATGGGCATCACCTCCCATCCGGCGGGGAGCGAAGGCTGTTGAGGTAGGGGTCTACCATCAGGTCGCTCTCGCTCTCCGCGATGCAGTTGAAAATGGTCGCCATCGTGTAGGCGGTGGAGTTTTTGATTTGCCGGTCTACGTTGGCCCGGAGCTTGCTCTCCGCAGTCCTCAGGATCATCCCATCCAGCAGATGCAGCCGGGAACGCACCCGGCTCTGGGGCAGCACCGCCTTGCCGATCCGGAAGCTGTCGGAATAGAACAGCCGCTCAATGGCGTTCTCAAACACCTTGGCCGTCTCCGGCTCAAAATACGAAAGCTCACAGGCATCCAGGATGTCCATGAGCTCCGCTTCCTCGCCTGCCCGTCCAGGTGGAACAGGCTGACTGACGTATGTATTACTCCGTTCTTTTTTACTTGTATTATTATAACTTGGCCGCAGATCTGACGGTTCTGCAACCGCCGTTTTGACGGTTCTTGAACTGTCATTTTGGCGGTTCTGGATTGGTGAAATTGGCGGTTCCTGCGGTACTGAGCCGGTATTTCCGTATGGAAGACCCGTCATATCGGCGGTTCTTGGACCGTCGTGAGCCTGCTCCTCTGCTACAAATGGAGCACAGGTATAGGTAGGATTGTCAATCGGCTGGACACTGGCGAGGTAGATTTGGTTGGCATCGCCCCGTCCACAGCGTTTTTCCCAGATCAGATTCAGCTCCGCCAGCTTCTGGAAGGCCGCTGTGACCCGTTTCTCTCCTACACGCAGCTCCCTCGCCAGTTCCTGCCGTGGAAAAATAACAAAGACCTCGCCGCGGTCATTGATCCAGCCATTCCTGCGGGAGAGTTGGAAGCGGTTGAGCAGAAAGGTATAGGTCACCTTGGCCTCCAAGCTCATGTCCGCGTAGCGGGGGTCGGAGAACAGCCAGCGGGGCATCTGCATATGGTAGATCGTTTGTACGTCCGT
>JAAWHO010000139.1 GCA_022795905.1 Oscillospiraceae bacterium
ATAGCCGGTGACGTTGTAGTGCCACAGGGGGTTGCCCATCTCCTCAAACTGGTTGAAGATCATGTACTGGGGGTCCTGCTTGAGCTCCCAGGTCTTGTCGAAAATCTCCTTGACGTTGCTCTCGCAGCCCGGGGTGGCGATGACCTCGCCGGCGATGGTCTTGAGCCAGTTGAACCGCTCCTGGCTCATCTCGGCGGGGAGGATGGCCACGCTCTCGCAGGCCAGCAGCTTGGAGTTGAAGGCGCCGCCCCGGCAGTAGTTGCCGGTGGAGGGCCAGACGGCCTTGTGCCAGGTGGCGTCGAACTGCCCCGTCACCAGCCGGGGGGCCAGACAGCCGAAGGACGCGCCGACTTTATGGCACCCGGTGGGGAACCACTTGCCGGCCATGGCGATGATCCGGCAGGGCACGCCGGAGAGGCTGGAGGGAATCTCCACATAGTTGGGCACCGCCTGGAACAGGCCGCCGGACTCCTTGGCCTCGTTCTTCCAGGTGATGCGGAACAGGTTCAGGGGGTTCACGTCCCACAGGCCCACGGTCTTCAGCTTCTCCTGAATCGCGCCGGGGATGGTTTCGGGGTTCTGCATCTGGGCGATGGTGGGGATGATGACGTTGTTCTCCTTGGCCTTGGCCACGTTCTTGGCCAGGACTTCTTTGTTGATGGTCAGATCAATCTTGCTCATGGCTTGTTTTCCTCCTGTTTCATATCAATGTACGAATATAGGGTATACTTGGAGATGCCGAAGTGCTTGGCGATCTTGTCGCCGCTCTTGGTGACAAGGAACGCGCCGTGCCGGCTGAGAAACTGAATGGCCCGAACCTTGTCGTCCTTGTTCATCAGGGCCACCGGCTTGCCCACCAGGGCCACGCTCTGCTCGATGAGGCCGTCCAGCAGGTCGCTGACATTGACCACGGCCACGCTCTGCTCCTTCTTGTCCGGCTCCGTCCGAATCAGCCCGCCGATAGCCTGCTCCGCCATCAGCAGGGCCGAGATGTCGAGGTTGATGGAGAGAATCCCGGACACCGCTCCCTCCGGGGAGCGGATGTAGACAGTGGAGGACTTGAGGACCTTCCCCCCCTCGGTGCGGCAGAGGTAGGCCAGGCTGTCCTGGGGGTCCGCGTCGCCCCCCAGAAGCTGCTCGAGCACCACATTGGAGGGGCCGTCCCCCACCTTCCGCCCCGTCACATGGCCGTTCTCAATGTGGACGATGGAGTGGGCCGGGTCCTCCGCGGACAGATCGTGGACCACCACCTCGCAGCTAGGCCCGAACTGGGCGGCCAGAGCCGCGGCAATCTGCTGGAGCGTTGCCAGCTGATGGGTATCCAAAGCGTTATCACCCTCCCTATCCGATGTTTTCAAATCCATCATACCAGCATCTCCACAAGATTGCAATGGGTTTTTCAAAAAAATTTTTAGGTTTTCAAAAATTTTGTTTGACAACTGGCTATTCTATGATATGATAGGAGACAAGAGGGGCCGCAGAGGGCCCAGAGAACCAAATGGATTTTGAAATTGATGGAGGGTGCGACCATGGATTTTGAAGCGATCAAGAAGGCGGCGGAGGGCTACCGGGAGGACATGAGCAAATTCCTGCGGGAGCTCATTGCCATCCCCAGCGAGAGCTGCGAGGAGGAGGGCGTTATCAAGCGGACCATCGTGGAGATGGAGCGGCTGGGCTTCGACAAGGCGGAGATCGATCCCGAGGGCAACGCCCTGGGCTGGATGGGCCAGGGGGACAAAATCATCGCCTTCGACGGCCATATCGACACCGTGGGCATCGGCAATATCGACAACTGGGAGCACGACCCCTACCAGGGCTATGAGACGGAGGACGTCATCTACGGCCGGGGCGGCTCCGACCAGGAGGGCGGCGTAGTCTCCGCCGTATATGGGGCGAAGATCATGAAGGACCTGGGCCTCATCCCCGAGGGATATAAGATCCTCGTCACCGCTACCGTCCAGGAGGAGGACTGCGACGGCCTGTGCTGGCAGTACATCCACAACGAGGACGGCATCACGCCGGAGTTCGTTGTCTCCACCGAGCCCACCGACGGCGGCATCTACCGGGGCCACCGGGGCCGCATGGAGATCCGGGTGGATGTGAAGGGCATCTCCTGCCACGGCAGCGCCCCGGAGCGGGGGGACAACGCCATCTATAAGATGGCGGACATCGTCCGGGAGATCCGGGCCCTCAACGAGAACGACGACGCGGACGGGACGGAGATCAAGGGCCTGGTGAAGATGCTCAACCCCAAGTACAACCCGGAGCACTACGAGGATGCCCGGTTCCTGGGCCGGGGCACCTGCACCGTCAGCCAGATTTTCTACACCTCCCCCAGCCGCTGCGCCGTGGCGGACAGCTGCGCGGTGAGCGTGGACCGGCGCATGACCGCCGGGGAAACCTGGGACAGCTGCCTGGAGGAGATCCGGGCCCTGCCCAGCGTGAAAAAGTACGGCGAGGACGTGAAGGTCAGTATGTATATGTACGACCGCCCCGCCTGGACCGGCCTGAAGTACGAGACGGAGTGCTACTTCCCCACCTGGATCAACAAGGAGAGCGCCCCCCACGTCCAGGCCCTGGCGGACGCCCACAAGGCGCTCTACGGCGAGAAGCGCATCGGACACCCCGACGCCATGAAGCTGCGGGACCGGCCCCTGATTGACAAGTGGACCTTCTCCACCAACGGCGTGTCCATCCAGGGCCGGTACGGCATCCCTTGCGTGGGCTTCGGCCCCGGCGCGGAGAGCCAGGCCCACGCCCCCAACGAGATCACCTGGAAGCAGGATCTGGTGGCCTGCGCCGCCGTGTACGCCGCCTGCGTGGGCCTCTACAAGGGCAAGGGCGACGAGGACGTGTGCGTCTACCGGGGCGGCAAGACGGACAACGACATCAAGTAAAATCGGAGCCATCCGCATAAATTGATTTCATAAAGGAGAAGATACGCTATGAGCAAGACAGAAAAGCTGGCCCAGCACCTGGAGAAGCTGAAAATCAACGGTATGTACAGGGACGACTTCTACTGGACCTGGGACAAGACGGACGACGAGCTGGACGCCATCTTCACCGTGGCCGACGCTCTGCGGGACCTGCGGGAGCGGAACATCTCCACCAGGGTTTTCGACTCCGGCCTGGGCATCTCCATCTTCCGGGACAACTCCACCCGCACCCGGTTCTCCTTCGCCAGCGCCTGCAACCTGCTGGGCCTGGAGGTCCAGGACCTGGACGAGAAGAAGAGCCAGATCGCCCACGGCGAGACCGTCCGGGAAACCGCCAACATGGTCTCCTTCATGGCCGATGTCATCGGCATCCGGGACGATATGTTCATCGAGGAGGGCCACAAATACCAGAAGACCTTCATGGACGCCCTGGACGAGGGCTATGAAAAGGGCATCCTGGAGCAGCGGCCCACCCTGGTCAACCTCCAGTGCGACGTGGACCACCCCACCCAGTCCATGGCGGACCTGCTGCACGTCATCCATGAGCTGGGCGGCGTGGAGAACCTGAAGGGCAAGAAGGTGGCCATGACCTGGGCCTACTCCCCCAGCTACGGCAAGCCCCTGAGCGTGCCCCAGGGC
>JAAWHO010000140.1 GCA_022795905.1 Oscillospiraceae bacterium
CAGTTCAACGACAACTTCATGACCCTCTACCGCAACGAGCTGGAGAGCTACTTCAAGGAGCTGGAGACTGACACCGTCAAGTACAATGTCAACATCCAGGACGGCAAGAACGACATGGCCGAGCAGACCAACCAGATCCAGAATTTCATCACCCAGGGCGTGGACCTGATTATCTGCAACCCTGTGCAGACCTCCTCCGCCGACACCCTCATCGACCTGGCTGTTGACGCGGACATCCCCATGGTCCTCATCAACCGCGAGCCCCTGGGCGTGGACGCCGACGGCAACACCGTGGACGAGTCCTACCCCGGCATCATCGACAACGCCATGGTCTGCTACGTGGGCGCTGACGCCCGGCAGTCCGGCACCTACCAGGGCGAGATCGTGGCCGCTCTGGACAACAAAGGCGACATGAACGGCGACGGCAAGGTCTCCTACGTCATGATTATCGGCGACCCCGAGAATCCCGACGCCCAGTACCGCACCGAGTTCTCCATCAAGGCCCTGACCGACGCGGGCATTGAGGTGGAGGAGCTGACCTCTCAGATCGGCAACTGGGATACCAACCAGGGCCAGCAGATCGCCCAGAACGCCCTCAACCAGTTCGGCGATCAGATTGACGTGATCTTCTGCAACAACGACGGTATGGCCCTGGGCGCCGCTGCCGCTATTGAGCAGGCCGGCCGCACCGTGGGCGAGGACATCCTCCTGCTGGGCGTGGACGCTCTGGAGGAGTGCCAGCAGATGGTCCAGAACGGCACCATGACCGGCACCGTCCTCAACGACCACATTGGTCAGTCCCACAAGGCCGTGGACGTCGCTGTTCAGGCCCTCAACGGCGAGAGCATCGACAACTACTACTGGGTTGACTACGTGAAGGTCGACGCCAGCTACTTCGCCTAAGTCAATACGTCCCAACAGCGGGAAACGAGAATGGGTGGGCCGCACAGCGGCCCACCCATTGAAAAATCCCGGCCTGAGGAAAACGCGGGCCCCTGTTCCGCGTTCCCCTGAGACCGGGAGACAGACGGGAGAACAAAGAGAATATCACTGATAGGAGGTCTGCTTATGAGCGAATACCGTTTGGAAATGCGGGGCGTGTGCAAGTCCTTCCCGGGCGTGAAGGCCCTGGACCACGCGCAGCTCCACCTCCGTCCGGGAACGGTTCACGCCCTTATGGGGGAGAACGGCGCGGGGAAATCTACGCTGATGAAGTGTATGTTCGGCATCTATAAGATGGACGAGGGGGAGATTATCTTCGAGGGGCAGAAGGTGTCCATCGCCGACCCCCTGGAGGCGCTGAAAATGGGCATCGCCATGGTCCACCAGGAGCTCCAGCCCATCCCCGCCCGGACGGTGGGGGAGAACATCTTCCTGGGCCGGTACCCCATGAAGAAGGCCCTGGGCTTTATCCCCATTGTGGACCACAAGAAGATGTACGAGGACACCGCCGCACTGCTGAAAAAGGTCCGCATGGACTTCGATCCCCGGCAGATGCTGGGGGAGCTGAGCGTGAGCCAGATGCAGTCGGTGGAGATCGCCAAGGCCGTGTCCGCCAACTGCAAGGTCCTGATTCTCGACGAGCCCACCTCCTCCCTGACCCAGAATGAGGTGGAGGCCCTGTTCCGCATTGTGGAGGATTTGAAGAGCGAGGGCGTCTCCATTGTGTACATCTCCCACAAGATGGACGAGATCCTCCGCATTTCCGACGAGGTCACTATCATGCGGGACGGCCAGTACATTGGCACCTGGCCGGCCAAGGAGCTGACCACCGACTCCATCATCACCAAGATGGTGGGCCGGGAGCTGACCAACCTCTTCCCCCAGCGGGAGAACAAGCCCGGCGAGGTGGTCTTCCGGGTGGAGGACTTCACCTCCATCAACCCCAAGAGCTTCCGCAACGTGAATTTTGAGCTGCGCAAGGGGGAGATTCTGGGGGTGGGCGGCCTGGTGGGCGCCCAGCGGACGGAGCTGATGGAGGGCCTTTTCGGCATCCGCTCCCACACCACAGGCAGGATCACCTACAAGGGGAAGGAGATGCGGATCAACCGGCCCAAGGACGCCATCGACCAGGGCGTGGCCATGCTCACCGAGGACCGCCGGGCCACCGGCATCCTGGGGGTGCTCAGCGTGGCGGACAACATCTCCGTGGCGTCGCTGAAGCAGTACCTGGACTTCCATGTCTGCATCAACGACAGGAAGGTGGAGCAGCTGGTCCAGGACAACGTGGCCAAGATGAACATCAAGACCCCCTCCAGCAAGACCCAGATCAAATCCCTCTCCGGCGGCAACCAGCAGAAGGTGCTCATTGGCCGGTGGCTGGCCAACGACCCGGATGTGCTCATCCTCGACGAGCCCACCCGGGGCATCGACGTGGGAGCCAAGTATGAGATCTACTGCATCATCGCCGAGCTCGCCAAGCAGGGCAAGAGCATCATCATGATCTCCAGTGAAATGAGCGAGCTCATCGGTATGTCCGACCGCGTCATGGTCATGTGCGACGGCCGGGTCACCGGCTTCATCGACGGCCAGGACGCTACCCAGGAGAACATCATGGAATTGGCCACGCAGTTTGCTTGAGCCGGACAGATAAAGGAGGATAAAGAATATGGAAAAGACGGCGACTTCTCTCCCCCAGAAGATCTGGAAGCTGATGAAAGAGAATCCCATTGTGGTCCTGCTGGTGATTGTCTGCGTTCTTGTGGGCTTCACCATTGACAACTTCTTCTCTATACGAAACTTCAACAGTCTCATCAGCAATACCACCGTCCGGTTCCTCATCGCCCTGGGCGTGTCCGGGTGCCTCATCACCAAGGGCACGGACCTGTCCGCCGGACGCGCGGTGGGCCTGTGCGCCTGCCTGGCCGGCACCCTGCTCCAGGACCCCACCTATACCGGCCGTATGTACAACTGGCCGGAGGTCAGTCTCCTGGTGGCCTTTATTATTGTGGTAGCGGTGGGCGCGCTTTTCGGCCTCATCAACGGGCTCATTATCTCCAAGCTGAACGTCCCCCCCTTCATTGCCACCCTGGGTACCCAGACGATCATCTACGGCATCTGCCTGGTGTTTACCGATGCACAGCCTGTCGGCAAATTCAAGGACAGCTACAAAAACTTTGTCAATGGCACCTGGTTCTCCGTCAAGGGCGGCTTCCCCGGCATCCCCTACCTGCTGGCCTGGGCGGTCATCTTTGGGCTGTTCTTCTGGTTCCTGTACAACAAGACGACCCACGGCAAATATATGTACGCCATCGGCGGCAATGAGAACGCCGCAGAGGTCTCCGGCGTGAATACCGCCCGGACCAAGATTATCATTTACGTTACCGCCGGCATGATGTACGCCATTGCCGGCTATCTGCTGGCCCCCAAGGGCGGCGGCGCCAACTCCGGCTCCGGCATGGGCTATGAGCTGGAGGCCATCGCCGGCTGTACCATCGGCGGCGTGTCCACCACCGGCGGTATC
>JAAWHO010000141.1 GCA_022795905.1 Oscillospiraceae bacterium
TTTTCTTTGCAAAGAAAAGAATCAAAAGAAACTTTTGCGCAAAACTCCGTTTTGCTTATTTTACACTATGGAGACGGAAAATGCAAACGGCGCGCCGGACTTTTTCCGGCGCGCCGCTATGTAGGGCTTGCAATCAGGCGTTCTTGGCTTCCTCGGGGACGGTGAAGTCGGTGGCGTTGTTCAGGTTGGAGACGGTCATGGTGATGAGCATCTTGTCGTAGGTCAGGGAGTCCCCGCCCTCCACGCTCTCCGCCAGCTTGGTGAACAGGCTCTGCATGGTGCCGGTCATATCCATCTCATAGCGCACGGGGCAGTAGTCCGCCTTGGAGATCCACATACTCACGTTGATGGCGTCCAGGCCGTTCATCAGCTCCTCAGTCTGCTCGGCGGTCAGGCCCAGGGAGCTCAGGGAATCCAGCGCGCTGGAGCTCTCCAGGACCTCCCGCAGCTCCGCGCCCTCCACGGTGCCGGTGTACTTGTAGGCGTCCACGCCGTCCACAGTCTCCTCGCCGCTCTGGGCAAAGTTGGAGGTGCTGTCCACATAGCCCTCCAGGGTGCCGCTCAGATCGTAGCCGGCGATATCCGCCTCGGTGCCCTCCTGAACGTGCCAGGTGGCGCCGTCATAGAGGTACATCATCATTTTGCCCTCGTCGTTGGTGTCCGCGTAGACGGACATCGCCTGGGAGCCCAGCTCGCCCATGTCCATCTCCACCTCTACCTGCATCTTCATGGGGTCGGTGAACATACTCATGGCCATCATGGTGGTGGTTTCCATGCTCTGGCCGCCGGCGGTCATATCCATCTCCATGACCATGACGGCGTCCATGCTCTTGGCGTCGGCCATGACCTTCCGGGCCTCCTCCAGGGGATCAGCCTGGGCTGCGGGCTCCTGGGTGTCTCCGGCGGGATCCTTGGACCCGCCCTTGTCTCCGTCTCCGTCTCCGCCGCCGCAGGCGGTCAGGGAAAGTGCCATCATCAGCGCAAGCAGCATTGCAAGCAGGCTATTCTTCATTTTCATGTCGAGAACTTCCTCCATTATCAGACAAAAATAGTATTTGGCTCAAAGCCGACTCTATGATACCACCCTCGAACGCCGTTTGCAATGGTGACTGTGCTCAATTTTCCAACAAAATTCCAGAGAAATTTGCTGAAATTTTCTGTCCCTTAAAAATTGATTTTGACAGGCATCGCCGGGACTTGACAGGCGGCGCTCCCTGTGCTACCATGTTGTTCGTTATCGAACGATATTGGAAGGAGGGCACGCCATGATTCCGCCTATCCTCGCCCGCTCCCGGGGCCTGCGCAGGCTCTATGGCCTTCTCTTTGCGCCTCTTCTGGAGGAGTACGGCCTGACCCAGCTGGAGGCCGATATCCTCATGTTCCTGGCCAACAACCCCCAGTGGGATACTGCCCGTGATATCGCGGAGTTCCGCCACCTGGCCAAATCCCATGTCTCCGCGGGCATCGAACGGCTGGCGGCGCGGGGATATCTGGAGCGCTTCACCCTGCCGGGAAACCGGAAGGTCATCCACCTCCGGCTGCTCCCTCCCTCCGGACCGGTGGTGGAGCGGGGCCGGGAGCTTCAGGATAAGTACGGCCGGCTGCTGCTGGACGGCCTGACGGAGAAGGAAATCGCCCTGCTGCAGCGGCTGCTGGACAGGATCGCGGAAAATACGGACCGGGCCATTGCCCTCCGGGAAAGGAACTGAATGTATTATGCTGACCTTTATTGTCTGTTTCGTCGCCGGCATGGGCGCGGGATTGGGCACCGGCTTCGCCGGCATGAGCGCCGCCGCCGTCATCACGCCTATGCTGGTCACGTTTTTGCACATTGAGCCCTATCAGGCTGTGGGCATCGCCCTGGCCAGCGACGTGCTGGCCAGCGCCGTTTCGGCCTATACCTACGGGAAGAACAGGAATCTCGATGTCCGCAACGGCCTGGTGATGATGGTTTCGGTGCTGGCCTTTACCCTGGCGGGCAGCTGGGTATCCAGCCTGGTGCCCTCGGGAGCCATGGGAAATTTCTCCGTGTTTATGACCCTGCTGCTGGGCGTCAAGTTCATTGTCAGGCCCGTTATGACCACCCGGGAGAGCATGGAGGCCGTTTCCAAGCAGAAGCGGCTTGTCCAGTCCGTTGTCTGCGGCATGGGTATCGGCTTTATCTGCGGGTTTATCGGCGCGGGGGGCGGGATGATGATGCTCCTTATCCTTACCAGCGTTCTGGGCTATGAGCTGAAAACCGCCGTGGGCACCAGCGTGTTTATTATGGCCTTTACCGCCCTCACCGGGTCCGTCAGCCACTTCGCCATCGGCGGCGTGGCCGACTGGTGGGTGCTGCTGCTGTGCGTGCTGTCCACCCTGCTCTGGGCGCAGATTGCCGCCCGCTTCGCCAACAAGAGCACCCCCGAGGTCCTCAACCGGGCCACCGGCGCGGTGCTGGTGGTGCTGGGGGCGGTGATTCTGGGGGTGAATTATCTGACCTGAGCGCCCTTGATACGCCGGCAGTCCTCACCAGCTGGTCAGCCTGACGCGCCCTGCGCTCGCACTCGTCATTCCCCCGGTTTTCCGCCCGGCCCTCGCCAGAATCTCATCCTTTTTTATGTCATGGGGCCTCCCTCCATTTTGCCAGGTTCTCTTAACATCGCCGGAAGCGCGCAAAAAAAGCGCCTTCCGGCGCTTTTTTCGCTGTATTCAGGCCTTTTTTGCCGCCTCCACGGCCTCGGTCAGAGCCCGGGAGAGCTGGTCGGGGCAGCTGGTGGGCTTGTAGCCGCACTGGATGCCCTGGAGCTTGTCTACGGCCTCCTGTGCCTTCATGCCCTTCACCAGGCGGCAGATGCCCTGGAGATTCCCGTTGCATCCGCCGGTGAAGCTGACGGACTGGATGGTGTCCCCCTCCAGCTCCAGGTCGATGCGGCTGGAGCAGACGCCCTTGGGGATGTATGTATACGTCATGGCAGAATTCCTCCTTGTCTGTGTTGCGCCGCCTTCGCGGCAAGTGCAAGTGCAAGTATAACAGACTTTCCCGCCGATTGCAAGCCGCTTTGGCGCAATCCCATCAATTCGCAGCGCGGCCGCCCCGCCGGCAGGGTCTGCTCAGCCCATCTCCTTTCCAAGCGCCTCCTCCAGCTTGCCCAGGGCCCGTTTCTCAATGCGGGATACATAGGACCGTGAAATTCCATATTCGGCGGCCAGTTCTCTCTGGGTCTGCGGCTTCCGCCCTCCCAGGCCGTAGCGCTTGCGGATAATATCCGCCTCCCGTTCCGTCAGACACTCGTCCACCAGCCGGCGGACCCGGATGTGACTCTCCCGCATATCCAGGTCATCCAGCATAGTGTCCTCCACGCCCACCACGTCCATTAAAAACAGGTTATTCCCGTCCTTGTCCGTCTCCAGCGTCTCCGAGAGTGACACCTCCCCCTGGAGCTTCTTCTGACTGCGAAAGAACATGAGGACCTCGTTT
>JAAWHO010000142.1 GCA_022795905.1 Oscillospiraceae bacterium
ATGTACCCTGCCACGCGTACGTCGGCCGCCATGAGCGGGTGGCGCGATATGAGGTCGACGGTCTCGCGCACGGCTTCGTCGGTGTCGTCGAAGCCGTGACCCCACCATCACCGCCCGGGACAGGTCGCTCACGCCGCCCCGCGCCAGGGCCTTGCGCACCACGTCCGCCTTCCGCGCACCCTCGTGCTCGTCCATGGGCGCGCCGCAGATGTGGTCAAAATATTCCACCATACCGAAGTGCTCCAGAATCTGTACCGCGAACTGCTCCGGCTTGGAAGTGGCGATGAGCAGATGTTTGCCCGCCGCTTTCAGCTCCCGCAGCAGCTCCGTCATGCCGGGGTATGGGATGTTCTCCAGCCAGCCCTGCCGGGAGAAGTACGCCCGGAATTTCTCGATACCCACGATAATCTGGTCCTCATTGAACCCGAACCGCTCAATGAACGACTCGTCCAGGGGCGGGCCGATGAAGGAAGTCAGGTTGTCCGGGTCCTCGTGGATGCCGAAGTGCTCCAGGGCCACGGCGACGGCCTTGGTAATGCCCTCCTTGGGGTCGGTGAGGGTGCCGTCCAGGTCAAACAGAATCGTATCCCAGCCCATGGCTCACCCCACAAACTCGCTGACGCAGCGGCGGTAAGCTGCCACGGGGTCCTCCGCCTGGGTGACGGGACGCCCCACCACGATGTAGTCGCTGCCCAGCTCCTTGGCCTTGGCGGGGGTGGTGACCCGGACCTGGTCCCCCACATCTCCGCCGGCGAAGCGCACGCCGGGGGTTACGGTCACAAAGTCCTTCCCGCAGACCTCGTGGACCTTCCCCGCCTCCAGGGGGGAGCAGACCACGCCGGCAAGCCCCGCCTCGGCGGCGCACTTGGCGTAGTGCATGACCACCTGGTCCAGGGGCTTGTCAATGAGGAGGTCGGCCTCCATCCGCTCCTGGCTGGTGGAGGTGAGCTGGGTGACGGCAATCAGCAGGGGCCGGGCGCCGTCGGGCCGGGTCAGGCCCTCCAGTGCCGCCTCCATCATGGCCTTGGTTCCGGCGGCGTGGAGGTTGGTCATGTCCACGTCCAGCCCCGCCAGCACGGCCATGGATTTTTTCACCGTGTTGGGGATGTCGTGGAGCTTCAGGTCCAGGAAGATTTTGTGTCCCCGGGCCTTGATTTCCCGGACGATAGACGGGCCCTCGGCGTAGTAGAGCTCCATGCCGATTTTCACAAAGGGCTTCTCCTCGGTGAAGCGGTCCAGAAAGGCCAGGGTCTTTTCCCGGTTCTCAAAGTCCAGGGCGATGATAACGTCTTTACCCATGGTGGGCGCCTCCTATAATGTCAGACAGATTGTTGATTCCGTATTTCTCCATTGCCTCCGGCAGGGCGGCGGCGATATCCCGGCAGGCGAAGGGGTTCACCAGATTTGCCGCCCCCACCTCCACCGCCGAGGCCCCGGCCAGCATCATCTCAAGAACATCCTCCGCCGAGCTGACCCCGCCCATGCCGATGACGGGGATGCTTACCGCCTCATAGACCTGATACACCATCCGCACCGCCACAGGGAACACGGCGGGGCCGGAGAGCCCGCCGGTGGTGTTGGCCAGGAGGGGCTTTCTGCTTTTCAAATCAAGCCGTATCCCCAGCAGGGTATTGATTAAGCTGATGCCGTCGGCCCCCGCGTCCTCGCAGGCCCTGGCGATAGCGGCGATATCCGTCACGTTGGGGCTCAGCTTCATATAGACGGGCTTTGTGGTGACGGCCTTGACGGCCTTTGTCACCCCGGCGGCGGCCTGGGGACTGGTGCCGAAGCTCATGCCGCCGTTGTGGACGTTGGGGCAGGAGATATTGACCTCCAGCCAGCCCACCTGCTCCTCCCTGTCCAGCAGGGCGCAGGTTTCCACGTATTCGTCGATGGAGAAGCCGCTGATGTTGGCCATGACGGGCTTGTGGAAAATCTTTTTAAGCTTGGGGAGCTCCTCGGCAATCACCTTCTCCACACCGGGATTTTGCAGGCCCACGGCGTTGAGCATCCCGGAGGGCGTCTCCGCAATGCGGGGGGTGGGGTTGCCGAAGCGGGGGGCCCGGGTGGTGCCCTTGAAGGAGAAGGTCCCCAGGCAGTTGATGTCATAGAGCTCCGCGAACTCCTGGCCGTAGCCGAAGGTACCGCTGGCGGGGATGACAGGGTTGTCCAGCTCGATGCCGGAGAGGGTCACCTTTGTGCTTACCATATGATTTCCTCCTTCTCCAGCACCGGACCGTCCTTGCAGATGCGCTTATTGCCGTATTTCGTCTTGCAGGAGCACCCCATACAGGCCCCGAACCCGCAGCCCATGCGCTCCTCAAAGCTCAGCAGGCCGGAGGTTTTGGATGTATGGTACACCGCCTTCAGCATAGGCTGGGGGCCGCAGGCGCAGAAATAATCGTACTCCGCCGGGAACGCATCGGTGACGAAGCCTTTTGTCCCATAGCTGCCGTCCATGGTGGTGATAACCGTCTCGATTCCCAGGGCCCGGAACCGCTCCTCATAGAAAATCTCCTCTTTTTTGTTGAAGCCCAGAATGGCG
This sequence comes from Oscillospiraceae bacterium, assembly GCA_022795905.1. Taxonomy (GTDB): domain Bacteria; phylum Bacillota; class Clostridia; order Oscillospirales; family Oscillospiraceae; genus Pelethomonas. Next base: position 2,546 of record JAAWHO010000142.1, read on the forward strand.
ATGGGCGTCTTCCCGGCCCGCAGCAGGGCCTTCGCCAGACCGTACATGGGCGGCACCCCGGCCCCGCCGCCGATGACCAGGGTGCGGCTTCCGCATTTAGAGACATCGAAGCCGTTGCCCAGGCCGCAGAGGATATCCAGGTCCTGCCCCGGCTCCGCGTCGGAGAGGGCGGCGGTACCCCGGCCCACGACCTTGTAGAGAACGGTAACGCCCTCCCCGTCCCAGTCGCAGATGGAGATGGGGCGGCGGAGGTAGAAGCCCTCCAGCTTGATGTTGAGAAACTGCCCCGGCGCGGTGACGGCCTCGGTGTCTCCCGAGAGGCGCAGTTCCCACACATCCGGCGCCAACTTTCTGTTATATTCAACTCTGTAAATCCCCTGCGTCATCAGTTTTCCTCCCTCCAGACAATCTCTCCGTTCACCATGGTCAGCCTGCACACCCCGTACAGCTCCATTCCCGCGAAGGGGGTGGCCCGGCCCATGGTCTGGAAGTCCTCCGGGTTTACCGTGTATTTCGCGTCCAGGTCAAAGACCGTCAGGTCCGCCGGCTGGCCCTCCGCCAGAGGCGTGCCGAAGCCGAAGCGCCGGGCGGGGTTGCCGTGCATCAGCTCAAGGAGCTTGGGCAGGGACAGAATCCCGGGCCTGACCAGGTGGGTATACAGGGCGGCGAAGGCCGTCTCCAGGCCCACCACGCCCATCAGGCTCTTCTCCAGGCCGCGCCCCTTCTCCTCGGCGGAGTGGGGGGCGTGGTCGGTGGCAATCATGTCCACGGTGCCGTCCAGCAGGCCG
>JAAWHO010000143.1 GCA_022795905.1 Oscillospiraceae bacterium
TTTGCGAAACAGCGTTTGCAGGGCGCGGCGCTTGTTTTTGCGGTGTTTTCCTGAGAATACGGCGGGCCGGGGCCGTCCCGCCCTGCCGTTTTTCACTCTTTGCGAATGGAAGTCCTTAGTTCCGCCATAAAGCGGCCCCCGGGCCGGAGGGCCCGGGGGCTGGCTATGTGAGGGGGATTAGCAGCAGGGGCCGCAGTTGTCGTTGCAGCCACAGCCGCAGTTGTTGCTGCAGCAGTTGTTATTGCAGCCGCAGTTGCAGCCACAGCTGCCGCCGCAGCCGCCGCACCCGCAGTTGCAGCCACAGCCGCACCCGCAGCTATTGCCGCACCCGCAGCTGTTCCCGCCGCCGCAGCAGCAGCAGCACAGAATGATGAGGATGATGATCCAGCAGCACCCACCGCCAAAACCGTTGTTGTTCCACATAAGACAAATACCTCCTGTGAGATGAGGGGCGTTGGAAACGCCTCAGTTCATCATATGCGGAAGGGGCAAAGGGGTGCTAGAGCCGGCCGGAATTTATCAGGGCCCCGGCCATCTCCAGCTCCGCCTGGGTGAAGAGGCCGCCAGCCTCCAGCCGCTGGGCCAGGGTCTGCCCGCCGCCCAGGGGAGTGCCCAGACAGTAGTAGGAGAGGTAGGCCGCATGGGCCCGGCGGAAGGCGGCCCGCTCCAGGAGCGCCCGCTCCCCCGGGCTGAGGGTGCCGCAGGCCTCGCCCCGGGCCAGGGAGGTGGTATAGTCGTCGGTGCCGGCCTGGCTGTACCCCATGGCCCGCAGGAGGAATTCCACGTACTCCTGGGCGGCGATGGGGCTCTCAGGGGCAAAGAGGCCGGGGGCGACGCCGTTGGTATAACCCTTCTCCCAGGCCCAGGCGGCATAGCGGTCCAGCCAGCCGGGGACGTCCCGGAAGGGGTGGCTGTAGGGGCAGTTCAGGGCGGCCTCCTCCTCCCCCAGCAGGCGGATAAACATCACCAGCCCCTCCCCCCGGGTGGGGGCCAGGTGCAGGTCAAAGCCCCCGGCCACGCTGGAGCCGGTGCCCCGGAACAGCCCCAGCTCCCGCAGAGCGGAGGCGATGGCGTGATAGTCGGGGGAGTCCTCGGAGCGGAGGAGGGCGGCGCTCCCCTGGAGATGGAGGACCGCCGTAGGGCTCTCGGCCGTCAGGGTGAAGCGGGTACCCTCCGCGGCGATATACCGGTGGCGGGGGGAGAGCAGGGCGCGGTCCGGGACCTCTATGCCGTCGGTGGCATCCACCAGCGCGCCGGCGTCCAACCGAAGCCGCAGGTCCCCGGCCAGAGGGATGACCGCCGCCCCCGTGCCGCCGGAGAGCGCGTCGCCCTCATTTAATAAGAGCTCCTCCCCGGAGGAGGAGAGGGGGGCGGCAGGGCGCTCCAGGCTCTCCCGCAGGCTGCTGTCAGCGGCGTCCAGGCGGGCCTCCACGGCGGCGTCCGCAGTTTTGGAAAACTGCTCCGTCAGATAGGAGAGGGAGAGCAGCGGGTCCCCGGCGTCCCCGCCGGCGGCCAGGGCGGCCCCAAGACAGAGCAGGAGGGCCAGCGCGAGAGCGGCGGGGATAAAGGCTCGTTTCATATCGGCTCCTTTGGGGGGCTACCGCTCAATAATGCGGTAGCTGAGGGTAAGCAGGCTGTCAGAGAAGTGGACGTCCTCGAACTGGACGCCCTCGACATCGCTGGACAGCTCCACGTTGGTAAAATTCCAGAAGCCCCGGATGCCCAGGGCGATAAGCTGGTCCGCCACGGACTGGGCTACGGCGCGGGGGACGGTGAGCACCGCCACGTCCGGCTTCTGGGCGGCCGCGAAGCGCCCCAGGTCGGCCAGGTCCAGCACCGGGACGCCGGCCACCTCCGTGCCGATGAGGGCGGGGGAGACGTCAAAGGCGGCGTCCAGCGTGAAGCCGATGTCGGAAAAGCGGAAGTTCTGTATCAGGGCGTGGCCCAGGTTGCCGGCGCCCACGACGACGATGTGGTGGTGGTTGTCAACGCCTAGGATGTGCCCAATCTCGGAGCGAAGCTCCTCCACGTTGTAGCCGTACCCCTGCTGGCCGAACTCGCCGAAGCAGCTCAGGTCCTGGCGGATCTGGGAGGCGGTGATGCCCATCTTGCCCCCCAGGGAGCTGGAGGAGATGCGGACCACGCCCTTGGTGTGGAGGTCGTCCAGATAGCGGTAGTAGCGGGGAAGTCGCCGGATGACGGCATCGGATACGTTTTGTCTTTTCATGTATATGTGCCTCCGCGGAAGAGAGAGTAAAGCGTACGTATTAGTTTACTATGCCGCCGGGTATTTGTCAAATTTTTTAACAATCTTTTTTCAGAAAATTTTTCTTTACAAGGGGATCTTTTTGTGGTATACTTGGTAAGCACTCAGGGATTGGGCACTGCCCCTGCTTCCCGGACAATTCCATATGCGCCCGTAGCTCAGTTGGATAGAGTGACAGACTCCGACTCTGTAGGCCACTGGTTCGAATCCAGCCGGGCGTACCAGAATCCCCTAAAATAATAAATTTTAGGGGATTTTTTATAGTCTAAGGTAAAAATAATGGAATACATAAGGAGGAAGAACACCATGTCCAGATATGCCGGAACGCAGACAGAGAAAAACCTGGAGGCCGCTTTCGCCGGTGAGTCCCAAGCCCGGAACAAGTATACCTACTTCGCGTCCAAGGCCAAGAAGGAGGGGTTTGAGCAGATTGCCGCACTGTTTCTGAAAACCGCCGACAACGAGAAAGAACACGCCAAGATGTGGTTCAAGGAGCTGGCGGGCATCGGCTCCACCGCCGAGAACCTGGGCGCGGCGGCGGACGGTGAAAACTATGAGTGGACCGATATGTATGAGAGCTTCGCCAAAACCGCCGAGGAAGAAGGTTTCCCGGAACTGGCGGCCAAGTTCCGCATGGTCGGGGAGATCGAGAAGCACCACGAGGAGAGATATCGTGCCCTGCTGAAGAATGTGGAGGCCCAGGAGGTGTTCCGGAAGAGCGAGGTCAAGGTTTGGGAGTGCCGGAACTGCGGGCATATTGTGGTGGGGACAGCGGCGCCGGAGATTTGCCCCGTTTGCGCGCACCCGCAGGCTTATTTTGAGATTCACGCCGAGAATTATTAAGAGTACATACGGCTGGCAGCGGCACGGAGATTTTGCTCTCATGCCGCTGCCGTTTTGTCAGATTTGCAATCAGCTCTATGACCAGGTACTTCACCTTCATAGTTACCCAGGAAACCTTCGCAGCCGTAACTCGCACGGATAATTCCTTCCTTTCGGGTGTCACGGATGAAGTCGAGTACTTGTT
>JAAWHO010000144.1 GCA_022795905.1 Oscillospiraceae bacterium
CGGTTCCGCCCGAAAGTTTATCCAAAAGTATATCCTCAGCCGGGAGATTGCCGGGCTGACCAAGCCGCTGGACCACAAAACCGCCCTTCAGGAGCTGGTTCAGCGGGAGAGCGGGCAGGTGCTGCAATACCGCCTGGTGGGCGAGGAGGGCCCCGACCACAACAAGCGCTTCTTTGTGGAGGTGGACCTAAACGGCCAGCCCGTCGGGTCCGGCTCGGGTCGCAGCAAAAAGGAGGCGGAGCAAATGGCCGCCCAGTCGGCCATTCTCACCCTGCAAAAAAAGTAAACAGTTAAAAAACGGCGCGGGAACCGCTTCCCGCGCCGTTTTTTTAATTCCTTCGGGCTACGTCGTCCCGGAGCATCTGGTAGAGGGTGGCGGCCAGGGGGACGGCCAGCAGCATGCCGCCGATGCCCAGCACACCGCCGCCGATGGTGACGGCGGCCAGCACCCAGATGCCAGGCAAGCCGATGGAGGAGCCCACCACCTTGGGGTAGATCAGGTTGCCTTCCAGCTGTTGGAGCACGGAGATGAACAGGAGAAACAGAAGAGCCTTGAAGGGTGAGATGGTGAAAATCAAAAAGGCGCCTACCCCCGCGCCGATATAGGCCCCGGCCACAGGAATCAGGGCGGTGAAGCCAATGAGCGTTCCCACCATAGAGGCGTAGGGGAAATGGAACAGCAGCATGCCCCCCATGCACAGCAAACCCAAAATGACCGCCTCGGTGCACTGGCCCACCACAAAGCGGCGGAAGCAATTGTGCAGTGTTTCCAGGAAGTAGGACAGGCGGCTGTACCAGCTGGGCTTCAGGTAGGTTTTCAGCACCAGGGCGCACTGCCGGGACAGATTCTCCTTGCCCATCAGCAGATAGATGGAGAAAATGATGCTGACGATGGCGGTAAAGGCGGTGGACACGGCGGCGGAGAGAAAGGACATCAGCGATCCCATCACACCTCCCAGTCCGGCCAGCAGGAAGTTGACCGCCTTGGCGGCCAGCTCGTGCCAGTTGACGGTGCCGTCGGAGGCAAAGAGGCCGGCCAGATCGGCCAGCTGGTTGGGGCCTAAGCTCTCATTTAGCTTGACGCTTAGCTCCTGGAGAATGGGGGCCAGCTCCTGGAGGAGGAGGGAGACGCTCTGAATCAGCTCAGGCAGGATCATGCGCACGATGAGCGCCACAATTCCCACCAGGCTGGCATAGGCCAGCACCAGACACACCGGCCGGCGGCTCTTAGCCACCGCGGTTTTTTTGGAGTTGGGGAAATACCACCCCTCATAGGTGCTCATAAGGATGTTGACGGCGTAAGCGATAACCGCCCCCAGCGCCAGGGGGAAGGCCGCGCTCGCCGCCAGGGCGGTCAAGGCAGCCAGACTTTCCCAGTAGTGAACGGCCAGATAGAGGGCGAACAGAACCGCGCCGAAGCGCAGGGGCTCTTTCCATTCCTGTTTCAATTTTGCTGTACCTCCTTCAGCAGGGCGCGACGACCCCGGCGCGCCGTGGGATAATGCAAGAAATTTCGCAGATAGCGTGCCCGGTGGTCACGCCCTGCAATAGACATTACAGCCCCTCCATCATGTTTACCTGAAGGAAACCCTCCTCCAGGTTGGTTTCCGCGATAAACTGAGGGACAGCGGGAATCATCAGCTCCCGGGGGCCGCCCTTGACCACGTAAACGTTGTTGGCGGGCAGGGTGAGCACGTCAGCGATTTTGCCCAACACCGCACCGCTGGCGGCATCCCGAACCTCCAGGCCGTAGATGTCAGCCAGGAAGAACGCCCCCTCCGGCAGTTTGGCGTCCGCACGGTCGATGTAGAGGGTGGCGCCCCGCAGAGCCATGGCGCTGGGCACATCGGTGGGGCCTTCGAATTTGATGATGACCATATTCTTGTGAACCCTGGCCCGCTGTACCGTCATGGGGAAGTGGGCGTCGTCCACATACAGGGTCTTGAACTGGCAAAGGAACTCCGGCGAGTCGGCCCAGGGCTGAACCTTTACCTCGCCCATCAGGCCGTGGATGTTGGTGACCTTGCCCACTTGTAGATATTGCTGCATAGATGCCTCCTATTTAGAACAGCGGCGCAGGGAAGCCCCGCGCCGCTGTTTTAATCAACGATCTCCACATTGATCCGCTTGCCGGCCCGCTGGGCGGCGGAGCGCATCAAAATGCGGATCTCCTTGGCGATGCGGCCCTGGCGGCCGATCACCTTGCCCATGTCCTCCGGGGCCACCCGGAGCTCCAGGACGGTCTCGCCGTCGCCCTCGACCTCAGTGACAGACACCTGCTCGGGGTGCTCCACCAGATTCTGGGCCACGTAGGTGAGAAGCTCTTTCATGAATGACCTCCAGCCTTACAGGGCACCGGCTTTTTTCAGCAGGTCGCGGACGGTCTCGGTGGGCTGAGCGCCGGTCTTGATCCAGGCCTGGGCCCGGTCCACATCCACCTTCAGCTCGGCAGGATCGGTAACGGGGTTATAGATGCCGATCTCCTCGATGAAACGACCGTCACGGGGATAGCGGGAGTCGGCCACCACGATGCGGTAGAAGGGGGCCTTCTTAGCGCCCATGCGGCGCAGTCTGATTTTAACCATGTATCTTCACCTCCAAATGAAATTGTTTCTTTATATGGAAAACACAATTTTTGTGCTTTACCCGATTCGGCAGCCGACACACGCTGCATTATTGTGCGGACGGATAATATCCGCCCCTGTGGCGCTTGCTTTAAAACGGCATTCCGCCCATTCCGGGGAAGCCTCCCCGGCCCTTTTTGCCCATCATTTTGCGCAGATTTTTGGGCATTTTGCCGCCGGAAAATTGCTTGGTCATAGCCTGAAGCATATCGAACTGCTTGAGCAGCCGGTTGATGTCCACCACCTGGGTGCCGGACCCGGCGGCGATGCGCTTTTTCCGGCTGGAGTTGAGCAGCTTGGGGTCCTCCCGCTCGGCGGGGGTCATAGACAGGATGATGGCCTCCATGCGCTGGAGGAGCTTCTCGTCCATAGTGGCCCCCTCCAGGTCGCTGGCCTTCACACCGGGAAGCATCCCGGCGATTTCGGACAGGGAGCCCATGTTTTTCAGCTGCTTCATCTGGTCGTAGAAGTCGGTGAGGGTGAACTTGTTCTTCCGCAGCTTCTCCTGGAGCTCCAGGGCCTTTTTCTGGTCGAAGGACTGCTCCGCCTTTTCAATGAGGGAGAGCATGTCCCCCATGCCCAGGATGCGGCTGGCCATGCGGTCGGGGTGGAAGACCTCAATCTGGTCCAGCTT
>JAAWHO010000145.1 GCA_022795905.1 Oscillospiraceae bacterium
TTCTCCCAGGTGCGGCAGAAAACCCTGGAGCTGCTGGCCGAGGCGGCCCCCTACGCCGGGGACCGCCCCCTTGTGGCGGCTATCTCCGGCTCCGCCGGCCTGGGGCTGGCGGAGAGCGCGGGGGTGAGCTTCGTTCAGGAGGTCTTTGCCACCGGGGAGGTGGTGCGCCGCCTGGAGCCCGACGCCGCCGCCGTGGTGGAGCTGGGGGGAGAGGACGCGAAGATCATCTTCTTTGACGGCGGCATCGACGAGCGCATGAACGGCTCCTGCGCCGGGGGCACCGGGGCCTTTATCGACCAGATGGCCACCCTCCTGAACGTCACCGCTGACGAGCTGGACGAGCTGAGTTTGCAGAGCACCCGGCTCTACCCCATCGCCTCCCGGTGCGGCGTGTTTGCCAAGACGGACATCCAGCCTCTTCTCAACCAGGGGGCCAAGCACGCCGACGTAGCCGCCAGCATCTACCAGGCGGTGGTCAACCAGACCATCGCCGGCCTGGCCCAGGGCCGGCGCATTACAGGAAAGGTCCTTTTCCTGGGCGGGCCCCTGTACTACTGCAAGGGCCTGCGCAAACGCTTCCAGGAGACTTTGAAGCTGACAGACGAGCAGGCGGTCTTCCCGGAGTACGGGCGCTTTGCCGTGGCCATGGGCGCGGCGCTGTATGCCGAGAGCGCGGGGGAGTCCTACACCATGGCCCGATTGAGAAAAAAACTGGAGAACGCCGTCTCTGTCCGGGACGCGGCCAACCTCCTGCCGCCGCTGTTCGCCTCGGAGGCGGATTATAAGCAGTTCCGGGCCCGCCACGCCGCCGCCACGGTGGAGAAGCGGGAGCTCTCCTCCTACACCGGAAACGCCTGGCTGGGCATCGACTGCGGCAGCACCACCACCAAGGCCGCGCTGCTGGGGGAGAACAAGGAGCTCCTCTACACCTACTACAGCTCCAACCGGGGCAACCCGGTGGAGATCGTCCGGGAGCAGCTGGAGAAGCTGTACGGGCTGTGCGGCGGCCGGGTGAAAATCTGCGGCAGCGCCGTGACCGGGTACGGCGAGGAGCTCATCAAAGCCGCCTTCGGCGTGGACAGGGGCGTGGTGGAGACCATCGCCCACTATACCGCCGCGAAATACTTCTGCCCCCAGGTGGACTTCATTCTGGACATCGGGGGCCAGGACATCAAGTGCTTTAAGATTAAAAACGGGGCCATCGACTCCATCATGCTCAACGAGGCCTGCTCCTCCGGCTGCGGGTCGTTTATCGAGACCTTTGCCAAGTCCATGGGCTATGACGTGGCGGCCTTTGCGGAAAAGGGCCTCCACGCGGAGGCCCCGGTGAATCTGGGGAGCCGGTGCACCGTATTCATGAACTCCTCCGTCAAGCAGTCCCAGAAGGACGGGGCCACCGTGGAGGACATCTCCGCCGGCCTCTCCGTCAGCGTGGTGAAGAACGCCATCTACAAGGTCATCCGGGCCGGCAGCGCCGGGGAGCTGGGGGAGCACGTGGTGGTCCAGGGGGGCACGTTCTACAACGACGCCGTCCTCCGGGCCTTTGAGCAGGAGCTGGGCAGGGAGGTCATCCGCCCGGCCATCGCCGGGCTCATGGGTGCCTACGGCGCGGCGCTGTACGCCATGGATCTGCGGGAGAGCACGCTCATCTCCCCGGAAGATCTCCGGGCCTTCCAGCACACGGCCAAGGCCGCCGTCTGCCAGGGCTGCGCCAACCACTGCCGCCTGACGGTCAACAGCTTCGGCGGAAACAAGAAAAAATTCATCTCCGGCAACCAGTGCCAGAAGGGCCTGGGCCTGGGGGGCGGCGAGGAGCTGCCCAACCTCCACGCCTGGAAGCGGGACGCCCTGATGGCCCCGGAGCCGGGGGCGGAGGTCCGGGGGACCATCGGCCTGCCCCTGGCCCTGGGGATGTACGAGCTGCTGCCCCTGTGGCGCGCGTTTTTCACGGACCTGGGCTTCAAGGTGGAGTTCTCGGGGCTGTCCAGCCGGCGTATCTATGAGAAGGGGCAGTTCTCCATCCCCTCGGACACCGCCTGCTACCCGGCCAAAATCATGCACGGGCACATGGAGGTGCTGCTGGAGCGGGGCGTGGACGCCATCTTCTACCCGGCCCTGACCTACAACGTGGACGAGGGGGAGGGCGACAACCACTACAACTGCCCCGTGGTGGCCTACTACTCCGAGCTGCTCCGGGGAAATATGGACGATTTGGCCCAGACGCGGTTTTTGTACCCCTTCCTGAACATCAATGACCGGAAGGAGCTGGCCAAGGAGCTGTACGCCTGCCTGGAGCCGGCGTTCCATGTGGCGAAGAAGGAGGTCCGCAGGGCCGTGGACCACGCCTTCGCCGCCTACGAGGCCCATATGCTCTCCGTCCGCGGGCAGGGCGAGGAGGCCGTGGCCTGGGCCCGGGAGCACGGGAAGCGAATCATGATTCTCGCCGGCAGGCCCTACCACATCGACCCGGAGATCGGCCACGGCATCGACAAGCTGGCCTCCTCCCTGGGCTTTGTGGTGGTCAGCGAGGACAGCGTGTGCCATCTGGCGGACCCGGCGCCGGTCCACGTGCTCAACCAGTGGACCTACCACGCGCGGCTCTACCGGGCGGCCCGGTTCGCCTGCGAGAATCCGGACGTGCAGCTGGTGCAGCTGGTGAGCTTCGGCTGCGGGGTGGACGCCATCACCACCGACGAGGTGCGGCGCATCCTGGAGGACGCCGGGAAGCTGTACACACAGATTAAAATTGACGAGATTACGAACCTGGGCGCGGTGAAAATCCGGCTGCGGAGCCTCATTGGGGCTTTGGAGGAAAAGGGAGTTTAGCAGTGGGAGAAATTGAAATGCGAAAAGGTTACATTGAAGATATAGCGGGTTTTGCCTACGACTGCAAAAACGCGGACGCTTTGGCGGATTTTTATGTGAATTTATTGGGATGGGAAAAAATATTGTCTGGAAACGGATGGGCCGGACTGCGCTCCCCCCAGGGCTGGATTTTGGCTTTTCAGGAAGTAGAAGAATATGAACCGCCGGTATGGCCCTGGAGGACCGGGAAGCAGCAGCAAATGGCCCACATTGATTTCCTAGTTGAAAACCTGGACGAGGGAGTTGCCCACGCGCTGCGCTGCGGCGCAAAAAAGTCGGAAATACAGTATTTTGAAACGTCAACGGTGATGTTTGAC
>JAAWHO010000008.1 GCA_022795905.1 Oscillospiraceae bacterium
GGCGATACCGTTGTTGAAGTTTGCAGAAGCACCTGCCACATTGCCATCGCGCAGGTCAAGAGCGCCGAGGTAGTAATAAGACACAGCCTTATTGGTGGACCGGGCGATGCACAGCCGCTGCTGCTGCCCGCCGGAGAGGCCCAGGGCGCTCTTTTTCAGCCGGTCCTTCACCTCGTCCCAGATGGCGGCGGCCCGGAGGGAGTTCTCCACCAGCTCATCCAGCCGCCGCCGCTCCCGGAGGCCGTGGGTCCGGGGGCCGTAGGCCACGTTGTCGTAGATAGACATGGGGAAGGGGTTGGGCTTCTGGAACACCATGCCGATGTGGCGGCGCAGGGCGGTGACATTCACCCCGGGGGCGTAGATGTTCTGGCCGTGAAAGGTGAGGGCCCCGGCCACCCGGGCGGTGGGCACCAGATCCCCCATACGGTTGATGGCCCGGAGGAAGGTGGACTTGCCGCAGCCCGAGGGGCCGATGAGGGCCGTCGCCCGCCGGGCCGGCAGGGCCAGGCTGATGTGCCGGAGGGCCTGGGAATCGCCGTAGAAAAAGTCCAGGTCCTTGGCTTCGAGAATGGTTTCTTCCATAGGAGATGGTCCTTTCGAAGAGATACTACCGCCTGAGCCGCCGGCCGGTCCACAGCGCGGCCAGGTTGATGAGGGCGGTGAGCAGCAGCAGAACAGCCGCCGCGGCAAACGCGGCCTCAAAGTCCGCCCGCTCCTTGGCGTAGACATACATCGCCACGGTGAGGGTGGCCCCGGAGGACCGGGCGAGGCCCCGCAGGGACGTGAAATTCTGCATGGCGGTGGAGAGCCCGGCGGTGTACATGAGCACTGCCGTCTCCCCCACCACCCGTCCCGCCGCCAGCACGCAGCCGGTGACGATGCCGTCCAGGGACGCGGGGAGCACCACCGTGCGGATGGCCCGCCAGGGCCCCGCCCCCAGGGCCAGCGCGCCCTCCCGGTAGGCCCGGGGAACGGTTTTCAGGCTCTCCTGGGTGGAGCGCAGGACGGTGGGAAAGGTCATGACCGCCAGGGTCAGCGAACCGGCCAGCAGCGTCTTTTGCAGGCCCAGGGCCGTACAGAAGACAATCACCCCCGCCAGGGCGTAGAGGATGGAGGGGATGCCGGCCAGCGTCTCGGCGGCGAACTCGATGAGCCCGGCCAGGCGGCGGTTTTTGGCGTACTCCGTGAGGTATACCGCCGCTCCCACCCCCAGGGGCAGGACGATGGCCAGGGAGAGCAAAATGACATACAGCGTGTTCAGCAGGGCGGGGAGAATGCCGTTTGTCCCCCGGAGCACGCTGTCCCGCCCGGTGAGGAAGGCCCAGGAGAGTCCCGGAATCCCCTTGAACAGGATATATCCCACCAGGAAGACCAGCAGCCCGCAGCAGATGCCCGCCCCCAGCCACAGCAGGAGCCGCGCCCCGATGCCGTAAGCCCGGCGGCGGGAGGAAACCGGCGTATTCCAGCTCATGAGCGGGCCTCCCTTCCGCCTTTGAGGACCAGGGTCAACAGGGCGTTGATAAGCATGATAAAGAGGAACAGTACCAGCCCGATGGAAAACAGCGCCTGCCGCTGAAGGGAGCCGGGGGCGGCGTAGTTCATCTCAATGGCCACGCCGGTGGTGAGAAACCGGACGGAGGAGAGCAGGGAGGGCATATTCGCCACATTCCCGGCCACCATGAGGATGGCCATGGCCTCCCCGATGGCCCGGCCCACCCCCAGCACCAGCGCCGCCGCCACGCCGCTGCGGGCCGCGGGGACCGTGACCCGCAGCCAGGTCTCCGCCTCCGTGGCCCCCAGGGCCAGACTGGCCTCCTCGTACTCCCTGGGCACCGCCGCCAGGGCCGCCTCCGCCAGGGCAATCACCGGCGGCAGAATCATCACCGCCAGCACCAGAATCGCCGCCAGCAGGCTGTCCCCGGCGGGCAGGTCCAGCCAGGACCGCAGGGCCGGCACCAGGACCGTCATACCCACCAGACCGTAGACCACCGAGGGGATGCCCGCCAGCAGGCTCACCGCCGGACGGACCACAGCGGCCAGCCTCGGCGGCGCAGCCTTGGCGAGAAAGAGCGCCGTGAAGAACCCCACCGGCCCGCCGATGAGCAGGGCCCCGGCGGTACCGTAGACGGAGGCGAGGATCATCGGCAGGATGCCGAAGCGGGGCTCCGGCTCCCCGGTGGAGTCCCAGGTCCGGCCAAGGAGAAACTCCGTCAGCCCGATCTCCCGAATGGCCGGCAGGCCGGAGACGACCAGGTACAGCGTCAGCGCCAGCACGAACCCCACCGCTGCCAGCCCGCACAGCAGGAAAACCGCGCCCATGACCCGCTCGCTTTTTTTCATACCCCTCACGGCGCCACCACCCCTGCCAATTCGATATATGCCGCTGCCTCCCCGCTCCGGGCGTAGGCCAGAAACGCCTCCGTCTCCGGGCTCAGGGCCGCGCCCTCCTTCGTCACCAGCAGGAAGGGCCGCTGAATCGCGTAGCTGCCGTCCCGAATGCTCTCCGGCGTGCAGGCCGCGCCCCCCACGGTCAGGGCCTTCACCCCCTTTCCCGCCGTAGACAGGGAGGTATAGCCGATGGCCCCCGGGTTGGAGGCCACGCCGCCCACCACGTCGCCGCTGGAGCCGTACTCGTTGGTGTAGGCGCACTGGCCGGACACCCCGATGGCCTCCTCAAAGGCCCCCCGGGTGCCGCTGCCGGCCTCCCGGCCATAGACGGCGATGGGCCCCGGCGTGCCGCCCAGCTCCGCCCAGTCCGCCACCTCCCCGGTAAAGACGGCGGCGATCTCCCCCACCGTCAGGTCCGACACCGGGTTGGCGGGATTCACCACCACCGCCACGCCGTCCAGGGCCGCCACCTGGGCCACAGCCCCTTGGGCGATCTCGGACTCCTTCAGGGGCCGGCTGGAGAGCCCTATGTCGCAGGCCCCGGCCAGCACCATCTCGATGCCCGCCCCGGAGCCGGTGCCGGAGTAGTTGACGGTGATATTCGGCTCCCGCTCCCGGAAGCTCTCCTGGAGCACCGCCAGCAGGTCGGCCATAGAGGTAGAGCCCTCCGTGTTGACCACACCGCCTCCCCCGCCGCAGGCGGTGAGCAGGGGCAGCAGCAGGAGAAAAAGGCCCAATCTGCGCATCGCTCCGTCCCTCCGTCCAAAAAGCGGAAGCGGCCGGGAAAACCCGGCCGCTCCAGCAGGATTTGTATGTAGTTTGCCACGCTCAGAGGGAATCTATGCGCGCAGTCTCACAGCTGGGCCACACCCTGGTCCGCCAGCCAGCCCTGGAGCTTCTTGGCGGGAAAGCCGGTGAAGGAGTAGGCGGAGCCGTTCCTGCCGTGAATGGTTACTTTGGTAATCATCAGGGTCTTGCTGACGGAGAAGCCCTTGATATCCCCGATAGCCAGCTCCATGGAGGGCTCCTTGACCATGTCGATGTAGAAGAGCGCCCTCTGATTGGTGACATAGATCTTGCCCTGGAAGGGCTTCATACCCAGTCCCTGCTTCTCATAGAGGGACATAGCGCCGCTGCCGACGAGCTGCTCGCCGGGGGCCAGATTGAATTTTGCCATTTTACCGGTACCTCCCAAATGATAAAATAAATCCCGGCGCGGCGCCCGCAGCGGGACCGGCAGAACCCGCTGCGGGGGAACCCCGCCGGAAACATAAACGGCGGTGTCGAGCTTCCAAACCCAACACCGCCCCGATCATCAAAGCGAACGCACGGCCATTTCCTTTTCCGGACTTGAAAAAAAGCCTGCCGGAGGGTATAATAGCCCCGTGGTGCAATCTAAGATTGCTGTGCTGAGTGCCTTATCCACTCGTACAGGGCCATGAGGTGTTGGCCCACCTCATGGCCTGCCCGCAATTTATGCTTCCACCCTGATTTTACCCCATGTTTCCCAGAAATGCAAGAGGTTTTTCCCGCTTTCTCCGTCCAGTCCCTCCGGGCCGGGCGGAGAAAATTTTTTGTGCCTTCATCTTGCGAAACGGCGGAACATAGTGCATAATGGTAGCGAAACGGAGTTTCGCGCACGGTTCTTTTTTGATTCTTTTTTCTTGCAAGAAAAAAGAATGAACAACCCAAACGGGAGGGCCACCCATGAACAAAAAACGGATGAGACAAATGAGCGGGAGCCTGCTGCGGCGGCTGAACACCCAGCCGGCGGCCCGGTACCTCTCCGACCGGAAGGCGTGGTATACCCGCCTGCTGGAGGAGGAAAACTTCATTCAGCGCTTTGCCCCCCTCTACCAGGGGGAGCGGCTCCAGTGCGGGGCGGTGCTCTCGCTTTGCCGGGAGGAGCTGAACACGCTGTCCCCGGAGCCGGAGGAGGGCTGGATCGCCTTCACCTACGACTTCGCCCGGAAGTGTATGTTCCCGGAGGAGGACTTCGAGCCCCGGCGGGCGGAGCACGGGGCGGGGGCCATCTTCTTCCTGGCCCTGCTCCAGGTGCTCTTTGACGCGGAGCGTGCCCTGCTGCCGCCGGACCCCATGTGGCAGCTGGACCTGCTGGAGGAGGACGAGCTGAAGGACAGCCCCTACCAGGACAGCTACCGGCTGTTTGTGCGCAGCTACCGGCGGGAGTTCATCTACGAGATGATGCGTCTGGGGCTGGAGGCCACGCCCTTCCGGACCCTGGAGCACATCGCCGGGGTCCACTATGTGGCCGTCAGCGTGGCGCGGGACCTGAAAAAATCCGGCGTAGAGGTGGACCTGGCCCTGGTCAGCGGCGCCGCCGCCGGACACGACATCGGCAAATTCGGCTGCCGCCCCGGGGAGCGGGTGCCCTACCTGCATTACTATTATACCGACGTCTGGTTCCGCCGCCGGCATATGGCCGACATCGGCTACGTAGCCGCCAACCACTCCGTCTGGGATCTGGAGCTGGAGTACCTGTCGGTGGAGAGCCTGGCCCTCATCTACGCCGACTTCCGGGTCAAGCAGGAGCGGGGTCCCGACGGCCGGGAGATCACCAAGCTCTCCTCCCTCAAGGACGCCTTCGACGTGATCCTCTCCAAGCTGGACAACGTAACGGAGGAGAAAAGGACCCGCTACACCTTCGTCTACGCCAAGCTCCGGGACTTCGAGCGGTTCATGGAGTTCCAGGGGGTGGACGTGACCCTGCAAAACCTCTACCGGGGCCCCTCCCGGTCTAAGGACATCGCCCTGCTGAGCCAGGAGGAGGCGGTGGAGGTCCTCAAGCGCCAGAGCGTGGGCCACAACATCGCCCTCATGCACCGGCTGACCAGCCAGCGGAGCTTCGCGGGACTGCTGGAGCTGGCCCGGGGAGAGACGGACTGGAAGCGCCTGCGGGCCTATCTGGGCGTATTTGAGTCCTACTCCGTCTACCTGTCCATCCCCCAGAAGGTCCAGACCCTGGCCTTCCTCTACGAGCTGCTGATGCACCGGGAGGGCGACATCCGCCGGCAGGCGGCGGCCCTTATGGGAGAGATCATCGCCCGGTTCCACGCCGGCTATGTGAAGGAGACCCCCGCCGACTTTGTTCCGGACGCCCGGGCGGCGTCGGACCTGGAGCAGTGGAGGCTCTATCTGGAGAAAATCATCTGCCCCGACCACAAGCTCATGCCCCAGCACAAGCGGTGGATCACCTTCACCCTGAAGATGGTGGTCAACGCCCTGGTGGAGCGGTGCGAGCCGGAGCGGCGGGAGCAGTTCCTCTCCGCCCTGCTGCGCTACTACCGCCGGCCGGAGCGGCTGGACGGGGAGATCGCCTTCCAGCTGCTGGAGACGGCCACGGCCCTGCCCCTGGACGTGTGCTCGGACCAGCAGCGCTACGACCTGCTGGACTTCGCCGAGACGCTGAGCAAGAAGCGGGATCTCACCGTCCGGGCGGCGGCGGTGCTGCTGCTGGGCTATCTCAAGGACTACGTGGCCGCCCACGACATCATCCTCCACGCCCTGCGCTCGGTGCCCTGCGGGGACTGCCGGTCCCTGGCGCTCATGCGGGATCTGACGGTGCGGGACATCTCCGCCGGCGGGGCCCACGCCCCCCTGGCCCTGGACGAGGACACGGTGGCGGAGATCTTCCTGGACAACCTGAAAACCGCCACGCCCTGGATCGTCAAGGACATCAATATCCGCCTTCTGACGGACTTTGCCCGGGCCGGGGGCGGGCAGCTGCTGCACATCGCCACCCACCTGTCCAACCTCATCAAGGTCAGCGACCGGGTCACCGTGCGCCACAGCGCCGGCGGGGCCCTGCTGGAGATCGCCCCCCTGCTGACGGTGGACCAGCGCAACGAGGTGGCCGTGGAGCTGACCCGCGGCCTGGAGATCGGCCAGCAGGAGTTCTCCAAGTACATCCCCCAGTACCTGGGCCAGTTCAGCCTGTGGCTGCCCCCGGCCCAGCTAGAGGAGCTGCTGCGGGACCTGGAGGGCTACCTCTGCTCCGCCAACGGCAGCGTGGTCTCCTGCGTGCTGGATACCGTGGGTGTGATGTACGAATCCTACGACACCTACCGGGTCCGCTTCCCGGAGCCGGACCAGGTCTACCGCCGCCGCCGGGAGCAGCTGCTGGGCTATCTGCTCAAGGGCCTGGCGGGCTTCCGCTCCGAGGTGCGCCAGGAGGCCCTCTTCGTCCTGGGCCGCTCCGTGTTCGGCTCCCAGACCCTGGGCCGCCACGAGAAGCGCCGGGCCTTCCTCCTCACCCTCAAGAAGCTCCTCTCCCTCATCTGGGAGGACCGGGGCAGCGATCTGACCTTCTACTACCGCGCCGCCATGCTGGGCCACCTGTACCGGTTTGTCACCGAGCAGGAGATCCTCCACGGGGGCTTCCGCTTTGAGGCGCCAGGGCCCGTGGCCTTCTTTCCCGGCACCTTCGACCCCTTCACCCTCTCCCACAAGGGCATTGTCCAGGCCATCCGGGAGCTGGGCTTCGAGGTCATGCTGGCCATCGACGAGTTCTCCTGGTCGAAAAAGACCCAGCCCCACCGCATCCGCCGGCGCATCGCCAGCATCTCCGTGGCCGACGAGTTCCACGTCCATGTGTTCCCGGAGGATTTCCCGGTGAACATCGCCAACCCGGAGAACCTGCGGGACCTGCGGGAGGCATTCCCGGGCCGGGAGGTCTCCATCGTGGTGGGCAGCGACGTGGTCTCCAACGCCTCCTCCTACCAGAAGCCCCAGGAGGAGCACTCTATCCACACCTTCGACCACATCATCTTCCGCCGGGGCAAAGACAGGCCCGACTACTCCGCTGTCGCCGGGAGGGTCATCGAGCTCCAGCTCCCGGACCACCTGGAGGACATCAGCTCCACCCGCATCCGGGACGCCATCGACCGGGGCCGGGACATCTCCAACCTCATCGACCCGGTGGCCCAGGAGTTCATCTACCTCCACGGCCTCTACCTCCGGGAGCCCCAGGACAAGCCCATTCTGCGCACGGAGGACATGGCCTTCTTCCACTGCCTGGAGCTGTCGGAGGAAACCGCCCGGCTGCTGGAGAAGACCGCCCTGGCCGGCCACCCGGACACCGGGGGCCTCTTTGAGAAGCTGCGGCGGCTGGGGGACCATCTCTACCTCCTGCGCCACGGAAACGACGGGCCGGTGCTTGGCTTCGCCAGCTTCCGGTGCGTGGACTCCCACCAGCTCTTCGCCCGGCTGGAGAACATCGACCTGACCGGCTACGTCCGGCAGCAGGCCGGGGGCCGGGCCCTGGTCATCAGCGGCATCTACGTCCCCCGGGGCCCCCAGCAGCTGGATTTGTGCCAGCTGCTGCTGACGGAAGTCCTCACCCTGGCCCTGCGGCAGGAGTACGCCTACGCCCTCTTCTGTCCCGCTGAGGCCACAGTGTCCTATGTCCGGGAGATCCTCTCCCTCCAGGGCTTTGTCACCGCCCCGGTGGAGAGCGACCAGGAGCTGCTGGCGGTGGATATGCGCCGGCCCATCGTGCTGACAAGAAACATGGACACCACCATCAAGGCCCCGCTGTCCGCCAACCCGCGGGTTCTGGCGGTACTCTCAGAGGCCCACCGGCGGCTGCAGAAGGCCCTGACGGCCCTGTACCCCGGCTGCCTGGTGCTGTCCATGTCCGCCGGGGTCATCCACCACCGGCTGCTCCACCGCATCACCGCCTGCAACGGCGTGCCCCCCACACCCACGGAGCCCAGGCAGCTGGGCGAGTGCATCTGCGTGCCCTTCGGAAAGATATTGCGGGGGGTGGCGGTGCCCAACACCGTCACCAAGACCCTCCACACCGACAAGGTCTATGAGCCGGACCTGTCCTCCTACTCCATTGAGAGCTACCCCTTCTACTCCCCTCTGGCGGACCAGGTGCGGACCATCCATGCCTTCGGGCGGCCGGTGATCCTGGTGGATGATATGCTCCACGACGGCAAGCGCATCCGCCGCCTGGCCCCCCTGTTCGGGGCCAACGGCACCCCCATCCGGCAGGTGCTGGTGGGCTACCTCACCGGCATGGGCCGGGATATCATGGAGCAGCTGGGCTGTCCGGTGGACGGCATCTATTACCTGCCCAACCTGCGGATGCGGTTCGTGGAGTCCACGCTGTACCCCTTTATCGGCGGGGACACGGTCCGCCGGGCCGAGGCCATGGCCGGGGGGCTCCATCCGGCGGTGAACCGGATTTTCCCCTACGCCGCCCCGGACTTCACCGAGGACTGCGCCGACGGCTCCACCTACCGGCTGAGCCTGACGTGCCTGGAGAACGCCAGGGACATTCTGCTGACGCTGGAGACGGAGTACCGGGCTCTGTACGCCCGGAACCTGACCCTCAGCCGCCTGGGGGAGGCGGTGATCCTGCCCCAGTGCCCGGACAAGGGGGGCTGCATGGCCTACGACCTGAGCCGTGCCCCGTCCACCTACCTGGACAATGACATTGAGATGCTCCAGCGGCTCCGGGCCAATGTGAAAATCGTAATCGGAGGATAGAAATGGAACTATTTCCACATGATAGTCTTGTCACTGCCGGCGGAACGCCCTTTTCCTGCGCACTGCCGGTGAGAAAAGAGAAATACCGCGTCCACCTCCTGGCCCTGGGGGACGTGGGGAGCACCCTGGCTATGGGCCTGCGGCTCATGGGCGGGGATGTGATCGAAACCCTGGGCATCTGCGATCTGCGGGAGAATGTGCCCCAGCGGTGGGAGTTTGAGCTCAACCAGATCGCGCCCCCGGGGGAAAACCGTTTTCCGCCGGTAGAAATCGTGGATATTGATAACATTTTCGACTGCGACGTGTTCCTGTTCTGCGCGTCCCGGTTTGTGCCGGACACGGCGGTGAAAAACGGGGACGTGCGCATGGCACAGTACGAGCTGAACCGGCCCCTGGCGGCCAGCTACGGGCGCATGGCCCGGGAGAAGGGGTACAAGGGGTTGTTCTGCGTGGTCAGCGACCCGGTGGACCCCCTGTGCCGGGCGGCGCTGCTGGAGAGCAACACCAATGAGGAGGGCGCGCTGGACGGGAAGGGGCTGTCCGTGTGCCAGGTCCGGGGCTTCGGCCTGGGGGTGATGAACGCCAGAGCGGCGTATTACGCAAAAAAAGAGACGAAATTCGCCTCCTTCCTCACTGACGGACGATCCTTCGGCCCCCACGGGGAGGGGCTGATCATCGCCAATTCCATCTCCGATTATGATGACGCCCTCTCCCGGGAGCTGACGGAAAAAACCAAGCGGGCCAACCTGGAGATGCGGGGGCTGGGATACAAGCCCTATGTGGCCCCGGCGCTCAGCTCGGGGGCCCTGAGTTTGCTGGCCTGCCTGCGGGGGGAGTGGCACTGCTCGTCGGTATTTTTGGACGGGGTTTTCTTCGGGATTCGGAACCGGCTGACGGCGGAGGGCTGCGAGATGGAGCAGCTGGAGCTCCCGGAGAGGCTGGCGGAGAGGATTCGGGAGACCATTGCGGGGTTGAAGGGGATTTCCTGAGGGGGCTCTGTGACGCCTCTTTTCTCCAGTGCTGACTTTTTCGGGAGTTCCCTGCGACGAATCCCCCCGCCACCGCTTCGCGGCGGCCCTCCCCCCTTTAACAAGGGGGGCGAGAGGATTGTGCGGCCCTTGAAAAATTTCAAGAGCTGAGGTCAATAGGAGTTGCGGATAGGACTGTGGGCCCCGACCACCTGGGCGGGGCATCTCTAAAGGGCAGATTCGCCCCCTTGCCCCCCTTGTGAAAGGGGGGAGGGCCGCGCCGCAAGGCGTGGCGGGGGGATTCTGGCACCCACAAATCTCCTACAATTTTATTGAGACTAACCTAGCCCCCATCTGCACCCCCAGGGCGAACACCTCGGCGCCCCAGTGGAGACGCAGGGCTACGACGGTATCCGACAGCCGGATCCGCTCCTCGGTGGAGAGGTTCATTTTCTCGATCAATTCTTTCAGGGTTTTTTCTTCATTCGCAAAGATTTCATTTAATTGCGGCTCGGCGTAGTTGTCATACAGCCATTCATATGTAGTGTTCATATTGATTTTCCTCTCTCAACAGGTTATGATTATAGTATACACACTTTTAAGGTATTGTCAAGAGGTAAACACTTTTTATGTTCAATAATTCTGAAAAATTTTCGGCTCGCTTAAAAGCGCTTCGAATCGAACATAACCTCAAGCAAACAGATATGGCATCTTTCCTGGACTGCACACAGCAGCATTACCAGAGAATAGAAAACGGAAAAGTCAATCTTCCGACGAGCACGCTGTTAATCTTGGCGGATTACTTTGACGTGTCAATTGACTACCTGGTGGGCCGTTCTGAGGTTCGGGAAACCCAGGAAAAGATAGAAAATTCTAAACTCACCGTAATTATGCCAGAGAACAAATACACAGCGGCATTGAAAAAAGACCTCTTCGCCATCGTTCCGGCGGGGACTCTCTGGCGGGACCCGGCGGACGGGGTAAAGGGCCTGCGGGGCCGCAGGCTTCTTTTCGCCGTGTGCCTGGACGAGTACGGATGCAGTGTGGAATACTACCGCCTCCTCTGCGCCCTCCGCCAGGACACCAGCCTTCTGGAGGGCTGTCTCGGCGCGGTGATCGTCACCGGCATGGGGGAGCTCTACACCAAGGATGTGGCCCGGGACCTGGTGCTGGCGGCGAACCTCTCCGGCTGCGCCTTTCTGGGCCGGCCCCTGGTGGAGGCCACCGGCTCCCTGCGGAATTTCCAGGTCCAGGCGGAGATTCACGGCACCGACGAGGCCTCCGCCTTCCGGCTGGCCATGGCGGAGCTGGTGGAGCGGCTGCTCTACTGGCCTCCCCTGCCGCCGGTAAAAAAGCTGGCGGCGCTCCACGCCTCCGTGCGCTCCACCAGCAACACCCTGGCCCTGTGGGAGCTGGTGAAGCGGAGCCTGCCAGAGGACATCGAGATCCAGGAGCTGTGCCTGCGCAACAACACCGTAGCCGACTGCAACGGCTGCGCCTACACCACCTGCCTCCACTTTGGAGAGCGGGGGGGCTGCTTCTACGGCGGGCCCATGGTGGACGAGGTGTTTCCGGCGGTGCGGGAGTGCGACGCCCTGGTGATGCTCTGCGCCAACTATAACGACGCCCTGGCCGCCAACCTCACCGCCTTTGTCAACCGCCTGACGGCCCTCTTCCGCCAGAACCGGTTCTATGACAAGCGGCTCTATGGGCTGGTGGTTTCCGGCTACTCCGGCGGGGACCTGCTGGCCCGGCAGCTCATCTCGTCGCTGAACATGAACAAGAGCTTCTACCTGCCCCCTCGGTTCTGCCTGCTGGAGACGGCCAACGAGAAGGGCAGTCTGATCCGCCTGCCCGGCGTGTCGGAGCGGAGCGCGGACTTCGCCCGGCACATGGTGGAGGCGTAGCATGGAGGGGTCTGTCAACGGCCTGGACCTTGTCTGGGAGGCCGGAGCGGGAGGCGCCGCCATCCTCCGTATAAAGGCTAGGGGCCATACAGCCGTCCTGCCGGAGGAGCTGGGGGGCCTGCCGGTGACGGCGCTGGGGGGCCGGGCCTTCGCCCCCGCCGCCGGGGAGGAGCCTCAGCGGGAGCTGCGGGAGCTGACGCTGCCGGAGACTCTGGAGCGCGTGGGGGACTACGCCTTTTACGGCTGTACGGGCCTGAAGCGGGTCCGGGTGTGGGCCGGGACGGAGGACTGGGGCAGCGGGTGTCTGATGAACTGCCGGAGCCTGAAGCACCTGGAGGTTTTCGGCGCGTCCGACGGCGGCGGGGCCCTGGCCTACTTCGCCGGGGAGCTGGCGGGGGAGCTGGACGCCGCCGTCTTCGCGGACGGACAGCTTGTTCTGCGGCTGGTGTTCCCGGAGTATATCGAGAGCTACGAGAACAACGACCCCGCCCACCACTTTGACTTCCACCTCTACGGCCCCGGCTTCCCCTACCACAGCGCCTTCCGGAGGAAGCGGCTGGACCTGGGCCTCTACGACGGGGCCTGGGAGGAAACCCTGCGCCGGGAGCACGACCCCGGGTGTATTCTGCGCCTGGCGTGGTGCCGCCTGCGATATCCGGCGGGGCTGAGCCCCAGGGCCCAGGCGGGGTACGAGGCCTATACTGCCCCTAGGGCGGGGGCGGTTTTGTCCTGGCTGGTCCGGGAGCGGGACGCCGGGGGACTGAGCTGGACCCTGGAGCGGTTCCGGCCCGGACAGGAGGCCGTGGCGGAGGCGGCGGCTCTGGCCCGGGAGCTGGGGGCCACGGAGGCGATGGCCCTGCTGCTGGAGGCGGCGGGACAGCGGCGGCCGACGGGAAAAGCGAAGCGGTTTGATTTATAATTCTCCAGGGGGAACACGTCCATGCCAAAGGACCTGAATGAAATCGGCCTGGAAATCCTCCAGGCCGCGCGAAATGAGCTCTATCTGCACCTGCCCTATCTGGACGCGGCCCTGTGCGCCCTTCGCTTCGAGCCCGGGGCGGACAGGACCATGTTTATTGCCGCCGATGGGGAATCCCTCTACTACAGCGGGGCCTACCTGTCGGATCGGTTTCTGCGCTCCCCCGCGGCGGTCAACCGAATCTATCTCCACACGATTCTCCACTGTATCCTCCGGCACATCGCCAAGAAGCGGGGCCGGGCCGGCGCTGTCTGGGACCTGAGCTGCGATATCGCGGCGGAGAGCATCCTGGACGAGCTGGCATATCCCTGCGTGGCAATCCCTGCGGCGCGGCCCCTGCGGCAGAAAATCTACGGCGAGCTGCGGGAGACCATGAAGGTCCTGACGGCGGAGGGGATTTACCGGGAGCTTCTGCGTCAAAAGCTCCCGAAGTACGAGCTGGCACAGCTCCAGCGGGAATTCTTCGCCGACGACCACGGTCTCTGGGACCCGGAGGGACAGGACGATGAAAAGCAGCAGCGCCAGGACCAGCGGTGGCAGGACCTGGCGGGCCGGGCCCAGACGGCCATGGACACCGTGCTGGGGGGACAGGCCCAGGGGGGCGAGGCCATCTACGAGCAGGTGAAGGTGGCCAGCCGGGAGAGCGTGGACTACCGGGCGTTTCTGCGGCGGTTCGCCGCCTACCGGGAGGTTATGGAGGCCGACGGCGACGCCTTCGACTACACCTTTTACACCTACGGCCTGCAATTATACGGCAATATGCCCCTCATTGAGCCCCCTGAGACCCGGGAGGAAAAGCGGGTGGAGGATTTCGTCATCGCCATCGACACCTCCATGTCCACCTCCGGGGAGATGGTCCGGGCGTTTCTGGAGGAGACCTACAGCATCCTGCGGAGCGCGTCCACCTTTACCCGCCGGGTGAACATCCGCGTTCTGCAGTGCGACGACCAGCTCCGGCGGGACGACGCCATCGCCAGTCTGGACGAGCTGCGCTCCTATATGGAAAGCTTCCAGCTCTCCGGAGGCAGCGCCACGGACTTCCGGCCGGTGTTCGAGCACGTGGACCGCCTCCGGGAGGCGGGCGTCTTTACCCAGCTGCGGGGGATGCTCTATTTCACCGACGGCATGGGAATCTTTCCGAAAAAACGGCCCGATTACGAGACGGCCTTCATTTTGACCGGGGAGCCGCCCATGGCGGTTTCATTCCCGCCCTGGGCCATCCGGCTGGTCCTGGGGGAGGAGAACATCAGCCGCTGGACGGCAGGAGGAGACGGCGCATGAATATTCAGCAGGCCAAGCAGGAGATTCTGAACACTCTGCGGGCATATGCCATCAGGGACGCTCTGGGGGAATACGCGATTCCCCCCGTCCGGCAGCGGCCCGTTCTGCTCATGGGCCCTCCGGGCATCGGGAAAACCCAGATTATGGAGCAGATTGCCGCCGAGGCCGGGGTGGGGCTGGTGTCCTACACCATCACCCACCACACCCGGCAGAGCGCGGTGGGCCTGCCCTTCATCGAGAAGCAGACCTTCAACGGGCGGGAGTTTTCGGTGACGGAGTACACCATGAGCGAGATTTTGGCCTCCGTCTACCAGCTCATGGAGAAAACCGGGGTCAGGGAGGGGATTCTGTTCCTGGACGAGATTAACTGCGTCAGCGAAACTTTAGCCCCCATGATGCTTCAGTTCCTCCAGTGCAAGCGCTTCGGCAACCAGACCCTTCCCGCCGGGTGGCTCATCGTCGCCGCCGGGAACCCGCCGGAGTACAACAAGTCCGTCCGGGATTTCGACGTGGTAACGCTGGACCGGGTCCGGCGGATGGATGTGCGGGAGGACTACCCCGCCTGGAAAAAATACGCCGCTCGGAAGGGCCTCCACAGCGCTGTAACCTCCTATCTGGACATCAAAAAGGACCACTTCTACCGGGTGGAGAACACGGTGGACGGCCTACAGTTCGTCACCGCCCGGGGGTGGGAGGATCTCAGCGAGATCCTTTTCGCCTACGAAAAGCTGGAGATTCCGGTCACGCGGGAGACGGTGGGGGAATACCTCCAGCTCCCCGCCGTGGCCAAGGACTTCGCCAACTACCTGGATCTCTACAACAAATACCGGGGGTCCTACCGCGTGGAGGAGATTCTGGCGGGCCGGTGGGAGCGACTGGCCCTCTCCCAGCTGGCCGGGGCGCCCTTCGACGAGCGGCTGTCGGTGATGAGCCTGCTTCTCAGCCGCCTCACCGAGTCGTCCCGCCGGACCCGCTGGCAGGACCAGCTGTGTGAGGATCTGTACGCCGGCCTCTCCGCCCTCCGGGACCGGATCGCCCAGGGGGCGGACGCGGCGGAGGCGCTGGCCGGGCTCGTGGAGCGCCGCCGGGAGGCCCTGCGGCGGGGCGGTGAGGCCGGGAGCCTGGACCGGGAGGGCCGGAGGCGGCTTCTGGCGGAGCTGGCAAAGCTGGAGGCGTACCAGCAGGCGCTGCTCCAGGAGGCCGGGACGGAGGCGATGGCTTTGATTCGGGAGCGGTTCGCCGCCGAGACGGCGGAGCGGGAGCGGCTGGCGGACGAGACCGGCGGGCTTTTCGACTGCGCCTTCCGGTATCTGGAGGAGGCTTTGGGGGAGAGCCAGGAGCTGGTCATTTTCGTCACCGAGATTACCGCCGGGTATGACACCTCCTGGTATGTGGAGAGCTTTGGCTGCGACGCCTACTACCGCCACAACCGGGACCTGCTTTTCGACCAGACCAGGAGCAGGATCCGCCGGGAGATCGCGGAGCTGAGATAAAAAGAGCCGCCTGCTGTATCGGCAGGCGGCTCTCTGCTGTATTTCAGCTCTGCTCCCCTTCCACGGGGAAATGCTCCTCCAGTCCCGGGTAGACAATCAGCAGCGCCCACACCGCCGGCAGCCACAGGTTTGTCAGCGGCAGCAGAAGATCAGCAATGGGGAAGAACCAGACCATAATAAAAATATATCCTCCAAGCACCGCCAGGGCCCCCAGGCTCCGGGGCAGCTGCGCAGCAAACAGCAGGGCGCTGCTGCGCAGCACCTGGAGAAAGCGCAGGTCCGTCAGCGCAATCTGAGGCCACACATACACCGCCAGCCCCAGCAAAAGCAGCGTCCCCGCCAGCAGCACGCTGCTGACAGCGCCGCTCATTCCCAGCGCCTGCGCATGGAAAAAGAGGAAGATATCCGTCCCCAGCAGCAATCCCCCCGCCGCTCCCGGCAGCAGGGAGGCGATGGCATTGCGCCGCCAGGCCCTCCTGTAGAGATGCCACCAGAAGCCGGGCTCGTCCCGCATGGCCCGCAGGCAGGTGTCCGCCAGGCCGCACAGCTCCGGCCCCGCCAGAATCCCCCCCGCCAGCCCCAGCAGCGGGGCCAGCGCCATGGAGTGGGCCGCGCAGGCGTAGATGACCCCGCCCAGAAAGGGCAGGCACCCCAGCAGCGCCAGAAATCCGGCCCGGAAGAGGTCCAGTCCGTCCCGGCCCAGCAGCTCCGCAAATCGGGCGAAGCCTTTTTTGCGGGGGGCATCCGGCGGGATACCGGGGCCCTCCTCTTTGAAATTCGGGAAAAACAGCATACTGTCCGCCTCCTCAGGGAAATGGACCCGGCAGAGCGCCGGACCCCCTGGCCTCCGCCGGCTTCTTTTGTTTCAGCCTCGGACGGGGCCTGTCAGTATAGATGTACGTTTATTGTATAGGATTTTGCCCTGTTCGTCAATGGCGGCAGAGAGATTTGTCGCAGAGAACCTTCGTCTGCCGGAAATCTGACGCAGTACGGAGCCGCGGCGCAGAAATCCCCCGCCACGCCGGCGGAGCAGGCTCAAGCCCTGAGCCGCCCAAGGCGGCCCCGGGGGGCGAGAGGGCGAATCTTTTCCGGCAAAAAGGTTTTTAACAGACTGCAAGGGCCGTCCCGGCGGGACGGCCCTTCTGTTTATCGCTCGTAGGGAGACAGCTCCAGGCGCACAAAGTACCCCTGGTCGTGGGAGCAGACGGGGCACTTGGCGGGGGCCTGCTTGCCGGTGAGGATGTGGCCGCAGTTGAGGCAGATCCAGCCCGTGTCCACATCGCTGACAAAGAGCTTGTTCTCCCGCACGAGCTTGGCAAAGCGCTCAAAGCGGTCGGCGTGGACCTTCTCGATCTCGGCAATCTGGCGGAAGTGGCGCTCAATGTCCAAAAAGCCCTCCTCCTTGGCCTTGTCGGCGAAGAAGGGGTACGCCTCCCTGTACTCGTCCAGCTCGTGCTCCCGGGCCAGCTCCAGGAGCTTGAGGGGCTGGTCCGGCAGGTCCACCGGGTAGTTGGCGGTGATGGTCACGTTCTCGCACCCGGCCTGCTTGAGGTCGTTGTAGTAGATCTCCGCGTGCTCCTTCTCCTGCCCCGCTGTGTAGAGGAACACGGCCTCTAAGACCTGGAGCTTGTTCTGCTGGCAGATGCCGGCGGCGAAGGTGTAGCGGTTTCTGGCCTGGCTCTCCCCGGCGAAGGCCCGGAGAAGGTTGTCCTTGGTGACGCTGTCTCGAAGTTCCATGGTGTTCTCCTTTTTTCAGATGGGATGGTCCTAGTATTTTCCGTTTTTTCCTTTTTATTCTTTATTCCGGTGTATAAGTCCGGGAATTGGGGTCCATACTAGCCCTGTACCGCTTCTTGGAAAGGAGGACTATTGTTATGAGCAATCAGAATAAGAACCAGAACAAGAATCAG
Source organism: Oscillospiraceae bacterium (assembly GCA_022795905.1). Taxonomy (GTDB): domain Bacteria; phylum Bacillota; class Clostridia; order Oscillospirales; family Oscillospiraceae; genus Pelethomonas. The sequence goes on from JAAWHO010000008.1 coordinate 17,443, forward strand.
AACCAGAGCAGCAGCCAGAATCAGAAGAACCAGGACACCCAGAACCAGAAGCAGAACTGACGAAAAGAGGGAGCGCCTTTTGGGGCGCTCCCTTTATCCTTAATTATCCGGCTGAACACTGACGACAAATGAGAGTCTGTCTCGATAAACAAGCACGACCCATCCGTATCCGACGAATCCCTCCTCATCGCCTCCATATGTGTGGATAGTGCGCTCGGAGAAACCGCACTCCAGCAGAACGTCCCTATATTTTTCATACATCGGGCCGAAGTCGCTTCTCGACAGCATTTCATACCACCCCTCAGTGGAACGGTTGTAATTTGTGAGGTCATCTAGGATTGTATAACGATAAAATGTCATATCCTCGGTCAACGGCGTACTACCAGCTTCGGCTCTGCCGCGCCGGTCAATGATAGGCCCCGCGTCCGGAACACCGGGGCAGCCGGCGTAAGAGGGGTACTTAGCCTCCATCTCCTCCCGCTTGGCCGCTGCCCCCTCTATAAGAGACATCATTTCACGGTTCAGCCTGGACTCAGAAATAGGCTCGCAGCTCTTCCTGCCGCTATCACCAATAGTGAGCCCTCCATCTTTGTATTTCCTAATACTCAGGGAAGTACGGGAACTTTCCATGGGGGTTTCCGTACCGTCTTCTGCCACCGTGTATTGCTGGAGCCCGCTCATTTTAATCACGCCGCTGTGCGCGTCCGAGCTCTCCATCGTACAGGTAGCGGTATAATATAGATAGCTATAGTTCATGAACTCATTATTAATGCTATTATAAATGACCGCTTTCACCTGATCCCCGGTAAAAATATACTCACAGGCAGCATCCCACTCCCCACCGGGATAGTACCAGATCCCCTGTACATCCTCCATCGTAAGCGTCTTGGGGGCCTCCTGCACAGGCGCCGCCTCCGCCCCGGTCTCGATAAACACGCCCCGCTCCCCGGTCCAGTCCACCTTGAAGCCCAGGGCGGCACCCAGGTCCCGGAGCTTGAAATAGGTGTAAGCCCCGCCGTTGTCGTCGGTCAAAACGATGGCATCCAGGCTCACGTCCGCCCCGTTGACCTTCACCGCGCCGGGCCCGGGCTTGTACGCCCGGTCGCCGGAGTAGGGGGTGGACATCTCCGAGCCGTTGCTGGTATAAGCCTCGCCGGTGGTGATGCTGATGGTCCCGTCATAGCCCACGGAGAACTTGGCCGGGGTGCTGTTGAGGACATGGGCCACGTCCCGGAGCTTGACATAGTTGGTCAGGCCGCCGTTTTCGTCCACCAGGGCGTACATCTGGAACTCCACCGGAGTTCCGTCCACCTCCACGCTCTGGGTGGACGCCCTCGCCAGCTCCGCCGCAGAGGCCCCGGGGATCATCCCCAGTATCAGCGCCAGAGCCAGGACCGCTGCCGTCAGTTTCTTTCTCATCTGTTCTTCCTCCCGTTTCAAATTCATTTCCTTTGGCATTGCCAAAAGAAAGCAGGACGTCCTGCTTTGAACGCATTGTATCATACAAAATCTGTTAAATCAATCCCTCCGCGCAGCTTTCGCCTGATTCAGGGCGGTTCTCCGCCAGCGGCCATGGCGGTAGAAGAAGAAGGAGATTACCGCCCCCAGCACCCATGGCACCAGCAGGGAGACCGACAGAGCCTCGGGCCGGCCCTTGGGCCACTCCGGGCACCGGGTCAGATACGCCAGGCCGTAGGCCACGGGAATGCGCAAAACGATGGTGGTAAACATGGAGATCCACATAGGGGTCACGGTATCCCCAGCCCCCCGCATGACGCCGCCCAGCACCTGGGTGACGGCGATGGTGATGTAGCCCACGGCCATAATGCTCATCATCCGGTAGGCCAGCTCGATGAGCTGCTCTGTGTCCGTAAAGAGAGCAAACATGCTCTTGCCGAAGAGCAGCAGGCAGCAGGTGATGGCGCAGGCGAAGCCCACCGCCATAGCGGTCCCCTGCTTGAGCCCCTGGTGGACGCGGTCCAGCCGCCCGGCCCCCACGTTCTGGCCGGTGTAGACGCTCATGGCCTGTCCGAAGGTCATGTTGGGCATCATGGCGAAGCCGTCCACCCGCATGATAATCACGTTGCAGGCAATGACCACCTCCCCCATGCTGTTGGTCAGGGACTGGACCACCAGCATCGCCAGGGACATAATGGCCTGGGTGATGCCGGAAGGGATGCCGATGCGGACAATCCGCAGGGCGCTGTCCCGCCGTAAGCGGAGGGCGGCAGGCGTCAGATCGAAGACGTCCCGCATACACAGCAGCTTGATGAGGCACAGGACGGCGGAGATCCCCTGAGCCAGCACCGTAGCAAGGGCCACCCCGGGCACCCCCATGTCAAACCCGGCCACAAACCAGACATCCAGCCCGATGTTGAGCACCGTGGACACCAGCAGAAAGCCCAGGGCGGACACCGAGTCCCCCATGCCCCGGAGGATGCCGGAGAGAATGTTGTAGAAGGCGCACCCGGCCACGCCCCAGAAGATGATGTGCAGGTAGCCGCCGCTCCAGTCGATGATGGAGGCCGGCGTTTCCAGCAGGCGCAGCAGGGGCGTGGTGACCGCCACCCCGATAACCGTCGTGAGCAGGGAGGCAATCGCCGCCAGGGTGATGCAGTTGCCGATGGACTCGGAGAGCTTCTCCCGGTTTCCCGCACCGAAGTTCTGGCTGATGACAATGCCGGCCCCGGTGGCGATGCCCACAAAGAAGGCCAGCAGCAGATTCAGAATGGGCGCGGCGCTGCCCACAGCAGCCAGTGCGCTGTCCCCCACATACCTGCCCACCACAATGGAGTCCGCGGTGTTGTAGAGCTGCTGGGCCAGGTTGCCAACAAGCATGGGGACGGCAAACTCCGCGATGCGCTGCCAGGGCGGACCCTCGGTCATGTCCCGGGGGGCAAAGAGCTGTTTGAGGTGCAAGGAAATTTCCTCCTCCCGTATTTTCATCTGTTTGAGTGAGTGGAAGGTCCCGCCTGTCGGCGGGACCTTCCACTTGCTGCTTGCCTTCTTAGAGCTTCTCGCGGATCTTGGCAGCCTTGCCCACGCGACCGCGCAGGTAGTACAGCTTGGCCCGACGGACCACGCCGTGGCGGACCACCTCGATCTTATCAATGGTGGGGGAGTTGATGGGGAACACCTTCTCCACACCTACGCCGTAGGACATACGGCGGACGGTCATCGTCTCCTCGATGCCGCCGTGCTTCTTGGCAATGACGACGCCCTCAAAGACCTGGATGCGCTCGCGGGCGCCTTCCTTGACCTTGACGTGTACCTTTACGGTGTCGCCGATCTGCACGGGGGTCGTTTCCTTGATCTGGGATTTGGTCAGTTCTTTAATGAGATCCATGGGTTTTTCCTCCTAATATATAGGCGTTCATAACAATTTGACCCAGGCAGAGGCTCTTCCGCCCCGCCCTTGACAGAGGACCGCCCTTTATCGCCATGATAGAATATCACAGCGTCAGGGAAATTGCAAGAGTTTTTTCCATGTTTCCCGTATTTTTTCTGTCTCTCCTGCCCTCCCGGCCTGAAGGGGGCTCTTGCATTCTCGCGGCAAAAACAGTATAATAAAAACAATTTACAGACAGGAGGACAAACCTATGCTGCAGCCACACATTCAGCTTGACGAGGCCCTGAATATCCGCTATGCCATTCTCCCCGGCGATCCCGCCCGGGTGTCCCGCATTGCCGCCCAAATGGAGAACACGGAGGAGATCGTCTTCAACCGGGAGTACCGCAGCCTCAAGGGCGTCTACAAGGGCGTCCCCATCCTGGCCATGTCCACGGGCATGGGCGGCGCATCCATGGCGATTGCCGTGGAGGAGCTGAAAAATATCGGCGTCACCCACATCATCCGCATCGGCTCCTGCGGCGCCCTCCAGGAGGGCATCGGCCTGGGGGACCTGCTCCTGGTCAACGGCGCGGTCCGGGACGACGGTGCCTCCCGGACCTACGCCCAGGACACCTACCCCGCCGCGGCGAACCCCGGCCTGCTGCTGGCCTGCGTCCAGAGCGCCCGGGAGCTGGACGTCCCCTGCCATGTGGGCATCGTCCGCAGCCACGACAGCTTCTACATTGACAACCAGGATGAGATCAACGAGTACTGGAGCAGGCGGGGCCTGCTGGGCTCCGACATGGAGACCGCCGCTCTGCTGACCGTGGCCCGCCTGCGGGGCATCAAGGCCGCCAGCATCCTCAACAACGTGGTCCTCTGGGGCGGGGACACCTTCGAGTCCATCGGCTCCTACGTGGAGGGCGAGAGCGCCCCCGCCCGGGGCGAGCGGCTGGAGATCACCGTGGCTCTGGAGGCATTTGTGAAGGCCGAGCGGGGGGAGCTGCTGCTGTGACAGACGCCATTATCCGGGCCCTGGCGGAGGAGCTGGGGCAGAAGGAGGAGTATGTCGCCAATGTCGTCCGGCTCCTGGACGAGGGGAGCACCATCCCCTTTATCGCCCGGTACCGGAAGGAGCTCCACGGCTCCATGGACGACACCACCCTCCGGGAGCTGGAGGACCGGCTGCAGTATCTCCGGAACCTGGCCAAGCGCCGGGAGGAGGTCAAAAGCGCCATCGACGGCCAGGGGAAGCTCACTAAGGAGCTGTCCGCCGCCATCGACGCCGCCGGGACCCTGGCGGAGGTGGAGGACCTGTACCGGCCCTACAAGCAGAAGCGCCGGACCCGGGCCACAGTGGCCCGGGAGAAGGGGCTGGAGCCCCTGGCGGCGCTGCTGTTCGCCCAGGAGCGAGACTGCCCGGAGCCGGAGGAGGCCGCCGCAGCCTATATTGACCCTGAAAAGGGCGTGGAGACTGTGGCCGACGCCCTCCAGGGGGCCAGCGACATCATTGCCGAGGACATCTCCGACGATGCCGCTGTCCGCAAGAGCCTGCGGGAGCTCATGCTCCGGCAGAGCGTGGTGGAGGCCTCCGCCGCCAAGGAGGAGGACAGCGTCTACCGGCTCTACTACGAGTTCCGCCAGCCGGTGAGCCGGATGCAGGGCCATCAGGTCCTGGCCATCAACCGGGGCGAGCGGGAGGAGTTTTTGAAGGTGACCATTGTCACGGACCGGGACGCCGCCCTGGTGCTGCTGCGCCGGGCGGTGGTGAAGCCCGGGTCGAGGGCCATGGAGTTCGTAAAAGCCGCCGCCGAGGACGCCTACGACCGGCTCATCTCCCCCTCCCTGGAGCGGGAGGTCCGGAACACCCTCACCGAGGAGGCCAGCGAGGGGGCCATCCACAACTTTGCCCTGAACCTGCGGCCCCTGCTGATGCAGCCGCCGGTGAAGGGCCATGTGACTATGGGCCTGGACCCCGGCTACCGGATGGGATGCAAGGTGGCGGTGGTGGACGGCACCGGGAAGGTGCTGGATACCACCGTGGTCTACCCCACCCACGGGGAGCGGCAGAAAAAGGCCTGTATCGAGACGCTCTCCAAGCTCATCCGCCGCCACGGCGTCACCCATATCGCCATCGGCAACGGCACCGCCTCCCGGGAGACCGAGCAGATGACGGCGGAGCTCATCCGCCATATCGGCGGCGGTGTGAGCTACATGGTGGTCAGCGAGGCCGGGGCCTCTGTCTACTCCGCCTCCAAGCTGGCGGCGGAGGAGTTCCCGGAGTACGACGTGAACCTGCGCTCGGCGGTGTCCATCGCCCGGCGGCTCCAGGACCCCCTGGCGGAACTGGTGAAAATCGATCCCAAGGCCATCGGCGTGGGCCAGTACCAGCACGATATGCCCCCCAAGCGGCTGGACGAGGCCCTGGGCGGCGTGGTGGAGGACTGCGTGAACTCCGTGGGGGTGGATGTGAATACGGCCTCCCCCTCCCTGCTCCAGCGGGTGGCGGGGCTGACGGCCGCCACGGCTAAGAACGTGGTTAAGTACCGGGAGGAGAACGGGGCCTTTACGTCCCGGAAGCAGCTCCTGAAGGTCCCCAAGCTGGGGCCGAAGGCCTTTGAGCAGTGCGCCGGCTTCCTGCGGGTGCCGGAGAGCAAAACGGCCCTGGACAACACGGCGGTCCACCCCGAGAGCTACCCGGCGGCGGAGAAGCTGCTGGAGCTGACGGGCCACAGTCTGGCGGACGTCGGGAACCTGGGGGACCTGGACGGGCGCATCGCCTCCGCCGGAGCGGAAACGCTGGCGGCGGCCTGCGGCGTGGGCGTGCCGACGCTGCTGGATGTGGCCAGAGAGCTCCAGAAGCCCGGCCGGGACCCCCGGGACGAGCTGCCCCCGCCGGTGCTGCGCACGGACGTGCTGGAGATGAAGGACCTCAGGCCCGGGATGGTATTGACGGGCACGGTGCGCAACGTCATCGACTTCGGCGTGTTCGTGGACATCGGGGTCCACCAGGACGGGCTGGTGCATATCTCCCAGATCAGCCGGGGGAAGTTCCTCAAGCACCCCTCCGAGGCCGTGTCTGTGGGGGATGTGGTCAAGGTTTCCGTGCTGGAGGTCGATGAGAAGAAAAAGCGCATTTCCCTGTCCATGAAGGATGCGCAGCAATAAAGAGGGCTCCGGCCAAACGGTGCGCGCACAAAATCCGGCCGGAGCGCATATCCCTGTTTCAGGAGGCCGGCACAACAACGTAAATCTGCAAGGAGGCTGCTGAACATTGAAACGGCAAATTTTATCGATTGCTTTGGCGCTGTGCCTGTGTATATCCGCCATACCGGCGGCATACGCGGCGGACGCTGTCCCTGCCCCGCAGGAGGTGTATAACATCCTCATCGCCCTGAAGGAACAAGAGGGCTACAAGGAAGGAACACCATGGGACGACGGCAACCACAGCTACAACTGGAAGGGCGGGCCTGTTACGGAGCAGAATATCACCGGAGGAACGGGCTGCGCGGCCTTCGCCTTTGAGCTCAGCGACATGGCGTTCGGAAGCCTGCCCGCAAGGACCCTCACCACGGGAAGCTTTCAGCTCTCCGATGTGAGAGCCGGGGATATCCTGCGGGTCCTCAATAACACCCACAGCGTGATTGTGCTCCAGGCAAACGATACCGGCGTCGTTGTCGCCGAGGGCAATTTCCATATAAACGGCGGCAGCGGCATGGTCCACTGGAACCGCACGATTGGTAAGGATGAGGTTGAAAGTGCCGCCTACTTGATTACCCGCTACCCGGAGGGGTATGACCCGGGGGTTGAGCCCGACGAGCCTATCGAGGGCGCGTCCGGGACCTTCGGGGCGCTGAGCTGGGCGGTGACAAACAGCGGCACGCTTGCAATCACCGGCACGGGAGCTATGCCGGAAGTCGACCTGAACAATCCGCCGTGGAAGGATTACACGGCCAGGATCGTAAAAATCGAGACGGGCAGCGGCGTAACCAGCATCTCCGCCAACGCTTTCCGCGGCAGCGGCGCGCTCAGCGCGGTGATCCCTGCCAGCGTGAAGTCCATCGGCGACAGCGCGTTCCGCGAGTGTGCAAATCTCATCTCCGTGACCATCTCCGAGGGTGTGGAGAGCATTGGCGATAACGCCTTCCGCAGCTGCAGCGCGCTTACCTCCATCTCCGTTCCCGCCAGCGTCCGCTCTGTGGGCTCCGGAGCGTTTTTCCAGTGCGGTAAGATGACCCAGGCGTCCTTTGTGCCCGGTACCGCGGCGGTGTCCATGGGGGACAATCTGTTTGCCCAGTGCTATGGGCTGAGCAAGGCGACCCTGCCGAGGCAGGCGGACCGCATCGGCGAGGGGATGTTTCAGAACTGCATGACGCTGACCAGCGTGACCGTTCCGGAGGGCGCGGCGGGCATAGGCGGCTCGGCCTTCGCGTCCTGCAGCCGGCTGACCCAGGTCTGGATTCCGGCCAGCGTAACGCAAATCGGAATCGCCGCCTTTGCGGACTGCGGCGTGACAGACGTCTACTTCGGCGGCAGTGAGGCGCAGTGGAGCGGCATCACAAAATTGGGCGACACCGCCGCGGCTCTTGCGAAGGTGTCGGTACATTACAACGCGGAGGCCCCTGAGAAGCCGGCGCCCCCTGTGCCAGATGAGGGCAGCCATACCCACAGCTGGGCCGAGGCGTGGAGCAGCGACAGCGGCCATCACTGGCACGAGTGCCTGGCCGGGGGCTGCAGCATCACCGGCAGCAGCGGCAAGAGCGGCTACGGGGCCCACAGCTACGGCGGCTGGGTAATTGACATGAACGCGACAGCCTCCCAGAGCGGCAGCAGGCACCGGAGCTGCACCGCCTGCGGCTATACGGTGACGGAGAGCATCCCCGCTGCCGGCGATTCGCCCTCCCTCCCCCCCTCCTCCCCTTCTTCGCCCTCCGGCAGCGGGAGCGGCAGCTCCGGCGGCGGCTCGAGCAACAGCACGACGCCCAGCACGACCACCACGACCCGGAACCCGGACGGCTCCACCACCACGACCAAAACCGACAGCCGGACCGGGACTGTCACAGCCACCACCAAGAGTCCGGACGGCTCCCAGACCGTCGTAGAAACCCGGAAGGACGGCACCGTGACCACCTGGGAGACCGCTCAGGACGGCAGCAAAACCGAGACCGTCGTCAGGCCGGACGGCTCCAGCACTGCCGCCGTGGAGCGGAGTGACGGCACCACCGCCGCCATCATCACCGACGCCGCCGGCAGAACGGAGGCGGAGGTCAGCCTGTCCGACGCGGCGGTCAGCGCCGCCCGGCAGAGCGGCGAGGCCGTTGTCCTGCCCATCCCGGCGGTCCAGGCAGTCCGGGATACGGAGGCCGCCCCGGCGGTCACCGTGAACACCGGCAGCGAGGAGCCGGTCAGGGTAGAAATCCCCTCCGGCGACCCCGCTCCCGGCACTGTGGCAGTCCTTGTTCACGAGGACGGCACGGAGGAGGTCATCAAAACCTCTGTGCCCACGGCGGAGGGCGTTGTGGTGTCCCTGCCTGACGGGGCCACGGTGAAGCTTGTGGACAACAGCAAAGAGTTCACGGACATCGCCCCTGCCTACTGGGCGTCGGACGCCGTCGCGTTCGTCTCTGCCCGCGAGCTGTTCGCCGGCACGGGCGAGGCCGTCTTTACCCCCGAAGCGCCGATGACCCGCGCTATGCTGATGGTGGTGCTGGCCCGCTTTGACGGCGCGGATACCGCCGGCGGCGATGTGTGGTACGAGAAGGGCCTGGAGTGGGCGGTCGCCAGCGGCATCAGCGACGGCAGCGGCCTGGACCAGAGCATCACCCGCGAGCAGCTGGTGACCATGCTCTGGCGGTACGCGGGCTCCCCCGACACTGCCGGCGTTCTGTCCGGCTTTGCGGACGCGGGGCAGAGCAGCGGCTACGCGCGGGAGGCCCTGTGCTGGGCTGTGGAGAACGGCATCATCAGCGGCTTCGGCAGCGGACAGCTGGACCCCCAGGGGCTGGCTACCCGCGCGCAGGTTGCGCAGATTCTGAAGAATTTTATTGAAATGCAGCCTGCGGAAATGTAAAAGCGAGAAATAAAATGCACCCCACTTGTCAGAGAAGATTCTGTCTGACAAGTGGGGTGCGGTTTTTTTACAGCTTCTGCTCCAGCAGCCATGTGAGAAGACCCCGGGCCATCTCCAGCCGTTTGGCTTCCATTGGACGCAGCAGTTCAGCTACATTTTTCCATTCCTCGCCCTCATAACGAGCCGTGCCTACCAGGAACTCGTCCGGGGTAGTTTTTAAGGCAATCGCTAAACGCATGATAACCTCGGTAGAAGGGATGGAAACTGCGCGTTCGATACTGGACATATAAGTATCGCTAATGTCAACGAGCTCACTTACTTCACGCTGCTTCATCCCTAAAGCCTTCCGCCGTGAAGCAATTCTTTTCCCGATTTCTTTATAGTCCAATCCCATAATCAATCCCCTCACTGTGCTTATCATAGCAATTCTGTGCAGGAATTAAAGAATGTATAAGAAGGAAAAACTCTTGACATTATGTTGGCACGTATTTATAATATAATAAACGACTACAAATTGGAGGAATGCTCCTATGGATGTCCTTATGTATCGGAAAATGTACACCCAACTCTTCAACGCCGTGACAGACGCCCTGGCCTGTATGGCAAAGGACGATTTCTATGGGGCGATGACCCTCCTGAAAGCCGCCCAGCGTGATACGGAACAGACCTTCATCCTTTGGGAGGAAAATCGGACTGGCAAGGAATAAACAATCCATGTCAGACAAGATTCGCCCTCTCGCCCCCCTTGTTAAAGGGGGGCGGGCCGCCGCGAAGCGGTGGCGGGGGGATTTCTGCACCCAAG